>CAZITN010000153.1:0-2507 GCA_964542175.1 uncultured Thermodesulfovibrio sp. | reverse complement strand
CCGCCTCCGCCGCCCGAAGACGAAATAAGAGCAGCAAGCAATGAGCAGATAAAGAGGTGGCTTGATACTTCCCCTCCGCCACCTGACAGGCTGCCGATGCCGTCGTATGACGGAAAAGAAAGCGACCTTGCAATTCCGGAATATGAAGATTCAGCCTCTTCGGAATCAGATCCCCGAGATCAGGCCCCGGAGGACAACGGATTTCTCGTAAAATCCCTGCTCAGGCTGGAGGGTTTTCTCTCCGGGGAAATTCTGGATAGACTTCGAGAGTTCAGCACCGGGAAGCAGGAATTGCTTATCAGGCATATTGGATCGTCTATCACATTCCTGACCATAAGGGACTGGAACAAGGTGTTTGAGGTCCTGAAGACTGAAGATGAGACTGAACTCATAGAGGGTTTGAAAAGGATCAGGGAGTTTTCCATCTACGACGAACTCTTCCAGTTCTTCACACTTCTCGAAGGGCTCAAGATGAAGGCGAGACAGTTCGCGCCCGAAGACTATGAGAGGATCATGGAAAAGTTCTACTATGAACTGCTCATCAACATTCTTTCGGAACTGGCGAGTCTCAGGAGATTCAATGGAAAGACAGAGAATCTTGTTCAGGCCTGCCGCGATGTCTTCATTTTCACGGACGATCCTGACGAAAGGGAGAGGCGGAAGAGGGAATTTGCCCTCCTGATGAATTCTGAAAGGGATATTTCACTGAACTGATAATCATGAACGAGAAGATACAGGAAGCGTTGGAAGAACCCGGCCGGACGGACGGGAAAATATCTGTAGACGAGATAAGCGAATACCTGATGATGCAACTAGTCGTGAGCTACAACCTCTACCGTGCCGTCTCGCAACTGCACGAAAACCAGAAGGCCACAATGCCGGACAACCTGGTCAAAAAGATGGATGATGTGGTTGGTAAGCTTCAGAATGAACCGAAGGGCAAGTCTGGAGGAGGCTTCTTTGAGATCATGAATTTCATCCTGATTGTTGCCCTCTGGGTGTATTTTCTGTTTCTGAAATGAGAAATGCCATAGACATAAATACTGCCAGATGGCTGACCTTCAAGGAAGCGAGGATGTATAGCCGTCTTGGGGAGAAGAAACTCCGCGAACTACTGAAGCGGGGGGTCATATACGGCAAGCGGCTTGACGGGAAGTGGATCGTCGACAGGGAAAGCATAGACAGTTTTTATGAATCCGACCGTTTCGAGGCGGAAGTCTTCATGGAGGGCCTGAATTGAAAAAAAACATGTTCCCATGCTATAAATTAGGCATGAAGCTGTACAGGCGTGAGAACGGGGTCTTCTACGTCGAGGTGACGAATACGGCAGGGGGACGTAAAAGAATCTCCCTCAGGACGAAGGACCCCAGGCAGGCACAGATGAGGTTCAACCAGCTTGCAGAGAAGCAGGTCCGTGCAAAACTTGCCTATCTGAAAAAGAAAGAGAGTTGTTCAATTCAGGTCCTCAGAAAGGATGTCCTTGAATACATCGAGAAGACACGAACTCACTCGACTTACAGGGCATACAAGCTTGCGTTCAACGACTTTATAGCAACGATTGGCAATATCAACATAGCGGATGTGAATTCCCGTGTTATTGATACCTACATCGAACGCAAGTCCTCGAAGGTGAAGCCCGTTACCATAAACACTTACCTCCGGCATCTGAAGGCCGGGTTCTCCCTGGCGGTCAAGTGGGATTATATCCAGAAAAACCCCTTCCAGAAGATCAAATTTCTGCCCACTGGACAGAGGACGAGATTTCTTACCTTTGAAGAGGCGGAAAGGATAATCAGGAGCATTGACGACAGGGAATTCAGAATCATTGTCCTTCTTTATCTGCATACCGGCATGAGGCGTTCAGAACTCTTAAATCTTACCTGGAAGGATATTCGCGGAGAGCATATACATGTCAGAAAGACAAAATCTCACCTTGAAAGGTATATCACCATTACCGACTCCATCAGGAGCCTTCTTGAAGAACTGAAGTCCGTAACTGGCAGAGAGATCGGCAGGCTCTTCAAGTGGAAAGATCCAGGTACGGTGAGCAAAGCTTTCAGGACCTATGCAAACAAATGCGGTCTTGAGGATGTCAGACTTCACGATCTCAGGAGAACCTTCGGCTCCTGGCTTGTTCAGTCCGGTGTAAATCTCCGTGTAGTCCAGGAGCTGATGGGACACCAGCAGATATCAACAACTGCCCATATATACTCCCCCATACTCGACGAAACCAAGAAAGAAGCCCTCGAGCAGATCAACCTCAGACTGATCCACAAGGTCTGAGAATCTGTCCTCAATTAGTTAAGAAAACCTGCAACTGTGTCAAACTGTGTCAAAAACTGTGTCAAATTTTCCGTATTTTTCCGCATTTTGCCGTGTTTTGCCGTTCATGAAAAGACCTGGGGAAATGACTGTAACTCTTTGAAATTATTGATTTTATTGGGGAAAAAGGTGGTGAGCCGTGAGGGAATCGAACCCCCGACCCGCTGATTAAGAGTCAGCTGCTC
>CAZITN010000152.1:0-2534 GCA_964542175.1 uncultured Thermodesulfovibrio sp. | reverse complement strand
GAATCCTTTCTGAATTCATTGAAGCCCTGAAAGAGGAGGCAGAGCCCCTCGCCTGTTGTCCAACCCAACAACGCAACCACCTGTGGTATAATAGCAAATAAAAGTTAGGAGGCTGAGTAATATGAGCACCCATACACAATATAAAGAGGATCTTTTAAAGGAGATTGAAACATTACCTTCTGAAAAAATCAAGGAGGTGCTGGATTTTATCTGTTACATAAAAGCAAAGGAATTCATTGACCCAAGCCAGGCATATTTCTGGTCCAGACAATGGCAGCAGATGGAAAAGGAAGCAGATATAGATAAGGAGAGAGGGAATATAATCGGGAATGGGACAGCGGAAGATCTTATCCAGAAACTCAGAAGTTGAAAATCAAGGCATATCATAGATTCAGGAAGTCTTACCAGCAATTACCCGAAAACATAAGAAAGAAAGCAGACAAACAGATTTCACTGCTTGCAAAAGACTTTCACCACCCTTCATTACATACAAAGAAGATTAAAGGCACCCAGGGTATATGGGAGATGAGAATAGATATTTCTTACCGGGCCACTTTTGAGGTCATAGATGATACAATTTTCTTGAGAGTGGTTGGCAACCATGATGAAGTCCTTAAAAATCCATAATCTCTTAAAAAAAACATACACTTCGTAAGTGCAAATCGGGCAGCGTTTCCTGCGTCTCACCTTTAGTTGGTCATTAGTCATTAGTCATTGGTCAATGGTCATTTCTCGCCTTTCTCGCATCCACGCATTAACGCATTAACGCTTGTACGCACCAACGCTATCAACCCGATAACTCAATCAATCCAACAACCCCCAGGGTTGAAAAAGCAACACCAGCCGGGATATAATGTTATAAGAAGTTAATGCATCAAAGACGCTAAGGATTTTTCTCCTGGAGGGAGAGGGTAGGACGGCCGGATTTTCCGTGTCCAAGAACGTCCTGAGGGGGGGACGGAGATGTCTTTTTTCATGAAAGTGGCCGGGACATTCCTCACAGCCTTTTTATTCACCTGGTTCATACTTCCAAAATTATCCAGGCTTGCCAGGCGAATCGGGCTCCTTGACATCCCAAATCTGAGAAAGGTGCACAACCAACCAAAACCCCTTGTGGGGGGGCTGGGGATGGTGATGGCTGTCTGCCTGAGCGGAGTGCTCTTCATCCCCCTCACCGACCTGAGGGGATACTTTGCAGGAATGATCGTCCTGGTGATAGCCGGTTTTCTGGATGACTTCAGGGAGCTTGACCACAAGTGGAAGTTCGTTGCCCAGATCGTTGCCTCGCTCCTTGCGATCTATCTCAGCAACACCCGCCTTTTTACCTTCGGGAACCTGATCGGAACGGGCGAAATAAGGCTTGGGATACTCTCCGTTCCTCTCACCATCTTCTGCATGGTAGGCGTGATTAACGCACTGAATATGATCGACGGCCTTGACGGGCTTGCCGGGATAATCGCCATCGTGGGATTTTCATGCTTCGGCCTTCTTGCCTATTACACCGGCCAGTACAATATCCTGCTTCTCTCCCTCGCCCTGACCGGAGCCCTTATCGGGTTCCTCCGGTTCAACTGGTTCCCCTCCCGTCTCTTCATGGGTGATGCCGGAAGCCTTACCATCGGCTACTCCCTTGCATACATGGCGATAGCCCTGACGCAGAAAAAGACCGGCGTTGTCTCCCCTGTCACCCCCCTCCTGATCCTTGCACTCCCGATTGTTGATGCTGTCATGGTGATGACAAAGAGGATCGTAAAGGGAAAGAACCCCTTTCAACCTGATACAAACCACATGCATCACAACCTGATGCTTCTGGGATATTCAAAGAAGACATCCGTTAAAGCTATCGGGCTCATTGCCTTCATAGTAGCTGCAACAGGTGCAATGGGGACCATCCTCGAGACCCCTGACTACTTCATATTCGGAATCTTCTCCCTCTATCTCATCGGACACGGCTTCTTCACCTTCACTGCACAAAAGGCCGCCTCCTGGACAGCCGCAGCCGCAGAGATGCGGGAGCCTCTCTTGAAAGCCCTCATGCCAACGCTCTTCAGACATATTGACGCACGGACAGGCCTTCTGAGCCCCGAGGCACTGATCGAAAACCTGAAAGCCGAACTCGAGCTCTCGAAAAAGGACGGTGACCTCTCCGTAATACTGATCACGCATCCGGCCCTGTTCTCTGATGACGAAGCCACCTTCACCAGTCGTCTCACGGAATACCTCCGGTCCGTCATAACGAGGACCGACATCCTTGGCATCTACGATAAGGGAATAATGATCATCCTGCCTGAGACGACAAGGTCAGGAGCGATCATGACAATAGAGAAGATCAGGGAGAGGGAATCCGCATCCATCTATGGTATTTCAGAAAAAGACCTGAACGACCTCTCCTTCGGGGTGGCTTCCACAGAGGATGTAGAACCCTCCGTGGAGAGCATGATAAATTCAGCCAGTCTCTCTCTTCTCCAGTATAGCTTGAGATAGCCCACCAAACTTGGGAGACAGGCAAGAGGCTATGGGCAAAGGGCTATAGG
>CAZITN010000151.1:0-2557 GCA_964542175.1 uncultured Thermodesulfovibrio sp. | reverse complement strand
ATAGTGATGATAAGGGATGAGAACCGCAGATGGACCAATCCTGCCTTTGTTAGCATAACGGGCGGAAGCCTGGGCTGGCAGATCGGAGCGAAGTCAACGGATGTTATTCTTGTCTTCAAGACAAAGAAGAGTGTCACTAACATCATGAAGGGGAAGTTCACTCTTGGTGCGGATGCTGCCATTGCCGCAGGCCCGGTGGGACGGACTGCAGGGGCTGCCACTGACGCCCAGATGAAGGCGGAGATCTATTCCTACTCCAGGAGCCGGGGGCTCTTTGCAGGGGTCTCCCTCGATGGCTCAGCCATCTCCATAGATTACGACTCAAACATCGAGTATTATGGCGAGAGAGGCGGTTCCGTTAAGTGGATCTTCTCCGGATCATCTCCGAAGAGACCTGAGATCAGAAAACTACATGAGTTGCTCGAAAAACACGCCCGGCCATGAAGGCAAGGATCACCTGAAGAAAATCATTTCCTGAAGATTACCTGCTTAAAACTCGCTCAGCAGTCTTAATGATCTTTTCAACAGTAAGTCCGTACTTTTCAAATATCACCTTGTATGGCGCCGAGGCACCGAACCGGTCAACACCTATCACCTCTCCATCAAGCCCCACATATTTGTACCATGAGAGTGTTGAGCCTGCCTCAATGGCGACCCTCTTTCTCACATCCGGTGGAAGCACACTATTACGATATCTCTCTGTCTGCTGGTCAAAGAGACTGAAGGATGCCATATTGACCACTCTCACCTTTATCCCCCTCTGGCTGAGTTCTTCATAGGCCTGAAGGGCAAGATGAACCTCTGAGCCTGATGCGAGGAGAATTATTTCTGGCTTACCTTTTGAATCAGAAAGAACATAACCGCCCTTCCTGAGTCCGGTCTCTTTTGCGTATCTCTTCCGGTCAATAACCGGGAGCTTCTGCCTGGAGAGGATCAGAGCCACAGGCCCGTTCTTATGGGTCAGGGCGACCTTCCATGCCTCCCGTGCCTCATTCGCATCGGCAGGCCTTATCTCTGTGAAATCAGGTATGGCCCGGAGGGATGAGAGTTGCTCAACAGGCTGGTGGGTCGGGCCGTCCTCACCAAGGCCAATGGAATCATGGGTAAAGACATAGATGAGGTGCTGTCTCATCAGGGCTGCAAGCCTTATGGCCGGTCTCATATAATCGGAAAAGATCAGAAAGGTTCCACCGTAGGGGATGACCATACCGGTAAGCGCCATCCCATTCAATGCAGCTCCCATTGCGTGTTCCCTAACTCCGAAGTGGATGTTCCTGCCCTTCTTCTTTGTTCCGAAGTCCGGAAAGCCCTTCAGATACGTGTTGTTTGATGGTGCAAGGTCAGCGGAACCTCCAATCAGGTTATGCACCCGTCCGGCTATCGTATTCAGGACCTTACCGGAGGCAGACCTGGTCGCAACTGGAGCATCTTCAGATGTAAAGGCCGGGAGGTCCCGGTCCCACCCATCAGGGAGTCGTCCTTCAGAGAACTCCAGGAACTTCTGGTAAAGGTCAGGATATCTTTTACGATATCTCTTCATCATCTGATTCCACTTTTTCTCATTCTCCCTTCCCTGCTTGCGGGCCTCCCTCATGTGTTTCAAGACATTTTTCGGCACGTAGAACTTCCTGTTTTCGGGCCAGCCCAGCTCCCTCTTTGCAAGCTTTATCTCCTCCTCACCGAGGGGGGCGCCATGTGCATCAGGGGTATCCTGCTTGTTGGGGCTCCCGAAGGCGATATGGGTACGGGCAAGGATGAGAGAAGGCCTCTCCTTCTCCCGTCTGGCCTCCCTGATCGCCCTCTCTATTTCTTTTTGGTCATTACCATCAACCTTCTGAACATGCCAGCCATAGGCCTTGAACCTCCTTGTCACGTCTTCGGTAAAGGCCAGATCAGTGGAGCCTTCGATGGTTATTTTATTGTCCGAGTAGAGGTAGACTATTTTCCCGAGTCCGAGATGACCGGCAAGAGAAGCTGCCTCGGAGGAGACTCCTTCCATCAGATCACCATCGCTGCATATCGCATAAATATTGAAGTCAATCACCGGAAAACCCGGCCTGTTGAAGTACTCCCTCAGGTACCTCTCGGCGATCGCCATTCCCACACCCGTTGCAAACCCCTGTCCGAGGGGACCTGTGGTGGTCTCCACGCCTGTTTCGGGATCATATTCTGGATGGCCAGGAGTCTTGCTCCCCCACTGGCGGAAGTTCTTGATATCCTGCATTGTAAGGGGATATCCAGTCAGGTAGAGCAGGCTGTAAAGGAGCATTGAACCGTGACCGGCGGAGAGGACGAACCTGTCCCTGTTTAACCACTCCGGATTGGCCGGGTTGTGCCTGAGAAACTTCTGCCAGAGGACATAGGCCATTGCGGCATCACCCATTGGCATCCCGGGATGGCCAGAGTTGGCCTTCTGTACCGCATCTGCTGCAAGAAACCTGATGGTGTTGATGGATAAATCGTCGATCTTCATCTCTCCTCCATTATGGGTTTATTGGGTTTATAGCGTTTATTGCGTTTTCAGTATTCACCTTACAGTTGCATAAAACTGACCGGA
>CAZITN010000150.1:0-2788 GCA_964542175.1 uncultured Thermodesulfovibrio sp. | reverse complement strand
CTTCACCCTCCCCGTTGACGGCGGGATAATGGTTACGGGAAGCCACAACCCCCCGGAGTTCAACGGGTTCAAGGTGAGCATCGGGAAGGAGACAATCCATGGAGAGGATATACTGATGCTCAGGGACCTTCTACCTCCGGAGTGCTCTTCGCCATCGGGGAGTCCCGGCAGGATCATCCCCCACGACATCATCTCCTCCTACACAAAGCACATGCTTGAAGAGTTCTCCGGTCTCCGTGACTCCCGGACCCGTCTCAGGGTTGTGCTTGATGCCGGAAACGGAACGGCCGGGCTGGTAATGCCTGCATTGCTCCGGGAACTGGGCTGTGAGGTCATCCCCCTCTATGACGCTCCTGACGGGACCTTCCCGAATCACCATCCTGATCCCACGGTCATAGAAAACATGAAGGACCTCAGGGAGGAGGTGCTCCGGCAGAAGGCGGCAATAGGCATCGGTTACGACGGGGACGCCGACCGGATCGGGGTGGTCTCTGAGGATGGCTCCCTCATCTGGGGAGACCAGATCATGATCATCCTCAGCCGGGAGATCCTCAGACATCATCCGGGTGCCTCCATAATAGGGGATGTAAAGTGCTCCCAGACCCTCTTCGACGATGTACTCAGGCACGGTGGAAGGCCGGTCATGGCAAGGACAGGCCACTCCCTCATCAAGGCAAGGATGAAGGAGGAAGGCGCCCTTCTGGCCGGTGAGTTCAGCGGGCATATATTCCTGGCAGACCGGTATTTCGGTTTTGATGATGCCCTCTATACCTCCCTCAGACTGATCGAGATTATGGTGAAGACCGGCAGGCCTGTGGGGAAACTCCTTGAGGGCATACCCCGCCTCTCCTTTACACCGGAGATCAGGGTTGATACCCCCGACAGCCTGAAACAGAGCCTCGTCAGCACAATAGTAAACCGTCTGAAGGGCCTGAAGGAAAAGGGCAGTGCCCCCTTCCCCATAAGGGAGATACAGGATATAGACGGAGCAAGGGTGGTCTTTGACCGGGGCTGGGCACTCATCAGGGCAAGCAATACCCAGCCCGTGGTGGTGATCCGGGTAGAGGCTACAGACGACGACCATCTGCATGCCTACAGGGAGCTCCTCGAAGCCCAGTACCGGCAGGCACTCTCAGAAAGCAGGCAATAGCGTTGGTTGCGTTAATATCAAAGCGAGAAAGGTGGAACGCGAGAAAGGCGAGACACGAGTTTATCGGGTTGATTGCGTTTATCGGGTTTGTTGCGTTTCCCGCATCCACACATTCTCGCATCCACGCTTCCCCGCATTCACGCTTTTACGCATCATCGCATTCTGCCTTTCTCGCTCTTTCACCCACCAGATCAACCAAACAAACCAGATTAACGAAATAAACGTTGAACGTAGAACCCGGAACCCAGAACGTATCAACGTTGAACGTAGAACCCGGAACATGCTAACATTCAAGCCATGAAATCAATCATCCTTGCAGGCGGAAGCGGCACGAGGCTCTGGCCGCTGTCGAGAAGGCTCTTTCCTAAACAGTTCCTGAAACTCAACGGCAAGCACTCCCTACTCCAGCAGACCCTCAGGCGGGTGCTCTCATTTACCGCTCCCCAGGATATAATCATCATCACAAACAGGGATTACCGCTTTCATGTCCGGTCGGATATCGAGGAAGTTCTCGGCTCCCGGGGCATCTCTGATCAACCGGCGGTCCTCCTCGAGCCAGCGGGCCGCAACACCGCCCCTGCCATCGCCCTTGGTATCAAGTACTGTCTTGATCTCCTCGGTTCCGGAGAGGATGAAGTCGTCTTTGTCAGTCCATCCGACCATATCATCAGACCGGAAGAGGAATTCAGCCTCTATCAGGAATACGCCTGTGACGCAGCCCTCTCAGGCCATATAGTGACCTTCGGCGTAGTGCCGGGCCGGCCTGAGACAGGTTATGGTTATATCAAAAAGGGTGAACCCCTCTCCTTTTATGGTAAGAAGCATGAGGTCCCTCTCTGCAGGGTGGAGGGATTCACTGAAAAACCGGACATGGAGACGGCAGAGGCGTATCTGAAAAGCGGGGACTACCTCTGGAACTCCGGCATGTTCACATTCCGCATCGGTTCAATGATGGAGGAGTTTTCAGAGCACATGCCTGAGATGAGGATCGCCCTTGAAGGGATGAGTTACGACGAGTTTCTTGAGAGCTTCCCCCAGTTCCCGTCCATCTCCATTGACTTCGGGATAATGGAGAAGTCCACAAGGGCGGTGACGCTCCCCCTTGATATCTACTGGAACGACATAGGCTCCTGGGACTCAATTTTTGAACTCCTTGAAAAGGATGAAAAGGGCAACGTAGGAAAGGGCGATGTGATCACCGTTGATACCAGGAACACGATGGTCATGGGAAACAGGAGGCTGATAGCCACCATCGGGCTTGAGGACTGCCTGATTGTGGAGACGGACGATGCCGTCCTGATCTCGAGGAAGGGGGAGACCCAGCAAGTGAGGGACGTCTTCAGGAGGCTGCAGGAGGAGGGCCGGACCGAGGCTGACGAGCACCTGACCATCTACCGTCCCTGGGGCAGCTATACCATCCTTGAGAAGGGCCCCCGTTACAAGATAAAGAGGATAGTCGTCAATCCCGGCGAGAAGCTGAGTCTCCAGAAACACTACCACCGGTCGGAACACTGGGTGGTCGTAAAGGGGACCGCCAGGGTCACCATCGGAGAGAAGGAGGTATTCATCCATGAGAACGAATCAGCCTATGTCCCCAAATCCACCCTTCACCGGCTTGAAAACCCCGGCCGTGTCCCC
>CAZITN010000149.1:0-2823 GCA_964542175.1 uncultured Thermodesulfovibrio sp. | reverse complement strand
ACGTTCGACGTTCTGAGTTATTGGGGTTGACAAACAGCGAGAAACGTATAACGCGAGAAAGGCGAGAAAAAGCGAGAAAAGATATGAGCGGGAAAGGCAGAATGCGATGATGCGTAAAAGCGTGGATGCGGGGATGCGGGAAACACAACAAACCCTATTAACCCAACAAACGAAATAAACGAGATAAACCAGAAGAATGCGGGAAATTACCTGATGACCCATTAACCCGGTAACCCAATAACCAATATACCACTACACCAATAACCAATACACCAATAACCAATGAAAGAATTCATTGTAATCAAGGGTGCGAGAGAGCACAACCTGAAGAACCTCTCCCTCTCCATCCCGCGTAACCGCGTTGTGGTGATCACGGGGCCCTCAGGTTCAGGCAAGTCCTCCCTTGCCATTGATACGATCTATGCCGAGGGCCAGAGACGGTATGTCCAGAGCCTCTCGTCCTATGCAAGGCAGTTCATCCAGGAACTCCGGAAACCCGACCTTGACAGCATAGAGGGCCTTTCCCCTTCTGTTGCAATCCAGCAGAAGACCGTCTCCCGCTCGCCCCGGTCCACCCTCGGGACCATCACAGAGATCTACGACTACATGAGGGTCCTCTATTCAAGGATAGGCCGTCCCTTCTGCCACCGGTGCGGCGAGCCCATAACCGTCCAGGATACAGAGAATATCCTCAGAAGCATCCTCAGCTACCCCGACGGGACGAGGCTCCAGATACTCGCTCCCATAGTCCGGGAGAGAAAGGGGGAGTACAGGAAGGAACTGGAGCAGATGAGGCGGGAGGGCTTCATCAGGGCAAGGATAGACGGTGAGATGAGGGACCTTACCGGAGATATAAGGCTGAACAGGTACAAACGGCACAATATAGAGATAGTTATCGACAGGCTGAAGATCAGGCCGGGTGTGGAAAAACAGCTCCGGAACGCCCTGGACAGCGCCCTTGTGCATGCAGGGACTGTGGTCATCAACCTCGTTGATACAGGCGAGGACATACTCTTCAGCAAGAGCCTGGCCTGCTACCGCTGCGGGGTGAGCTACGAGGAGATGACGCCGATGTTCTTCTCCTTCAACAGCAGGCTCGGGGCCTGTGAGGCCTGTAACGGCCTCGGCTTTGAAGGCATAGGCGAGGAGGAAAACGGGTTCGAGCCCACGGGTCCGTGCCGTGCCTGTAACGGCTTCCGCCTGAAAAAGGAATCCCTCAGCGTCAGGATCGCAGGTCTGAACATAGGCGAGTTTTCCTTCCTCCCGGTGGCGAGGGCGAGGGAGTTCATTGAGGGGTTGAGCCTTTCCGAGAGGGAGTCCCTCATAGGGAAAAGGGTTCTGAAGGAAGTAAGGGACAGGCTCGGGTTCCTCGAGGATGTGGGGCTGGGGTATCTCACCCTTGACCGGCCTGCCTCCACCCTTTCCGGTGGCGAGGCCCAGAGGGTGAGGCTTGCCTCCCAGCTGGGTTCCTCCCTCACAGGGGTTCTCTATGTGCTTGACGAGCCGAGTATCGGGCTTCATCCCCGGGACTGCGAAAAACTCCTCAGGACCCTCGGGGCGATAAGGGATGCAGGAAATACCGTAGTGGTGGTCGAACATGACGAGGAGACGATCCGGTGGGCTGATTATGTAGTTGACCTCGGGCCGGGCGGGGGAAGGGCAGGGGGCTGGATAGTGGGATCCGGAAGCCCTGCCGATCTGTCTGAGAATCCCTCTTCCATTACCGGTGCCTATATTTCCCACAGGAGGTCCATCCGGATTCCCCCGAGGAGACGGAAGCCAAAGGGGTATCTCAGGGTCCTCGGGGCCTCGGAGCACAACCTGAAGGATATAACAGTGAAGTTCCCCCTCGGTGTCTTTACCTGTGTTACCGGGGTCTCGGGCTCGGGTAAGAGCTCCCTTGTCCTGGATGTCCTGTACAGGGGACTCAGGCGGGAGCTCTCAGGAGAGGATATCCCGGCGGGAAGATACAGAAAGATTACAGGGACCGGGAGGCTCAGAGGGGTCAAGTGTGTGGAACAGAAGCCCCTGGGGAGGACCCCGCGGTCCAACCCTGCGACATATACAGGCCTCTTCACCCATATCCGGATGCTCTTCTCCCGGGTGAAGGAGGCCAGGGTAAGGGGATATTCGCCGGGGAGGTTCAGTTTCAATATCTCCGGCGGGAGGTGCGAGACCTGCAGGGGCGACGGCTTCAGAAAGGTGGAGATGCACTTTCTCCCTGATGTCTATGTGCCCTGTGATGTCTGTGACGGGAGGAGGTACAACCCGGAAACACTCCAGGTGAGGTTCAAGGGAAAGACCATCTCCGATGTCCTCGAGATGACCATCTCCGAGGCAGCGGACTTCTTCAGCGAGATACCACATATCAACTCCAGGCTCCGGATACTGATTGATGTGGGCCTGGGATATGTAAAGCTGGGTCAGCCGGCAACCACCCTCTCCGGAGGCGAGGCCCAGAGGGTAAGGCTCGCCCGGGAGCTGGGAAAGCGTTCCCGGGGAGGCACCCTCTACATACTTGACGAGCCTACGACGGGTCTTCACTTTGTGGATATAGAGAGGCTCCTTCATGTGGTGGACTCCCTTGTGGAGAGGGGGGATACGGTGATAATGATAGAGCATAACCTCGATGTGGTCAAGTCCGCTGACTACATCATCGACCTCGGACCCGAGGGAGGAGAAAGGGGCGGGTATCTGATAGCCCAGGGAACGCCGGAGGAGATCGCCGGGAATGAGGAGTCCAGGACCGGGAGGTTCCTGAGGGCGAAGCTGAACGGGCAATAGGCGCAAGGGGCAATGGGCGTTAATTGTGTTCTACGTTCT
>CAZITN010000148.1:0-2838 GCA_964542175.1 uncultured Thermodesulfovibrio sp. | reverse complement strand
AACAATATGAAGAAATTATGAAGGGACCGCTCCCCCATAACAGCCTGAGGAATATTATAAAACAAACCACTACAATTATGCCCGATCGTTCTGGTATATTATATTTCATGGGGAATGAGACAAAGATCAGGAAACTTCCCAAGGTACCTCTCGTCCTGAATGAGATATCATCCCGTTTCCTCAGGGAGAACAGGGTGATACCCGTGGAGCTCAAAAACGACATCCTCGAGGTTATTATGGAAGACCCTTCAAGATCCGATATTGTAGAGGCCCTTGAATATGCCACAGGCACCCGGATCATTGCATACCAGGGCGATCATGATGAAATTACAGATTACCTCGAAAAGTTTTATGGCAGGGAAAACACCATCAACAGGATAATAGAGGACATTGACCAGCTGACTTACGAGGATATCTCAGAAGAAGAGGAGGATATCGGACACCTCAAGGACCTTGCATCGGAAGCACCGATCATAAAACTCGTGAACCTGATAATTACCAGGGCCATAGAAAACAGGGCAAGCGACATCCACCTGGAGCCTTATGAAGATGAACTCAAGGTAAGGTACCGGATTGACGGGGTCCTCCACGAGGTGGAATCAACTCCCCGGAGACTCCAGCCTGCGATAATTTCAAGGATCAAGATAATGGCGAAGATTAATATCGCAGAAAGGAGGCTCCCCCAGGATGGAAAGATAAAACTGAAGGTCCTCGGTAAGGATATAGATATGAGGATCTCAACCATACCGGTGCTGCACGGCGAGAGTGTGGTGATCAGACTCCTTGACCGTGAGAGCATCGTGATCGATCTGGAACAGCTCGGTTTTCCCTCCGACACACTCCAGGGCTTCAACAAAATCATCAGCCTCCCCAACGGGATAATGCTCGTAACCGGACCTACCGGAAGTGGAAAGACAACGACCCTCTATGGAGCCCTTGATAAAATAAACAGCCCTGAAAAGAAGATAATTACCGTAGAGGATCCTGTTGAGTACCAGTTAAAGGGAGTCAACCAGATCCAGGTCAAGCCCCAGATAGGCCTTAACTTCGCCAACACACTCCGCCATATCGTAAGACAGGACCCCGATATAATAATGATTGGAGAGATCAGGGATCTCGAAACCGCAGAGATCGCAATCCAGTCATCCCTCACAGGTCATCTCGTATTTTCCACCCTCCATACCAATGACGCCCCGAGTGCCATAACAAGGCTTATCGATATGGGCGTAGAGAGTTACCTCCTTGCCTCCACCCTCAGGGGAATACTCGCGCAGAGGCTCGTGAGGGTGATATGTCCGGAGTGCAGGGAGGTGGACAGGGAGACCATTTTAGAGGAACGGCTCATCCTGGGCATACCAGAGGATACCACCCTTTACCGGGGCATGGGTTGTGAACACTGCGCCGGGACCGGTTTTTATGGCAGAACGGGCATCTTTGAACTACTCACTGTGGATGATGGGATAAGGAGACTCATCTCAGTGGGCGTGGACTCAAATGAACTCAGAAGACAGGCACGTTCATCAGGCATGAGGACCCTGTCGGAAGATGGGGCAAGGAAGGTAATGGAGGGAGTAACAACCATATCTGAAGTAATCAGGGTAACCCAGGAAGTCTGACGATGCCTCTCTTTTCATACCGTGCAACAACCCCTCAGGGCAAGATTGAGGAAGGAATCATAAACGCACCAGATGAGAGGTCGGCGATTGAGAAGATCAGGGACTCCGGATATATACCCATACGGATAACAATGCCGAGGGAGAAAGAGGCCTCCTTCTCCCTCAGGTTCAGGAAGAAACCGGACATCCTTGTCTTTACAACAGAGCTATCAGCCCTTCTCAATGCCGGTCTTCCCCTTGACAGGAGCCTGAACATCCTTGCCGGGATCACAGAGCAGAAAGCCATGCAGGGGGTGATAGAATCTGTTCTCAAGGCCATAAGGGAAGGCAGTTCCTTCTCCGATGCCCTTGCCCAGCATCCACGGATATTCCCGAGGATATACGTAAACATGGTAAGGGCCGGAGAGGCAGGCGGTGTTTTAGATGTGGTATTAGACAAACTGGTGGAATTCTTGGAGACATCCCGGCAGCTCAGGGAGCACGTACTTTCAGCCATGATCTATCCCTCGATCCTCATCTTAACAGGCGGGGCATCCCTCATAATCCTGCTCACCTATGTGATACCAAAGTTTTCCAGGATCTTTGAGGACCTTGGTCAGGCCATCCCCCTTCCTACAATGATACTCATATCCTTCAGCAACTTTCTGAGCAGCTACTGGTGGGTCTTCCTGCTTGCACTCCTCTTTATCTTCTATATTGCAAGGAGGGCTGTCTCCAGGCCCGAGGGAAGGAGAAAGTGGGACGAACTGAAGATAAGACTCCTAGGTGATATCATCATCAAGCTGGAGACATCCCGCTTTGCAAGAACACTGGGAACCCTTCTAAAAAGCGGTGTCCCTTTGCTCCAGGCCCTTTCCAACGTCCGGGAGACAATCGGCAATACCGTCTTCGCCTCTGCAATAGACCAGGTCATTATCGGTGCCAGAGAGGGAAAGGGGATCGCAGCCCCGGTGGAAAAGACGGGGATATTTCCATCCCTGGCCCTTTCAATGATAAAGGTGGGTGAAGAGACGGGACAGCTTGACGAGATGCTTCTCAAGGTAGCAGACACCTATGAAAAGAACCTGAGGGCATCGGTACGGAGATTCATAAGCCTCCTTGAACCTGCCCTGATACTCATAATGGGGCTGATAATAGGATTCATCGTCGTATCCATCCTGCTTGCCATCTTCAGTATAAATGAACTTCCCCTTTGATGATAAAAACAGGAGAGGCAGGGTGA
>CAZITN010000147.1:0-2887 GCA_964542175.1 uncultured Thermodesulfovibrio sp. | reverse complement strand
TATGGGGCATGGATGCCCGTCGAGAGTGATGTGAAGGCCTATGCCCCTCTGCCTCTACGCCAAAATCGCTCAATTTAGGCACAAGGAACTTCCAGAGTATCATGGGGAACTCAAGACTGCAAAAGCCTGCAGAGGTCCTGAGGCCCGGTCACGGGTGGACTGCAGGTATGCCCTTTACAGAGATAGGCTCTCGGGGTATCAGGGGCAGGCTTCATTGAGGAGGTATGGGGAAGGATCCTTGCAAGGGTCTCTGCACTCCCGGGCGTCTTCCGGTGTACAAGCAGGTCTGGGAGGTAGTTCCGCTGGATCCACTCCAGGAAGGGCTCATCCGCTCCAGCCTTGCCGGTCAGGCAGATAACCACGGAGGCCGGGGCATTACGGAGAGTATCCACTGCAAGGAGGAGGAAACTGTAGGAAGCGGGGTTTTCAGCGATCAGACCTCCAAGGGATTCAATATCCTCCCCAGCCTGATCCAGAAGGGCCTCATCCCCGGTAAGGTATCCAAGACGGACCATATTATAAAGGGCCACAGAGTTTCCCGAAGGCAGTGCTCCATCATGATACCCGGAAGTCCTGACAGGGAGGTCCATAGATGGTGGACTCATATAGTAACCACCGTCGGGTCTCCTGAATCTCTCTGTTATTGTTTTCCCGAGACTGAGAGCCTCCGAGAGGAACCCCGGCTCGCCGGTGGCAAGATAGAGCTCAATGAGCCCGTGGCAGAGAAAGGCATAATCGTCAAGAAATCCCTCTATCTCCGCCCTGCCCTCCCGCCACCGGTGAAAGATGAGACCTTTATCCCTGTACATCTCTTTTTTCAGAAACTCCCTGGCTCTCTGGGCGTACAGAAGGGCATCCTTCACCCCGGTCACATGATACACCCGTCCCAGGGCCCCGATCATGAGACCGTTCCAGTCAGTAAGGATCTTGTCGTCAAGGAAGGGCTTGACCCTCTCCTTCCTCCTTCTGAAGATGACCTCCCGCCATTGTTTAAGATATTTTTCCATCTTTCTCGTCTCAATCCCGAGCCTTTCAGCGATATCCCTGATTGAGCCACCGGGATACAGGATATTTCTTCCAGAATACCGGCCGGTACCTTCATCCCGGTAGTTCCCTTCGTCTTCCAGATGAAAGATCCTGCTGAAGAGTTCTCCCTCCTCATCCCCCAGCACATCTATCACCTCTCTCTTCGTCCACGTGTAAAACCTTCCCTCCTCACCCTCACTGTCAGCATCCCACGCCGAGCAGAAGCCTCCCTCAGGAGAGAGGAAATCCCTTATGATGAATTCCAGCATCCCAATGATAGCATCAAGGAACTCTCCTTCACCTGTTATCTGGTAGACATCGGCAAGGAGGTACAGAAGCAACGCCTGGTCATAGAGCATCTTTTCAAAATGGGGGAGAAGCCACTGCCGGTCTGTTGAATACCTGTGCAAGCCCCCTCCGATATGGTCGTAAATCCCGCCGTAAAGCATACCCCTGAGTGATCTGAGGACCACCTCGAGCAAGTCGTCCCTTTTTGTGCGGTACCATCTTCTCAAGAGGATGAGATGGTTGTGTGAAAGAGGGAATTTCGGCTCCTGCCCGAAGCCCCCGTATTCGGGATCATAGATCCTGATGAGCGATTCAACCCCCTTATCAAGAACCCCATCGGGCAGGCTACCTCTTTCCGGCCTCTCATAATATCCCCGGATGGTTTCTGTAATTCTCCCTGCCTCCATGAGCAGGTCTTCCCGTCTCTCTGTCCATATCCTCCCTATCAACGGTACCAACTCCCTGAGACCCTTCATCCCGTGACGGCTCTCCCTGGGTATGTATGTTGCAGCCAGAAAGGGCTCCTTCTCAGGTGTCATGAAGATGGTAAGGGGCCAGCCGCCCCGGCCTGTCATGGCCTGGCAGACCGTCATGTAGAAGCTGTCAATATCAGGCCGTTCCTCCCTGTCCACCTTGATGGAGACAAAGTGACGGCTCAGGAGCCGTGCCATCTCTTCATCCTCGAATGACTCCTTCTCCATCACATGACACCAGTGACAGGTGGAGTAGCCTATGGAGAGAAATATCGGCTTGTCTTGCTTCCTGGCAGCCTGGAAGGCCTCCTCAGACCAGGGATACCAGTCCACTGGATTCGAGGCATGCTGAAGCAGATAGGGACTCCGCTCGTTGGCGAGCCTGTTCATCAATATCCCTCAAAAAAGTCGTAGGTCCTCATTATAAGGCCGTCCTTTCTCTTCTCATCAAGGATCATCTGGGCGACCGTCTTTCTGTACCGCTGGAAATAGGTGAGTTTCTCCCTCAGTTCCTTCTCTATCCCGGCAATCTCACTGAAAAAGGCGGTTCTGTCCAGCGGCTCACTCACCTCACCGTAGAGGTCCTGAAACCGCCAGCATCCCGGGAATCTGAGAGGCTCACCGGTCTGCTTCCTGAGAACACCGGGAAGGCCGTAAACCCTGCAGAGAAGGGGACGGTAGGGATGGAGGATACACCGGTTCTCCTCACAGAGGGGACAAAGCATCCTGAAGTTTTCCTCAGGGTGGGCTGTTTCCGAAAACCCCTTGTTGTATTCTTCGGCTCTTTCAAGAACCGATTCACGCTTCTCAGGAGAAAGCTTTCTGAAGCCCTCAAGGAGATGGAAGTGCTCTATCAGGGTGAAATGAATAAAGACCCTGTCGCAGCATACCTTCTCACAGCCATTGCAGGAGAACCCGTCATACTTCAGGGCAAGTTCATCATAGGCGGAATCAAGCCTTTCATAGACATCCGAAAGACGGTCTGTGTATCTGGGGATTTCTATATACATGCCTTTTTATAACCCAAGTTGTCCGATTCTTTTATATACAGCATATAAGGAGGCAGAGGGGTATGGTGCCTGAACGGTTTTGATCATCAC
>CAZITN010000146.1:0-2890 GCA_964542175.1 uncultured Thermodesulfovibrio sp. | reverse complement strand
CCCCTCAACAGGATCTCTCCTCATCTGATCAACGCAGTGGTAGCAACCGAGGATGCCCGGTTCTTCAGACACAGGGGCATTGATTATATCGGGCTTGGGAGGGCGATCATCAAGGACCTCTTTTCTCTCAGCTTCAGGGAAGGCGGCAGCACCATCACCCAGCAACTGGCCAAGGTGCTCTATCTGAGCCATGAAAAGACCTTCAGGAGGAAACTGAAGGAGGCGGTGATCGCCATCATGCTTGAAAGACAGCTCACGAAGGAGGAGATCCTCGAACTTTACCTCAACCGCGCCTATTTCGGGAGCGGGGCCTACGGCGTGGAGATGGCCTCGGAGACATACTTCGGGAAATCCGCCGGTAAGCTCTCCCTGAAGGAGGCGGCCATGATAGCAGGCCTCCTGAAGGCCCCGAACCGGTATTCGCCGTTCAGGGATCTTGAAAGGGCCGGGGGAAGGGCCCGGGTGGTGCTCAGACGGATGGAGGCTTCAGGCTATCTGAAACCCTCGGAACGGAAAATGGCTGAAAACGAGCCTCTCATTCTGAGGCCGGGAAGGCAGAGAGCGGAGCCATACGGCTACTTCTTATCCTACATCAGGAATTACCTCGAGGATAAATACGGCCCTGAAAGGCTTTATGGTGGAGGTCTGCGTGTTTATACGACAATCAGGAGGTGGGCCCAGCTAAAGGCGGCAGAGACGCTCAGGGCCGCCCTCAGGGTCTATGACAGACAGAAGGGCTGGCGGGGGCCTGCTGGTCATAAAACAGGGATAATGGTCCAGAATGAACTAAGAAGGCTCCTTCCCGGAAGTGCCCTCAGTTCATTCAGGGGGAAGGTTTTGAAGGGGCTGGTGCTGAGGGTGAAAAAAAAGGAGGCTGTAGTCAGCCTCAATGGTGCCTATTCGGTCCTCCGGTCCAGGGATGCCCGGTGGGCAAGATACAGATACGATGAGAAAAGCGGTAAAAGGAGACTGACAAGAGATTTCAACCTGAAAAGGATCCTGCGTCCTGGTGACCTTGTATATGTCAGGGTAAGGGAGATAAAGAACGGCATCGCCTACCTCGGCCTTGAGCAGATCCCACTTGTACAAGGTGCCATCGTGGCGCTGGAGCCCTCAACTGGCGAGGTCCAGGCGATGGTCGGGGGCTATGATTACAGGCTGAGCCCCTTCAACCGGGCAGTGAGGGCACGGAGGCAGGCAGGCTCTGCCTTCAAGCCCTTCATTTATGCCCTTGCCCTTGAAAAGGGCTACACAGCCGTCTCGATCCTCAAGGATGAGCCCGTGGAATATCCGATGGGGGACGGGAGGCTCTGGAGGCCCGTGAACTATGACCACAGGTACAGAGGGAATGTTACCCTCCGGGATGCCCTTGTCCATTCGTTGAATGTCCCCACCGTCAGGCTTGCCAGGGCGGTCGGTCTTGGAGACATAGCCTCCTTTGCAAGAAGTGTCGGGATCACATCTAAACTCCCCGAAGACCTCAGCCTCTCACTCGGCTCTCTTGGCGTCACCCCCCTGGAGCTTGCCGCTTCTTACACAGTATTTGCAAATCAGGGTAAATACCATACTCCCCTCTTCATACGAAGGGTTACCCGGAGCGATGGCAAAATCCTTGAAGAAAACTTCTCAGTGCCCCGCGGGAGGCTGGACCCGGGTGCTGTCTTTGTCATGACGGACATCATGCGGGATGTGATAAGAAGGGGGACAGGGAAGGCTGCCGGAGGTCTTCCCTTTGATACGGCGGGGAAGACCGGGACTACCGACAACTACAGGGATGCATGGTTTGTCGGGTATTCGCCCGAACTCCTCGCTGCAGTCTGGATCGGTTATGACGATGGAAGGAGCCTTGGCCCTGGCATGTCCGGTGGAAGGCTCGCAGCTCCAGTCTGGAAGGATTTCATGCGGAAGGTCTCAGGGACTGCGAAAAGGAGGTTTACAGCACCACCTGGTGTTACGAGGGTCCTTGTGAGCAGAAAGACCGGTAGAAGGGTTCTCTTCCCGTCAGGGGACTCCTACAGGGAGTATTTTCTGAGGGGAACGGAGCCTGGATGGGGCGGGATACGGTAATAAGAGAAATCCTAAATACTAATATCTAAATTCTAAACAAATTCAAATACCAAAATCCAAAATATACAGTACACAGATGAACGCGGAAAAAAAGGATCTACACAGATAAATACTTCCTTTTAAATATCTATCCAATTGACAAAGAAACCGAGATACTTCGCTTACGCTCAGTATGACAAAATAGTTTTTCCCGCTACACGCTATACGCTTTCTTTCTCAACCTCAACCTTAACCTTCAGCCTCCACTATCTTCATCCCATACACGCTATACGCTATACGCGACACGCTCTTAAAGCCTCAACCTCAACCTCAGCCTCGACCTGTCTTTTAACCCTCAGTCTCTAGTCTCTCCTTTTCCCCTTCTTTCCGCTGTCGGTCTTCATCTTCGAGATATAGACAATGCAGTCCTCGCAGATCTTGCCGGATTCCCGGTTACAGATCTGGCGGTTCAGTTCCCAGCACGGTTTGCTCTTGTCTATATAGGCTGAGCACCGCTCCCGTCTCTCCTGCGAACAGTCCGTTATTTCCCAGCAAGGGGCGTATTCAAGAAGCTTCTTTATCCCCTCAATGCTGATCTTCTTGACATGAATCAGGTCTCTGAGACACCTGAGCCACTTTATGTCGTTTTCGGAGTAGTACCTGTTTTTGTTCCGTCGGGCAGGCTTGATAAGGCCGTGTTTTTCGTAGAGCCTGAGGGTCTGGTCGGTGGTTCCGATGAGCTCTGCCACCACCCCGATGGGGTAAAGGGGCATGTTCATCTTTTCTTCAGGGGTAAGTTCTCCCTTCAGCTTATTTCTTGCCTTTCTGGTTTTCATTATTTATA
>CAZITN010000145.1:0-2943 GCA_964542175.1 uncultured Thermodesulfovibrio sp. | reverse complement strand
GGGCTGAAACGGAGTATCAGGTCTTTGAGCTCAATGCTTTTCTGAATGAGTTTATTTCTACAATCAAGAGGATCATCGGAGACAATATTGTAATAAAACAGAGGATGGTATCCAGCCCACTTAGAATAAAGGGTGATACCTCCCAGATATACCAGATGTTGCTGAACCTCTTCGTAAACGCAAGGGATGCGATGCCAGATGGGGGAACAATCTCTCTGAGCACCTCGAAGATTGGAGCATCTGAGAGCAAAGGATCGTACCACCATACAGACACCTCTGAATATGCCATGATTTCAATCAGGGATACGGGGAGCGGTATCCCCGATAACATAAAAGACAGAATATTCGATCCCTTCTTCACCACCAAAACAGATCGTTCAAACAAGGGAACAGGACTGGGGCTCTCCGTCGTCTATTCAATCGTAACCGCCCATAAGGGAAAGATAGAAGTGGAAAGTGCCGAAGGAAAAGGGACGGAGTTCAGGATATACCTGCCCATTTCTCATGAGGACAACCCGGAAACAGAGAAAGCAATAGAGGAAGCCGTCAAACCCCTTGACCGCGAGGCTACGGTGATGATCGTAGATGATGAGGATATCATTCTTGATGTTGTCTTTACCGTCCTGAACCGGGCAGGTATACATGTCCTTAAGGCCCAAACCGGGATGGAGGCGATTGAGACATTCAGAAACCACGAGGGCAAGATAGACCTTGTTATCGTTGACATGAGCATGCCCGGTCTTGACGGGATCGAGACATTCAGGCGCCTGAGAGAAATCGATCCGGAACTCAAGGTTATACTTTCAACCGGCTACAGCCATGAAAGGAAAAAGGAATTTCTTGATATGGGATTTACGGGCTGTCTGAAAAAGCCATACAAACTTCAGGACATACTTTCCATTGTCCAGGAATGCATCAGGGATTGACGAGTCCTCCTGAACTCAACCTGCCGATAGTAATTGATATTATCCTTGCAGGCATGATGTTTGACACATTCACACCTCATGTTTTATCCTCATTCTGTGAAGGATATAGCAGAGATCCATAATCTGGTTCGGGGGTTTTTCGAAAGCCGGATACTCCTTAGCGCAAACAATCTGGGCCTGTTTGATCATCTTGAAAAACCGGTATCTGCAAGAAGTCTTGCCAGGAAGCTCGACCTTGACGGAAGGGCCCTTGAGATACTCCTTGATGCCCTCACCAGCCTCGGGCTCCTCAGAAAAAGAAACGGTTTTTACAAAAACTCCCGGACTGCCTCCAAATACCTCGTTACAGGGAAGAAAACTTACCAGGGAGACATCCTCAGGCACTATGATCAACTATGGAAGCGCTGGTCAGACCTTGACAGGATACTTCAGACGGGACGGCCATCGGAGAAGGGAAAGGACCATAGAGCATTTATCCGGGGGATGCATAACCTTGCCTCGAAGAAGGCAAAGGGGCTCGTAAGCCTGATCGGGCCGGCCCCGAATGACCGCATACTCGACCTCGGAGGCGGTCCCGGAACGTACTCCATCGAATTTGCAAAGCGTGGCTGCTTAGTCACACTCTTTGACCTGCCGCAGACGATCGATATAGCCCGGGAATACATCGGCGAGAACCATCCCTCCATCACCCTGACTGAAGGAGATTTCCTGAAAGACCCGATCGGAAAGGGTTATGATATCGTCTTTGCAAGTAATATCCTCCATATATTCAGTAGCCGTGAGAACCTGAAACTTATAAAGAAAATAAGGAGAAGCCTTCTCCCGGGAGGAAGGTTCATAATCAACGATTTTCTTCTTCACGAAAAGAGGACATCACCCCTTTCAGGAGCTATATTCTCCGTTAACATGCTCGTGAACACCCCTTCAGGCCGGGCCTATACCATAAGAGAAATGACCGGCTGGTGCAGACAGGCAGGTTTCAGGAGAATAAGGACAACCAGAGTGGATGAATCAGTGCTCATCCAGGCAGAAAAGTGAGATACTTCAGGAGACTCTATGACTGGGTTCTGCACTGGGCAGAGACACCTTACGGGCTTCCGGCCCTTTTCCTCCTGGCTCTTGCCGAAGCGTCTTTTTTCCCTGTACCTCCTGATATTCTCCTTATAGTTCTCTCCCTTTCACGCCGTGAAAAGGCATTCCTCCACGCAGCCCTCTGTACGGCCGGATCGGTGATCGGTGGCCTCCTTGGATTTTATATAGGCCACAACTTCTGGACTCTCGGAAAGGAAATAATCCTTAACTATGTCGACGAAGCTGCCATAGAGGCCGTCAGGAGATACTTCATTGAATACGAGGCATGGGCGGTAAGCATTGCAGGGTTCACACCCATACCCTACAAGGTCTTTACTATCTCGGCGGGATTCTTCCGGGTGAACCTTCCTGTATTCATCACCGCCTCCCTTTTGAGCCGGGGGGCAAGATTCTTCCTGATAAGCGGCCTCATCTACATGTACGGCGAGAGGATAAAGACCTTCATAGACAGGTATTTCAATCTCCTCAGCTATCTCTTCATCTTGCTCCTCATAGCCGGATTCGTTATAATTAAATATCTGATCTGATTCTATCGTAGAAATGTTCACGGTTCTTTTCAAAGATCTTGCAGCTACTTTCATCCCCCTGTTTGTTGCGATTGATATTTTTGCACTTCTCCCCATTTTTCTATCATGCACATCAGGGCTTGAGAGGGATGAAAGGTCGAGGGTGATCAGGCAGTCTGTGATGACGGGCCTTGGTGTGAGCATAGTATTTGTCTTTCTCGGTGAGAGCGTGTTCAGGATCATTGGTATAACCATTAACGATTTCAAGATAGCAGGCGGGCTCCTTCTGCTTGCAATCGCCATGCTCGAGATCCTCCGGGGCGAGCCAAGAGAAGCCGGGACATGGACCAGAGAGACTGTCGGAGTAGTCCCCATAGGCGTGCCCATGATTGTAGGACCTGCGCTCCTGACAACGCTGA
>CAZITN010000144.1:0-3036 GCA_964542175.1 uncultured Thermodesulfovibrio sp. | reverse complement strand
TCCGGCCAGTTGCCGGAACTCCTTATCAGGGCATCAGAGTCCTACAAGAAGGAGTTCATCCGGCAGACAGAACAGATTACATCCATTCTTGAGCCTGTCATGATACTGGTCATGGGGATAATAGTGGGATTCATAGTCTTCGGGGTACTCTTGCCGATATTTGAGATCAACCAGATTATCAGATAATCAGTATCTCTGTTGTGGGAAATTCTCGCCTGCCCGGGAGGTTTAAAAGCAACTCAGGAGACATTATTGTATCTGGTACGTTTGCTCTCCGCTATTCATACTTCTATCAGATCCCCGCTTTTGAGGAACCTGACGTCAATCCTCCCTGTGAGTTCCTCCCTTATCTCATCCATGAACTGGGGTTTCATATGGGTGATGTGGCAGCGGATTTCTTCAAGGCGGTATTTCCGGAGGTCTTCCATGAGGAGTGAGGGAGCATAATGCCCCGAGGCCTCCGCCACATCCCGGAGCCTGTCAGGGAAACTCACCTCCACGATCACATCCTTCACCCTCTGGTTCCTCACCTCTTGCCAGAACAGGTCAGTACTCCCCGTATCGCCCGAATATCCGATCCTCACGTCCCCTGCTTTAGAGATTATGAACCCTGCGGCAGGTAAGGAATGGGCTACAGGGACGGGCAGGATACTGAACTCACCTATCCTCATCTCGACCATGGGTTCCAGGGATTTAAAAATAAGGACAGGTCGTTCCCTGGACGGGATCCTGGTGAAGTCCGGCCATATTATCTCATTAAAGATATGCCGTCTGAGGGCGTCTATCGTCTCCTGAAGCCCCCAGACTATCAGGGGTCTCTCTACACCCAATGTCAACAGGTTGTCGGCAAGAAAGGGGATGTCCCTCACATGGTCAAGGTGTCCATGAGAAAGCAGCAGATTTTCTATCCTTGCCTGCTCATCAAGGGTGAGGATGGCTGTGGCGGAACCGGGGTCAAGGAGGAGGGTCTGGTCAATAAGGAACCCCGTCAGATACCTCCCCTTTACCTCCGAACCCGATGCCCCTAACACCCTGATCTTCACAGGAGCCGCCCCTCTCTGTAGGCCTGAATCAGGATATCCACCACACGGGGATCAAACTGTCTGCCTGCCCCCTCCTTCAATTCCCTTATCGCCTCTTCCGGGGGAAGGGCGGTCCTGTAGGGCCTTGTGGTGGTCATCGCATCAAAGGTATCGGCAACCGATATTATCCGGGCTATGACGGGTATCTCATCACCCTTCAGACCGTCCGGATAGCCTCCTCCACCATACCTCTCATGGTGGTGTCTGATCCCTTCTATCACCTGATCCAGGTTCCCCACTCGTTCAAGCACCTTCGCACCATACTGGGCATGCATGCTCATAAGCCGGTATTCCTCATCGTCAAGTCTCTCCTTCTTCAGGAGGATAGAATCCCTCACCCCTATCTTTCCCACATCATGAAGCACCGCCGCAAGCCGGAGGGCCTCAATCATCCTGGAATCAAGCCCCATCCTCTCTCCTATTAACAGGCTGTACCTCTTCACCCTCTCTGTATGCCCGCCCGTATAGGAATCCCTCAGTTCGATCAGTTCTGCAAGGACCTCAATCATTGACTGGAAGGTCTCCTTCATCTCCCTGTACAGTCTTGCATTCTCAAGGGAGACGGCTATATTGTTCGAGAGGCACTGGAGCACCTCAATATCCTCAGGTTGAAAATCACCATCCAGCCTGTTAATCACTTCAATGACCCCCTTCAGTTTATCCCTCAACCGGAGGGGTACACAGATAATATTCCTGGTCCTGACCCCGCTCTGTTCATCGGCCTTCCGGTAGAATCTGGGATCAGCATAGGGGGCGTTCACAATCAGGGGCTCACCCTTCCCGGCAACCCATCCTGCGATCCCCTCACCTTTCTTGAGCCTCACCTTCTTTACATCCTGGCTTCCCACGCCGGTGGCAACCTGAAAGTATAACCCCTCTTCGTCCATCAGGATGAGGCTTGCAGCCTCGGCATTAAGAACGGCCGGGAGATACTCCACAGCCCTCTCCACAATCTCATCATGCTCAAGGGAGGAGTTGATAAGGGAGGCAATCTTTGAGACCTCCCGGAGAGGGCTCATCTTCCCATCCCCAGTCCTCAGATCACCCACTGTCTCCCCTTTCCGGGCAGGGGCGTGTTTTTGAGACTCTCGGAGAAGGCAGGGCAGGAAGCAACGGCCGGGTTTTCCTATTCGGCCTTGCGGGCCTTGTAGATGTCATAGAGGTATTTGAGAATGGATGGCTCAAGCTCGATCATCCTTTCAAGGAGTTCATAACCAACTTCCAGGACCCGGAGATCGGACGATCCGGAAATCACGGTTGCGGTCCTGGGATGCCCTGTAATAAAGGCCATCTCACCAAAGATGTCTCCCGGACCCAGCCTGGCAATTACAAGGTCATTCCCTCCTATTTCAGTGATGACGGAGACTGTCCCCCTGAGAATAAGAAAGACGCTTCTTGACTTCTCTCCCTCCCTGATGATTATCTCTCCCTCATCGCGGTTCAGGAGTGCAGCTTCCTTCAGCAATCCCATGATTTGCTGGTTTTCCCTGAAGGGGCGGGGGAGGCAGTCAGCGGAGACCAGATTCCTGAGTACCTCTTCCTTGCTCTCTCCTTTTGCTTCCACCCTGCAGACCTCTGTCTTTTCCGGAATCCTCTTCTCTTTAAGTTCCATCATGCACTCTGTAATCTTCTTCTGTATGGAGAGGTCATATGGCTTAATCTGGGAGACCTTCTTGTAGGCACAGATCGCCTTGGCGAGCACACCTTCGGCCAGGTACAGATCACCGGCCTTCTGAAAGGCCCGTGCGGCACCCTCGCTGTTGTTCTTCTGGAGATAGAAATCGCCAAGCTTTATATAATGGGTGGGATCTTCAGGCTCTTTCTTTATGAGAGAATCCACCATATCGATGGCAGAATCCCAGTCCTCGTCCCTGAGACTGTTGAACAATGCCCTCCAGTTCTGCTCCTCAGTCATGTCTCGATTATAAACCAAGCATATGATATAAAATCAAGA
>CAZITN010000143.1:2039-3237 GCA_964542175.1 uncultured Thermodesulfovibrio sp. | reverse complement strand
TTCTACGGTGCCGTCTTTGCCTTTGTAATCTGTAATCCCATTGCGGAGAAACTTGAAAACCGGACTAAAGAGGAACGGGTGATACTTGAGATCATAATAAACGGGATAGACGGGATCACAAAGGGGATAAACCAGTCGATCCTTGAGGATAAGCTGATTGCATTTATAGCACCCGGTATGAGGAAGAGGAAGTAGGAATGGAAGAAGAGGAAAAATCAGGAGGAGGCGGGGAAGGCGGAGCCCCTGCCTGGATGGCGACCTTTGCAGACATGATGAGTCTGCTCCTTACGTTTTTTGTCCTCCTGCTCTCCTTTGCCACTATGGATATAGTCAAGTTCAGGGATGCCATGGGCTCGATCCAGCAGGCCCTCGGCTTCATGCCTGCCGGAACGGGTATGTTCCAGCATACTAACAATCCGGCTATCTATGAAAAGCCCCTTGCCACATCTTCCCTCACTGATGGAGAACTGACCAGTGAGATGGTAAATGAGATGAGTGATGCCATTTCTGAGGAATTGAAGGAAGTGATAAAGCAATACGGTCTTGAGAATGAAGTGGAGGTGGAGAAGTCAAAAAGAGGGGTGATACTGAGGATGAGAGGGAAGGTGCTGTTCAATGCCGGGGAGGCTGAACTTAAGGAGAGTTCATATCCCATACTTGACAAGATTGCCGAGCTGATGAGGAAATTCCCGAGTAATATATCCATAGAAGGGCATACGGATAATATTCCTGTCAACGGAGGCCGTTACTCCTCAAACTGGGAACTCTCTGTGGCCCGTGCCATATCAGCGCTCAGGTACTTCCAGAAACTGGGTGATATCGATCTTCAGAGGATCAATATTGCAGGTTTTGCCGATACCCACCCCATTGCAGATAACAGCACCCCCGATGGAAGGGCGAAAAACAGGAGGGTGGAGTTCGTCTTTTACAAGGAGTGATTTCCTTCTATCTCTTCAAGCAGCAGGGGAAGGTCCCTCAGGTCTTTTCCCAGGATGAAGTCCGCTTCCTTCAGCATCTCAGGAGGTCTGTAGCCGTATGGAACGGCGATTGTGACAAGACCGGCAGCCTTCCCTGTCCGGATGTCGATGTCACTGTCTCCTACCATGACGGTCTCTTCTGTTTTTACCCCCGCCCGCTCACAGGCAAGAAGGACAGGGCGGGGGGAGGGCTTTTTCTCTCCTGCGGTGTCCGGACCGAT
>CAZITN010000143.1:0-1939 GCA_964542175.1 uncultured Thermodesulfovibrio sp. | reverse complement strand
AGCGCGTTGGTGATATCAAGGGAAGAGTCTACAAGTGTGCCGTCAAGATCGAAGATGATATGCCTTATCCTGGGTTTCATAAGAGGAGTCTATTATAGCAGGAAACCCTTTTCCTTGAAACTTTGCCTTCAGTCTCAATATAATCAAACCAAAGAATACACCTCAACGTTGCGTAAAAGATGGATACCGGCAGGAGGCATACCCTCGCGGATTTTCCACCCCGGGTAATGACACAGGCAGGGAGGATTCCGTGAGTGTACACCACCTGCCTCCTGGAAACAATTTATGCAACTGAAAGGTACACTCTGATAATATAACCTGATGTTGCAAAAACCGGGAGTCCGGCAGTAGGATAAAAACAGGTTTAGGTCGAGGTCAAGGCTAAGGCTGATAAGACAGCGTGTAGCGGGTAGAAGAAGGCAAAGGCGAGAAAGGTGGAATGCGAGAAAGGCGAGAAACGCAATGACCCAATGACTTAATGACCAATGACAGCCTTCAGGGTGAGGCTGAGTAGCCCAATAACCCAGTAACCTAATTACCAATACACCAATATACCAATATACCAATATACCAATATACCCATGATGGACAATCCACTCACAGAGATTATCTGCCGGAAGATCGAGGAGCAGGGAATGATACGTTTCCGGGATTTCATGGAACTCGCCCTCTATCATCCTGATCATGGCTATTATATGTCCGGCGATGAGAGGATCGGGCCTGGAGGTGATTTTTACACATCTCCCCATCTGCACCAGATTTTCGGTGAGATCATAGGGTTTCAGATCCTGGAGATGCTGGGGTATCTCCAGGAGAACGGTCCCTTCATTGTGGTGGAAGTGGGCGGCGGAAGGGGGTATCTTGCCGAGGGGGTGCTGGAGACCCTCCAGCGGGGTGGGAGTGAACTTGACTGGACTTATCTCCTGGTTGAGAGAAACCGGGCGGTTATGAGCCGTCAGAGAAAGATCCTTGAACGGTTCGGACCGAGGGTGCAATGGGTTGAATCTCTTGAGGATCTGGGGAGGTTCAGGGGGGTGCTCCTTTCAAACGAACTCCTTGATGCCTTTCCTGTGCACCTTATTGAGTACAGGGAGGGGTTCAGAGAGGTCTACCTTGCATGCGGGAAGGACGGATTCAGAGAGCTGCTTTCCCCGGTTGAAAATCCTCTGCTTCTGGATTATATAGAGAAATATGAGATCCCCCGGATTGAGGGGTACAGGACAGAGGTGAACCTCGAGGTGAAGGAGTTTCTGAGGCGGGTCAGCAGGGTTATGGAAGATGGGTTCCTGATGAGCATTGATTATGGTTATCCGGCATGGGAGTACTATGCACCTGAGAGGAGCAGGGGAACCCTCCTCTGTTATTACAGGCATCAGGTGGTTGAAGACCCCTGCCTCAATCCGGGAGAACAGGATATCACCGCACATATAAACTTCACCGCCCTCCGGGACTGGGGAGAGGAGAGAGGGTTCAGGGCAGTGGGATATGCCCCGCAGGGGACATTCCTGATCTCATCCGGTATAGACAGGCTTATTTCAGAGAGGCTTGAGAGGGAGAGAGAGTTTGAGAGGGAACTCCCAAAGATAAAGGGGCTGATTTTAGGGATGGGTGAGACCCACAAGGTGATGGTTCAGTACAGGGGAGATGGGCCGCTTCCGGAACTTAGTGGGTTTTTGCTCAGGAACCGGATGTCGAGGCTTTGAGTTTCAGATGTTTCGGGACATCCATTACCCAGTCCAGAACTTTTTAGATAGGCGGCAAGTTCGATACAAAACCTCTTTAGAGCCCATTGCGGGTTGGAAAATTTAAAATAAAAGAAAATAAACCACGAAGGGCACGAATGACAGGGAGAAAAAGTTTAACAGAATATCCAAAAGGTTAAAGGCCACATCTGTACAAAATAATTTTATGGAGAGGCGGCAAGGCTCCAAGAATACAA
>CAZITN010000142.1:0-3488 GCA_964542175.1 uncultured Thermodesulfovibrio sp. | reverse complement strand
AGGGCGATGGAGAAGATACACTTTGAGGGGATGCACTACAGGAAGGACATAGCCAACAGAGCGATAGCAGGGGGATAGGGTTTTGAATATGCATAGCAAGCACTAACCCCGTGGTCTTGCCACGGGGTTCTTCATCATACATAACCGGATTTATGATAATCACCCGGAAAATATCACCACCCTCTCTATCCCCGCCGGGTCCTTGACTGTTCTTACATGCCTGTACCCTGCCTCCAGGCCCATCTTCCGTACCGGGGCTCCCTGCCCGAGCCCGACCTCAAGGAGAAGGTATCCTCCCTTCTTCAGATGCTCCCGGCCTTCGAGGATTATCTCTCTGATGACATCCAGCCCGTCGGCACCTCCGTCAAGAGCCCCGGCAGGTTCAAACCCCGCCACCTCACGCTGCAAACCAGGTATCTCAGCAGTCCTTACATAGGGAGGGTTCGAGACGATAATATCAAATTTCATATCCCCTGCAGGCTCGTAAAGATCACCCTCAAGGAAGGCCACATTCTCCACCCCGAGCCTCTCAGCATTCAATCGGGCATATTTCAGGGCTTCTCTTGATGAATCAATTCCTGTAACTTCTGCATTCGGGAGCCTCAGTGCAATGGAGATGGCGATACAGCCCGAGCCGGTCCCGAGGTCAAGAACGTAGGGAGACCTGATGCCGGTCTTTTCGACAATGGCAAGGAGTTCCTCGACGAGCATCTCCGTCTCCGGCCTGGGTATAAGGACACCCGGGCCGACCAGATACTCCTCTCCGAGGAAATCAACCCGGCCTGTTATATACTGGAGGGGTTCGCCGGTGAGTCTTCTCTTTACGATTTCATTGACGCGTTCAATGGATTCCCGGCTGACAGTGGGATTGTGGGTATAGATTTCGGACCGGGAAAGGCCGGTTGACTCTGTTATGATGATCTCTGCTTCCCGGGCGTATTCAGATACACCCCCCTCCTTCAGCCGGGAGGAGACCTCCCTCATCAGATCCAGCACTCTCGGCAGTTCTGCTTCAGGCAACCTTCTTGAGTTCTTCCGTCTGGAAATGGGTGATCAGGGCATCGATGATCTCATCAAGCTCCCCTTCCAGTATCTGGGGAAGCCGCTGGAGCGTAAGTCCGATCCTGTGATCGGTCACCCTGTTCTGGGGAAAGTTGTAGGTCCTTATCCTCTCGCTTCTGTCTCCTGTACCGACCTGGGACTTCCTTGTCTCAGAGATCTCCTGCTCCTGCTCTCTTATCATTATTTCGTAAAGCCTTGCCCTGAGCACCTTCATCGCCTTCACCCTGTTCTTGTGCTGGGAGCGTTCATCCTGGCACTGGACAACGATACCTGTAGGGATATGGGTGATCCTGACGGCTGAGGAGGTCTTGTTCACATGCTGTCCACCAGCACCGGAGGCCCTGTAGGTGTCAATCTTCAGATCCTTTTCATCAATCCTGACATCCACGTCCTCTGCCTCCGGAAGGACCGCAACGGTAGCTGCCGAGGTATGTATCCTCCCTGATGTCTCAGTAGTGGGGACACGCTGGACCCTGTGGACCCCGCTTTCATACTTCAGCCTGCTATATGCACCCTTTCCCTGTATGGTTGCGATAACCTCCTTCAGCCCGCCGATACCTGTCGGGCTCGAATCTATAACCTCCACCTTCCAGCCCTTCTTCTCGGCATACTTTGCATACATCCTGAAGAGGTCTGCTGCAAAGAGTGCGGCCTCATCCCCTCCGGTGCCTGCCCTGATCTCAACAATCACATTCCTTTCATCCCGGGGATCCTTGGGTAGCAGAAGTATCTTCAGCCTCCGCTCCAGTTCGGGAAGACGACCCTTTAATTCCTCCAGTTCCTCCCCGGCAAGTTCCTTCAGTTCAGGATCATCACCCTTAAGGATCTCCTCCGCCTCCCTGATCCCGTCAATAACCTCTCTGTACTCCCTGAAGGAATCCACAATAGGCTTCAGGTCGGCAAGCTCCTTGGAAAGACGCGTGTAAGTATTCATGTCCTTCATCGTCTCCGGATCGGAGAGCTTCCGTCCGAGTTCTTCGTACTTTTCCTCTATGGCACTCAGTTTATCGATCATCTTCACTATCCATCACAAGTCCAAGGGCGGCTATTGCAACCTCCACCTGATCACGATCAGGCTCCCTTGTTGTCAATCTCTGCAGAAAGAGCCCGGGCAGAGAGAGGATTGAGAGGAGTTTTATATCACTTCTCCTGGCCGAAAGTTTCAGCATCTCATAGGATATCCCTGCTATCAAGGGGATCAGGACGAGGCGGGAAGCGAATTTCATCATGAAGGCCCAGTCCTTGGGGATCAGGGAAAAGACCAGAATGCTCACCAGCATCACGATCAGGAGGAAGCTGGTCCCGCACCTCGGGTGGTGAGGACTGAACTTCTCCATCACCCTTTCCGGGACAAGGGGTTCGCTCCTTTCGTAGGCATGAATCACCTTGTGCTCTGCACCATGGTACTCATAGATCCTTCTCATCTCCTTCCACAAACCTATAGCCGTTACATAAAGCAGGAATATCCCCACCCTTATCAGGCCGTCCACAAGGTTGAAAAGGAGGGAACTCTCCTCAACCAGAGGGAGAACAAGCCCGATAAGCCTGGTTACATAGAGTGGCAGGAAGATGAAGAGGCCGATCCCGAGGAGAAGGGAAAAGCCGATGGTCAGCCCTATCGCAAGGGGGCTCAGCCCTCCGCCCGACTCCTCGTCCTCATAGACCGTTGATGCAGAGAAGTCTATCGCCTTGATACCGAGGACAAGGGCCTCCACGAGGGCCACCACCCCTCTTAAAAGGGGCTTTTTGAGAAAGGGATGGCGTTTTTTCAGGGGTTCGGACTTTGAGTGGACCTCTCCTTTCATGTCCCTTACAGCAACTCCCCACCTTTCAGGCCCCCGCATCATAACCCCTTCGATAACGGCCTGGCCACCCACATTCCTCTCCCGGGCCGGGGAGAGGAAAAGGGCCTCTGTAAGACCGACAGCCATCCTTACCATCAATGACCGTCTGGCCCGTGATTCTCTCACAACCCTTTTATGTCTCCCTGATTCTTTCATTAGCATCCATTACGGGCAGATCCATCTGCCTTCTGAACCTGTTCTGGACAGGCAGGTAAGGCATAATACTTACTGCCCCGCGTTTTCTCATATACCCATATTGTTCTGATCAACCGCCTGCAGAAACAGAAAAGCCGTCGGCTTTTAAGTGACATCCACTCATTGTGGATGCCTCCAGTGCTCGACGGCTGATCTCTGCTACTTTCCGTGCTTGGCGTACTTCTTCCGGAACTTCTCCACCCGACCTTCCGTATCCAGCATCTTCTGCTTTCCGGTAAAGAAGGGATGACACCTGGAACAGATGTCCACCTGGATCTTCTGTCTTGTTGACCTTGTGGTAAAGGTCTCCCCACAGGCACATACTACCTGGACCTCTTTATACTCCGGATGAATTCCCTCTTTCAATTTCCTGACCTCCTTGAACCT
>CAZITN010000141.1:0-3533 GCA_964542175.1 uncultured Thermodesulfovibrio sp. | reverse complement strand
TCCTCAGGCGGCCTTGCAACGGTTGCCCTCGTAAACACCCATACTGCCGCTGCTTCTGCCACCCTGACCTGGATAATTGTGGAATGGTTCAGGTATGGTAAGCCTACAATGTTCGGGGCTGCCACTGGTTGCATTGCAGGGCTGGCGACCATCACTCCTGCAGCAGGGTTTGTTGCGCCGATGTCGGCCCTTGTGATCGGGATTGCAGCAGGGCTCATCTGTTTCATGGGGCTTAAGGCAAAGGAAAAGATCGGGTACGATGACTCCCTCGATGCCTTCGGTGTCCATGGTATAGGCGGGATTCTGGGTACCCTCAGCATCGGGCTCTTTGCAACTACTGCCATAAACTCCGGAGGAGCCAACGGGATTTTATATGGAGGCTCATACCAGTTGATGATACAGGCCATGGGCGCTGCTGTAGCGGCTTTATATTCCCTTGTGGTGAGTGTTATAATCCTGAAGGTGATAGACTGGACAGTAGGGCTCAGGATTGAGGAAAGCTCCGAGGTTCAGGGCCTCGATGTTACCCTTCATGGTGAAGAGGGATACTTCTTTTAATGTTGAGTGTTTAGTGTTAATAAGGCTGGCCTCTGGTGATATTTGTTGTCACCAGAGGCTGTTTATTTAAAAGGGGGTAGTGGATGAAGGTTCTTATTGTGAAGAATATCCCGATTGAAGGGCCGGGCACTATCGAAGATTTCCTGCGGTCCCTGGGTGCTGAATACCGGATAGCAGAGTTTTCAAAGGGTGAGATACTGAGAGAGGCAGGTGAATATACCCACTTGGTAGTGATGGGTGGCCCCATGGCTGTTTACGAGATGGACCGATATGCCTACCTCCGGGATGAGGCAGCCCTGATTGAGGACTTCCTGAAAAAGGGAAGACCGGTGCTTGGCGTCTGTCTCGGTGCCCAGATGGTGGCCCATGTCCTGGGTGCGAGGGTTTATCCGGGTGATACAAAGGAGATTGGCTGGTATATGGTGGACCTTACCCCCGAGGGGCTTTCTGATCATGCAATAGAGGCCCTTGAGGTAAAAGGTACAGGCCAGGCAGAGGTCTTCCAGTGGCATGGCGATACCTTCGAGCTCCCGGACGGGGCGGTCAGGCTGGCCTCCTCCCCCCCCTTTCCCAACCAGGCCTTCAGCTATAACGGGAATGTCTATGCCCTTCAGTTCCATATCGAGGTGACACCTTCAATCATTGAGGAGTGGTTCAGAGATGAGGAATCCGCTTCCGAGATGGTCAGGCATACGGAAGGAATCTTTGAAGGATACTCGGAAAGGGCGAGAGGATTTTACCACCGATTTTTCTCCTGACCATGCCTGAGAATCCTCGTCTTCAGTCTGGAAGCCTGTGGCTTTACATATACAGCAGGTTCTTGACAAAAGAAGACCTGATAGGATAGGCTAACGGCAATAGATTGCCGAATACAATGCAAGGAGGTTTAATTATGACACCAAAGGATGTTCTGGCATTTGCCCAGGAGAACGATGTCGTGATGGTCGATTTCAAGTTCATCGACTTTCCTGGCATCTGGCAGCACTTTTCAGTCCCCGTCGATGAGCTCAAGGAAGAGACCTTTGAAGAGGGCGTCGGCTTTGACGGCTCATCGATCAGGGGATGGCAGGCGATCAATGCATCGGATATGCTCATAGTGCCTGATCCGAAGACGGCGATTATCGATCCTTTCAGGAAGTATCCGACCCTCAGCCTGGTTTGTAACATAGTAGATCCCATAACCAAGGAGCCCTATTCAAGGGACCCGAGGTATATCGCCCAGAAGGCCATCCAGTATCTCAAGTCAACGGGAATAGGGGATACGGCCTATTTCGGTCCTGAGGCGGAGTTCTTCATCTTCGACGATATCCGTTATGACCAGAACGCCCACTGCGGCTACTACTTCGTTGATTCTGTAGAGGGCATCTGGAATTCCGGACGGGAGGAGAACCCGAACCTCGGTTACAAGCCCCGGCACAAGGAGGGGTACTTCCCCGTACCGCCTACAGACAGCTTTGAGGATATAAGAACGGAGATGGTTACGATCATGAAGCGCTGTGGCATCCATGTTGAGGCACAGCACCACGAAGTGGCAACGGCGGGACAGGGGGAGATTGATATGCGGTATGCTCCCCTGGTAGAACAGGCTGACAAGCTGATGCTCTTCAAATACATTATAAAGAATGTTGCCAGGGCCCATGGTAAGACGGTAACCTTCATGCCCAAGCCCGTTTTCGGTGACAACGGCTCAGGCATGCATACCCATCAGAGTATATGGAAGGATGGAGAGCCCCTCTTTGCCGGGAATGAGTATGCCGGGCTTAGCGAGACGGCACTTCACTATATTGGGGGCATCCTGAAGCACGCCAGGGCCCTTGCAGCACTCACGAACCCGACCACCAACTCCTACAAGAGGCTGGTCCCCGGCTTTGAGGCACCTGTGAATCTCGCATACTCCGCCAGGAACAGCTCGGCCTCAGTCCGGATACCCATGTATTCTCCTTCACCCAAGGCAAAGAGGGTTGAGGTAAGGTTCCCTGATCCTTCATGTAACCCCTACCTCGCCTTTGCCGCCATGCTGATGGCAGGCCTCGATGGTATCGAGAACAAGATAGATCCCGGAGAGCCCTTTGACAAGGACCTCTATGAGCTTCCGCCTGAGGAGCTCGCCAAGGTTCCCCAGATTTGCGGCAGCCTTGACGAGGCCCTTGACGCCCTTGAGGCGGATCACGAGTTCCTTCTGAAGGGGAATGTCTTTACTGAGGATGCCCTTGAGACATGGATTGCCTACAAGAGGGAGAATGAGGTGGATGCCCTGAGGCTCAGGCCCCATCCATACGAGTTCTTCATGTACTACGATATCTAAGATAACAAAGAGGGAGTGGCAGGAATTCCTGCCCACTCCCTCTTTAACAATCCTGAAGTTAAGTATTTTTTGTTACATTCGCTCGCTTAATGATGCCAAAGGCAGATTATGCGCTCGCTGTGCATACTTCACCCCAGACCCTAAATCATAAATCTCAAATCTGAAATCTTAAATCAGAGTGCTTCTTCTCCCCGTTCGCCTGTCCTTATCCTTACCACCTCAAGAAGGTTGTATACGAAAATCTTGCCATCGCCGATCTCCCCGGTCTTGGCGGCCTTTGTTATTACCTCTACTATCTCATCAGCACGCTCATCAGGTACGGCAACCTCGATCTTGATCTTGGGAAGGAACTTTACCTCATACTCCACTCCCCTGTATACCTCCATATGTCCCTTCTGTCTCCCGAAGCCCTTAACTTCTATAACGGTCATACCCTCCACTCCGGCATCGGTCAGGGCCTTTCTTACCTCATCAAGCTTGAAGTGTTTTATGACTGCCGCTATCATCTTCATCAGGACTCTCCTCCTTACAGGTATTTTTGACTTTTCCCAATTGACATTTTTATAATAGTTATTCTAATCTATCAAGTTCATAACAGTTTCTTATATGACTATTGCCACCGTAGCTCAGCTGGTAGAGCAGCTGATTTGTAATCAGCGGGTCGGGGGTT
>CAZITN010000140.1:0-3541 GCA_964542175.1 uncultured Thermodesulfovibrio sp. | reverse complement strand
AGGCGACTGCCGTCACATGGGTCTGCAGGAAATGCGGTTTTGTCCATGAGGGTCCGGAGCCACCTGAAAAATGCCCGTCTTGCAATCACGGAACAGGCTACTTCGAGGTCAAGTGCGAAGAGTACTGATCGGCCTGTCCTGAAGGTGGACCCTGGGGCGGTCTTTAATAGCCCTCAAGGGTGAAGCTTGAAAAGATCATCGGGTACAGGGTAATAAGCAGAAAAACCGTTGTTAGAAACATGGATGATACAGTCCATGTCTTCTGATAGCGTTCTATATCTGCATGGTCCCTGAACCGGTCCCTGAGTATTTCAAGCATACCCACAAGCATACCCAGCACCGACGCGCCAAAGAGGCTTCCGTAGAGAGGATATCCGACATAGTGATAATATCCCTGAAGGATATCAAAGGGGCAGTGGTGTGTGGGGAGTTCATAAAAGTACAGGGATATGAAACTGATGACCGCTGTCATTGAGACAATAAACAGTCCTGCACTCACAAGACCTACGAGATACCTCAGGATACCTTTTCTGGATTGGAGTGAGATCAGGCAGACCAGCAGATAGAGTCCTGCTGTTATGAAAAAGGCATACTCCACAGGCCTTACCGGCAGGGTCGAGAGGGTGCTTGAAAGCCCCTTCCCCTCACCACTGAAGAGGGCGCCGCAACAGGATGTGATTATGTTGGGGTTGAGGTTCAGGAAATATCTGAGCATGAGATATACCTCGGCAGCCACAAGGGGCGCTATGATAAGCAGGAGGGCATATTTGAACCTGACCAGCGGAAAACCTTCAGCCCGCTGGTCAACATGGTTTATCCCTATCCAGATGGCGGACAGGAAGAAGAGGATGATCTTGAGATAGAGAAGATACCACCCCACCGGGTTTGCATTCAGTGAGCCCGTGGCACACATGGCCCCCACAAATTGCCGGTGGAGGTCGTCCACTGTATAGATAAAAAGGAATATGGACAGTACCTCAAAGGTAAGGACAAAACTCATAACCGATGAAATAAGGTATGTCCTCCTCTCAAGACTCAGCTGGGAGGCTGAGCTCGAATCCATGTCCCACTTCATGATTATCTGAAGACCGAGTGAGGCTGAAAAAAAGAGCATGATCAGGAGGATTACCGAACCGGTAATGAGTGCAATTATCCCCGGATGGAGTATCATCTGATGCTTCCGTCCCGCATCTCAATCACCCTGTCTATAAAACCCTGTTCGTAGAGCAACGGATCATGGGTGGCGATCAGTATCGTCCTCCCCTCTTCTTTCAGTTCTTCAAGTATCCCGACAATGTCATGGGAGAGCTTGGTATCAAGGTGGGCCGTAGGCTCATCGGCAAAGATCACCTCAGGATCATTGACAAGGGCTCTCGCTATGGCCACCCTCTGCTGCTCCCCGCCTGAGAGCCCCTTTACCTTGAAGTTCCTTCTCTCAAAAAGTCCGAGTCTGTTCATCAGGCTGTCAGCCCTTTCCCTCATCTCTCTGAAGGGAAGATCAACAGGATAGAGCGGCAACATCACATTCTCCCTGACACTTATACCGGAAATCAGATTGAACTGCTGGAAGATGAACCCGAACCGCTTACGTCTTATCTCGGTAAGTAGCCTCTCGGGGAGTTTTGCCACATCCCGGTCATGAATGAAAATTCTTCCTTCAGTGGGCCTGCTCATACAGCCAAGGAGACTCAGAAGAGAGGTCTTCCCCGATCCACTGGGCCCTTTCAGAACCACCGCTTCACCCCTGTTAACCTGAAGGCTGACATCTCTTACAGGCCATACCTCATTCGGTCTGCCCTGGTTCAGACAGCGGCTCACATTTTCCGCCCTTATGATAGTGTCATTGGTCATTAAGTCATTAAGTCATTAGGTTATTAGGTTATTCAGCCTTAACCTTGACCTTAACCTCGATCTGCCTTTCCATCCCTACCCGCTATCCGCTCCACGCTACACGCTCTTTTTATCCCCTCATAACCACATCAGGGTCAGTAATCGCCGCCTTCCATGATGGCACTATGGTTGCCGCCATATAGGGAAGAACCGTCAGGAACATAAGAACCACGATCTGATAGGGATTGAGATAGGGCATAAGCCTGAAGGAAGGAAAGATCACCGACCAGCCCTTGAGTGCCGGGGAAAATACAGATGCACCAAAAAAGAATATATGTACGTACCCGCCGATCAGTCCTGTAAGAAAGGAAATGGAGGCTGTAACAAAGCCCTCCCAGAACCGCAGTTCCATTATATCCGAAGTCTCCCATCCTATCGCCTTCAGAACCCCGATCTCGTGCCGTTCCTCGGCACTCAGCCCGGCGGCTTTGTCCCAGGCAAGGATGATGAAGGCAAGCAGGGCACCCACAAACATGGTAAGAACCATCCCGCTCCGCCAGTCAAAGAGTGTATCATAGGTCCTCAGGATCTCCTTCCTTGTTATGGGTCTTGTATCAGGAAAGATCTCCCTTATCTTCCTTGCCACGTTCTCAACCTCACCTGGATTGAAGACCTGAACAACAAGGTCAGTGGCCCTCTCATTACCTGTCTTGAAGACATTCCTGAAATCCATCAGACTCATTATGATAAGATCGTTTGTGAGAAGACTCGACTCGTCCGTGAATATCCCGGCAACAATGAAGTTTCTCACCTGCCCGTCACTGCCCTTTATGGGAATCCGGCTCCCTTCTGAAAGAAACCTGCTCTCCGCCACACCCTTGCCAACGACCACCTCTCCCCCTGCAGGAGGATACTTCCCGCTCAACATCTCAAGCTTCCCGTCTCCCCTCTCTGCAGCAGCCATCACAGTATAGTTTCCTCCTGTAGATGGGTCGTAATAATAACCCCAGTATCTTGGTATCACCCTCCCGACACCCGGAATCTGTCTGATCCTCTTACCGTACCCTGCAGGGATCATCTCATGCCTGCCGGCACTGATCCTCTGAACAATCAGTTCCGGCGCTCCCTTAAGAACTTCCATCGCCTCCCGTTTGAAGGAATAGGTAAGAAGGAGTATGGATGACAGTATAAAGATAATGAGAGAAAAGACTGAAATAATCCCGAGGTTCTTGAACTTCCTCCTCCAGAGCGATGAGAGGGCATACTCGAGTATCTTGAGGTGCTTTCTCATTCTCTATCTCACTCCTTCCTCATACATCCTGCCGGGAGGATGCAGAAGGGATCCTGCAGGGAAATGCTCGATGGATGAGGGATAATCCTGAAAGGGTGCAAACCAGTCTGCCTGGGAAGGATGCCTTGTATAACGGGCCTCGGTCCAGACGGACAGGTCAGTGAGCATGAGGGACTTTACCAGTTCCGTCTTTCTCTGCAGTAAGCCTTCCGCACTCTTCATCCTGCTGATCCCGCCAAGAAAAAGCACCAGGAGAACAACGATTTCAGCCAGTATTACGCTTATGAATATGCGATGTTTGTTCATGGGGCCTCCAGCAAAAAAGGGAGAGGGGACAGCTGCCCCCTCTCCCTTTTTCAGGTATTACATCCCTTTCATTTTCATCTTCATCCCCTTCATCTTCATGGGGATATCCTTCAT
>CAZITN010000139.1:0-3545 GCA_964542175.1 uncultured Thermodesulfovibrio sp. | reverse complement strand
ATCGAGGCCCCTCACCGGATGATCCATAAGGAGGCAAAGAGCGCGGTGGAGGCATTCATAAATGGAGACAGGAAACTGGCTCTGCAGAAGATAGAATCCGTTGACAGGATCAGCCACCAGATAGTGGGCCATCTCGATAACCTCCTGAACGGCCGAAGAGGAGATACATCCGGCGGTCAGGGTCTGAAGTTATCTAATGAGCCACATCCTGCATTATCCGTTCATTAATAAAATTTGATTTTCATAGAAGAACTGTTCTATACTATTGAGATTTTGGTATGAACTTTACTTAATTTAAAGTGGTTTATCATGTATCCTGACCCCATGTTAATATGCAATGCTTTATGTGGGATGAGGTGGGTAAGTGAGAAGAGAGAAGTCCGTCCTGATCGTGGACGACAATGAGACTGTGCTTCTTGCCCTGGAGTTCAATCTTCAGAGGGCTGGTTATCATGTTTATAAGGCTTCTGATGGGAAAGAGGCACTTTCCATCGCCATTAAAGAGCATCCCGATGTCGTTGTCTCGGACATAGCCATGCCGGAGATGGACGGGATTGAGCTCTGCAAGCAACTGAGAAGCAGAGCTGAATTTACCGACATTCCTTTCATATTCCTTACTGCCCACGGGGAACCGGAAGAACGGGTTAAGGGGCTCAGAACAGGTGCTGATGACTATGTAATAAAACCCTTTGACATAGAAGAACTCATCACCCGTATTGATATCCTCTATGAAAAGGTAAAAAAGAGGCCTTCCACAGAGAAACTGGCCGGAAGGATAGAAGAAATATCCATTCCCGACATCCTCCAGATACTTGAACAGACCGGCAAGGAGGGTATAATCCGGATAAACTCCGGGGGAAAGGAGGGGGAAATATTCATACGTCAGGGACTGATCATTGACAGCCGGTATGGTGAACTTAAGGGGGAAGATGCCTTTGTAGAGTTGATTCAGGCAGGAGAGGGTACATTTTCGTTCCAGCCGCAGGAAGTAGCGGATACCGGCACAGGAAGGCCTGTGGGGTTCATGGTCATGGAGTCTGCCCGACTGACCGATGAACTCAATGCACTCTCCTCCTATATCCCTTCCGATTCCGACACGTTATCGCTCGTATCAAGGCCGGAGGCAGAAAGCCCTGAGATGGAGAAGATTCTGGAATTCCTTGGAATGGAAAGCCGAAAGGTGGGTGAACTTCCTGCTCTCACAGGCATATCCAGGGTCAGAACATTGATCACTCTCGGGAAACTCAACAAACAGGGAAGCATAAAGTTGAGCAAAGAGGGGGAATCAACAGAAGAACAAGTTCTCCCGGCAACTCAACAAGGGCAACTTCATATAAAGCCGCTCAAGTTTCTCTTTCTCTTCTGCGATGAGAAGGCTGCGACCGAATCCATCAACTCCATACTCACGGCCTTCAACGAAAAGAGGATTCAGGGGATAAAGGCAGGTGTGGCAGATTTCATAAAGGCTGAGATACTGGATCATCCCGTACATATCTTCACGCTCCAGGGCAAGAGGGGATTTGAGTTTCTCTACGAGCCACTCCTGCCCACATCAGATGCTGCCCTTTATCTCGTGAATTGCGATGAAGACCACGAGGAATACAGATACTTCAGAGAGAGGCTTGACTCGATCAGTAAGACACCCTGCTTTCCCATAACAGCAGCCTCCCTGAAAATCGAGAACGAGGATATCTGGCCCATTAACAATACCGATCAGATCAAGGAACTGTTTCTGACCATATATAGCAGTATTTGAGTTCTGAAAATGCCGATTGATTTTCTAAACAGTTTAAAGGGCAGATGGCTAAGGGGTTTGAGCAGTAAGGGAGGATTTTCTTCCCGGATCAACTTGAGAATGGAGGATACACGATGAAGCGGGACCCAATCAAATGTGCACTCTGGGGGATGCTTGTCGGGAACATCGAGAACATGGGGATACTCCCGGCCATCCAGGGTGGAGAGGCGATAGCCCGTTGTCTTGAGGGTGAAGATGTTCTGGAGAAGCTCTCCAAAATTGACGGTGAGAACAACTATGAGATTACCGAGAGAGAGGGGCTGAAGTTTGTAATTCTCAAGGCATGCCCATTCACCCCCATCTACAAGGACATTCCCGACTGGGGGGAGAAGGCGATGAGGCTTGTCGAGGCGTATAACAAGAAACCCGACGGTGGCGGTGCCCTTCACCCTCTCTGCCTCGTTCACAAGGGGATCAGGAACGCGATGAATGCCGGCATAATCAGCATAGCCTGCAGGAGCGGCTCATCCGGGAAGATAGAAGTGGCCGAAAAGGCGGCAGAGAAGGCAGGGCTCACCCCTGATGAAGCGAGGTCAATGGTTGAAGGCAAGGCATGCCTGTTTGCCATAAAGTCTGCATGATACGGATAAAATCAGAAGGAGGTCATAAAAAATGGCACTAACCAGAGAGGAACAGCTTGGACAGATTCTTAAAGGACTTCACGCAAGCACCCCCGATATCGAAGGGGCGGCAATAATCAGCATGGACGGGCTTGTGATCTCAAGTTCACTCCCAGCCGAGGTTGAAGAGGACAGGGTCTCCGCCATGAGTGCAGCACTCTACGGCATAGGGGCAAGAACTGCTGAGGAACTCAGCAGGGGGGATGTGGAACAGCTCTATATCAAGGGGAATGCTGGATACATGTTGATCACCCAGGCTGGAATGGATGCAGTACTTGCGGTTATTGCGAATGCAAAGGCAAAGCTGGGAATAATCTTTCTTGATGTGAAAAGGGCAGCAGAAGAAATAGCAAAGGTGCTCTGAAGACATGGATGTCGGGAAAGTAAGGGAGATCTTTCTTAAGATCAAGGAGAACGTGCCGGGGATAAGGGAGGTGCTGGTTATCACTGAGGACGGTTTTCCCGTGGTAAGTACCCTTGATGCCGGAGACGAAGAGGTGAGGTACACTGCAGGCGGGGCGATACTCTGTGATGCCGGTCAGCGCGGGGTGAATGAGCTAGGACTAGGAAGTCTTGAAGCGGTGGTAACCGTTGGTTCAGACGGCTACTTCGTCCTCTCTCCCGTGACGGATGAAACAGTGATGATGATCATCGCCTCATCCGATGTCGCCCTCGGTATGGTTCTCATGAAACTCCGAAAAACCCTTCCCATTATAAGGGAGATGTTCAGAGGGAATTGAGGATGGATATGACGAAATCCGGGTTTCTCACATCCCCCTTGTATAGCCCCTGGAATCCGGGAATACCCCGGCACAAGTTAGAAACCTCTGTTTCCGAAATAGACATCTCCCTGCCCTCTTTAAGGTTGAGGATGCCGGTAAAGGGTACCGACAGCCTTCTCACTTCTTGGAGAATATTCCTGTCGTCTTCTTCAAGAGGTAGGGAACTGTCAAAGATCATGAGAGCATGGTGGGCATTGATGGCGAGTATATCCCTCAGACAGTCGAATCTGGCCTGTCCGGGGGTGCCGTAGAAGTGAAACACCTTACCGTTGTGCCTGTAGGTCCCAAAATCAAGTGCTATGGTTCTGCCTCTGTGATTGATATTGATTGCATCGGGGATGATGGTGC
>CAZITN010000138.1:0-3559 GCA_964542175.1 uncultured Thermodesulfovibrio sp. | reverse complement strand
GAGGGCAGACTGGAAGAACTGGAAGAACACATAGAAAAGGGCTCTGACCAGTACATGATGCAGACACTGGATCAGCACCTGATCCAGCTCTGCAAGCAGGAGATCATCACCCTTGATGAGGCCAAGAGGGTCTCCCGGGCAACTGACCTTGAACGGAAGCTAATCTACTACTGAACCTCAACGTCGCATAAACATGAGGTTCGGAAGGAGGCATACCCTCAGGGGCCTTCCAACGCAAGGGGATTATTGATATTTCCGATTTTGTTTTCGAGACAGAGATTAGGAACTCACTGGAAGTGGGGTTCAGGAAAGGACGACTCAGAGGCAGTGCGTGGCGCGGTGGTGTCTTGCCGGAAGGCCTCCTGAGTGGTACACCTCCCTGCCTTTGAGTTACAATTTATGCAACTGCAAGGTGAACTCTCCCAGGCTCCATAACGTCCGGGGCTGCTCAGGCAGGGGGACCAACCGGCTATTTCCGTTAAACCCTTTTCCGTCCATGTATAATAACTGACCATGAAAAGCAGCAGAGACTTACGCAATATCCTCAGGAAGATAAACGGAAAGGGATACAAGGCATACAGGGAGCTGAAGGGAACATACCAGTTTGAGGACTATACCCTCACCTTTGACACAATACAGTCCGACCCCTTTGCCACACCGAGCCGGATCCGTATCAGGCTGCCCCGGGAGAGGGCACAATTCCCCGAGGATACCTTTAAAAACCAGAGCCGTTCTGTTGCCCTCCGAGACTATATTACCCGTGTGTTTCACAGAAAAGCATTAAGCCGTAGCAGAAGACGTGGCACAGGCACAAGCGGCCTTATTGTCATTGATCAGCCAGGACAGGAGATAATTGAGCGGAGTTCTGTTGTTGTAAATCATGACTTTGTTGAGGCAAGGCTCTCAATCGGGCTTCCTGCAGAGGGAAGGCGGGTAAATTCCCATCATGCCGGGGAGATGCTCTTCAGGGACATTCCCGCCATCGTTAATGAGTCCATGCTTTTTGAAAGCCTTGACAGGGCAGAACTCTACAGGCATATCAAGACATCAGAGGATGCCGATTACCTGAGGAACTCCCTCAGGGAGCTTGGTCTTGTTGCCTTTGTGGCTGACGGTTCCAGCCTTCCCCGGAAAAGCGGTGTGGATCAAAGGCCCCTTGAAGATGCCATAGAGTTTGAGTCACCCCCCTCCCTTTCCATTGAGATAGACCTCCCGAACAGGGGAAAGATAAGAGGTATGGGGATACCCGAGGGTGTAACCCTTATCGTGGGTGGTGGTTTTCATGGTAAATCCACCCTCCTTGATGCCATAAAACTCGGCATTTACAACCATATCCCTGGTGACGGGAGGGAGTTCGTAGTCTCCCTTGCCGAGACCGTGATGATAAGGGCTGAAGACGGCCGGAGGGTTGAGGCGGTGGATATATCCCCCTTCATAAAGGACCTCCCCTTTGGCAAGAGCACCACCTCATTCTGCACAGATAACGCAAGCGGGAGCACCTCGCAGGCAGCAAACATCATGGAGGCCCTTGAAGTGAGTGCGAAACTGCTCCTGATAGATGAAGACACCTCGGCTACAAACTTCATGATCCGTGACCACAGGATGCAGGAGTTGATCAGCAAGGAAGACGAACCCATCACCCCCTTTATTGACAAGGTCCGCCAGTTGTACACCGGCCTTGGTGTCTCGAGCATTATTGTTATCGGCGGTTCAGGGGATTACTTTGATGTGGCCGACAGGGTTATCTGTATGAAGGAATACCTTGCCCTTGACTGCATTGAAAGGGCAAGGGAGATTGCCGAAAAATACAGGAAAGAACGCACCCCCGAAGGCGGAGAGAGATTTGGCAGTATAACGGCCCGTCTGCCGTTAAGAGAGAGTTTTGATCCCAGCAGGGGTAAAAGGGATGTAAAGGTTTCATCAAAGGGGCTCCTTTCCATCCTCTTTGGCAGGGAAATGATTGACCTATCTGCAGTAGAGCAGCTTGTCTCAGTAAGCCAGACCAGGGCAATTGCTGATGCAATTGTCCATGCAATGAGATATATGGATGGAAGGAAAACCCTCAAAGAGGTGGTTGAGCTGGTGATTAAGGAGATAAGCGCTCAGGGGCTTGATACACTCTCGCCAATACCGAGAGGTGACTATGCCCTCTTCCGTCCCCATGAACTTTCCGCAGCAATAAACCGCCTCCGGACGTTCAGGGCCAGACAGAGCCATAGGTGACGGCCCCGGCGTTATCACCTGAAGAATTTGAAAACCGACAGACTCAAACCTTACAGCTGCATAAAACTGCCCTGAAATGGCCCCCTGCCTCCTTTCGCAACAATGAAGAACCCTGCGGCCACGATACGGGCAGGCAAGACCGCAGGGTATCTTCGATATGCTCGATGCGAGTCCGTTCCGGATAAGGAAGATTTTCTATCACATTCGTTCGCTAACTCCGTGGTAAGACCACGGAGTTAGAGCTCACTATGCATATTCAGGTCAATTCGTCTCTGCCCCGGCATGGTCCCTGAACAGGTAGCCCCCTTTTATTCCCTTCTTTGAAAACACAATCTGCCACAACTGATTCTTTCTTGCCCTGAAACTGCCTGCACATGAAAGAAGATAATAAGTCCACATACGGTAAAACCTCTCGTCATATGCATCTTTGAGTTTGTCCCAGTTTTTTGTAAAGTTCTTGTACCAGGCCATCAGAGTGTTATCATAATATTGACCGAAGCTATGCCAGTCCTCTATCACAAACAATCCCTCGGCAGCCGAGGTGATCTGTTTTGCCGATGGTATCATGGAATTCGGAAAGATATACTTTTCAAGCCAGGTGTCATTTGAAGAAACCGAGTAGTTCATACCGATGGTATGTAACAAAAAGAGGCCGTCTTCTTCCAGGCATCTATGCACAACCTCCATGTAAGTCCTGTAGTTTTTGGACCCCACATGTTCAAACATGCCTACAGAAACAATCCTGTCGTATCTGCCATCCAGGTCACGGTAATCCTTCAGTTCAATTGTAACATCAAGCCCTTGACAGAACTCAGTTGCAAATTTCACCTGTTCCCGGGAGACCGTTATGCCATGTATAGTTACACCATATTTTTCAGCTGCATATTTTGCAAAACCACCCCAGCCACATCCGATGTCCAGAACTGTCATGCCGGGCTGCAGCCCTATTTTCCGGCAGATCAACTCCATCTTGGCTTCCTGGGCCTCATCGAGTGTTTTCGCCTTTGCCCAATAGCCACAGGAGTAGTTCAACCATTTGTCCAGCATAACCGAGAAAAGGTTATTCCCGATGTCATAGTGTCGCTGGCCGATTACATAGGCTCTGGATCGGCATTGCGGATTTATCACCTTTGTCCTGAGAGCGGCCAGGAAGGAGAGTCTGGATTCCGGTTTGACCTGCTCGTCCAACCGATTTTCCAAGATTCTTTCAAAGAATTGATCAAGGGCCTCACAATCCCACCAGCCATCCATATAGCTCTCCCCCAGTGCAAGAGAGCCCCCGCAGAGGACCCTCTTATAAAAATCGGGGTTGTGAATCCGGATATCCCAGGGCCTG
>CAZITN010000137.1:0-3660 GCA_964542175.1 uncultured Thermodesulfovibrio sp. | reverse complement strand
ACTGCCAAGAAGACGGCTACAAAAAAGGCAGCCGCCAAGAAGACGACTGCCAAGAAGAAATAAGACCCCTCCGCTGGGGGGTGTCAGTTGCGCCCCCCGGCATTCCTTCCAGAAGTGGCTTTACACAGCCACTCACGACGTTAACCAATAGATTATAGATGAACTCTTGTGAAAAAGTGAATACGCCTGTGAGCTCCGGAAGGCAAAGGGAGATGGGGGTGAGAGATGAAATTTCGAGTTAAACAAGGTGGTTAAACTTTCTGCTATGTGATACGGTCAAACATACGCATATGAATGGGTCAACTCGGTCTCTTCGGAGACGAGTTCCCATGCATCAACGGATGAGAGTATTTTCCGGACAAACCTTGTGTGCGTCGAGTGGCCGGCCTTTTCAGCAATTATGTGTCCATACAGGGGATAGCCAAGGAGGGAAATATCTCCCATAAGATCCAGTATCTTATGCCTTACGAACTCATCATTGAACCTGAGGCCACCTTCGTTCATTATTCCACTATCATCTATTACCACGGCGTTTTCAAGAGAGCCGCCCCGTGCAAGACCATTGGCACGTAACATCTCGACATTTTTCATAAAACCAAAGGTCCTGGCAGGTGCAATATCTCTGATAAAACTCTCTTCATTCATTTCAATGCTCAATGTCTGGGAGTGGAAAAGGGGATGCTTGAAGGAGATGCTGTAGGTTATCTTCCTGCCGCTGTAGGGCAGGGCAAGTATCCTTGAATGGCCGTCGTCCAGTATAATCGGTTTTACTATTCTTACATAGGTGCGCTTTTTCCTTTGTTTGGAAATCCCGGCCCGGAGAATGATGCCGACAAGTTCCGTTGAACTTCCATCAAGTATTGGTATCTCCGGTCCCTCAACATCTATATTCAGGTTATCTATCCCGAGACCGGAAAGCACGGCAAGGAGGTGTTCCACCGTCCTTATCCTGGTTCCATTATAGCCGAGGGTGGTTGCAAAGGCGGTATCCACCACAGAGCCGATATGGGCCTTGATCAGGGTTCCCCTGTCTTTCCTGAAAAACACTATCCCGGTATCTCTCGGAGCAGGATTCATGGTAACCCTGCATACCCTTCCGGTATGAAGCCCTATGCCCTCAAAGCCGATGCTCCTCTTTATGGTTCGTTGTAATCTCATCGGGATGACATCAAAAGAACGCAATAACCATGCCAGTAACATTGTCAAGGAAATCAAGGTGTCTGTGGACTGACGGTATGCAGTCAGGCAACAATGATGTGTTGATTTGAACACAGGAGGGGGTCATTTGCAGTCAGGTCTCCGGAAAGGAAGACCCGACAGAGGGATTTTGGCCTCCATGCAAGGAGAGAGGGTCTACTGGAGTGCGCCGCCGACTACCATCTCAGGAATCCTGACAGTAGGCATGGCATCAGATACGGGAACCCCCTGGGCATCTTTTCCACAGGTTCCAATGGCGAATCCGAGATCTGTACCGACCATATCTATTGATTGGAGTATCGCCGGGCCGTTTCCTGTCAGGGTTGCCCCCCTGACAGGCTCTGAGATTTCCCCTTTCTCGATAAGATATCCTTCCTGGACATCAAAGACGAAATCGCCGTTGACGGTATTTACCTGGCCTCCCCCCATCTTTTTCACATAGAGGCCCTGTTCAACGGACCGGATTATCTCATCAGGGGAGTGGGTGCCAGGTGCTATGAAGGTGTTGGACATTCTCGGAATGGGGCGATGCCTGTAGGACTCCCTTCTGCCGTTTCCCGTTGACCTTCCACCAAACTTCATGGCATTCAGTCTGTCGTATAGGTAGTTGACCAGCAGTCCTTTCTCGACCAGGACGGTTCTCTGGGCAGGTATTCCCTCATCGTCGAACCTGAAGGAGCCCCTTTTCCCGGGGAGAGTGGCATCATCTATGACTGTAATATGTTCGGAAGCAACGCAGGTGTTGATCTTTCCTGTATATACTGACAGACCCTGGCCTGCAAGGTCCGCCTCAAGCCCGTGGCCTATCGCCTCATGGATCATTGTTCCGCCTGCCTCAGAGCCGATGACCACCGGCATTCTTCCTGCCGGTGCCTTTCTTGCGGAGAGCATCATCACAGCTCGTTTGGCGGCCTCTTCTGCTATTTCTGTGAAGGGAGCAGTCTCGAATATCTCAAATCCGGCAAACCCTCCGACTGGTTCATAACCTGTCTGGATGATCCCGTCTTCAGCGGCTACTACCTGTACAAGGGCAAGTGTGTAGACCCTTTCGTCTTCTGCTAAGGTTCCGTCCGATGTCCCGATCATTACTCTTTTATTTGTGTCCCTGTAAATCAGGGTCACCTGTTTGATCCTTCCATCCTGTCCCCTTGCAATACGGTCGGCATCTCTGAGAAGGCCGATCTTTCTTTCAGGAGGGATGTTTTCAGGAGGGAGTTCGATATTGAAGTCAACAGGCGGGACTGCCCTGGAGAGGGTTACTGTGGCTGTCTCTCCTGAATCGGCAGCTCTGCCTACTGCTTCTGCAAGTGACCTCAGCCCTCCCATGGTGAGATCATTGGTATGCCCGAAATATGTCCTCAGATCCCTGATCAGCCGTATCGAGACGCCGCTATCCGTCCCGTTTAGTATCTTCTCCACATGGCCGTCTTCGAACTGGGCGGAAAAGGAACTTCTTGATTCAAAGTAGACATCACCATAGTCCGCTCCTCCCTTCATTGCAATGGAGAGGATGTCTGAAATTATTTCCTGTGTTATGACCATGACAGATAATTATATCAATATTGTCTCACTGAAGACAAAGATGCAGATGGTACACCCGTCAGAAAAGGTCACTGAAGCAGGGAGCAACAGGGACTGGGATCAGGCTTCCCGTTTCCCTGCTGTTTTCTCCCTGTATCTTGGCACAGGGATGTATTCCACAGAAGGCTGTCGCTTGATGGGCTGCCTGTAGAGGCTCATCAACTGGAAGACTTCACCGGGCATATCCGTGTTTATATTGAGCCCGAGGGTTCGGGCCTCTTCAGCGGTAATAGGATAGTCATGAGTCCACCTGCCTTCTGAGAGCATCACTGAGAGCCTTTCTGCCAGATCATCAGGATATTTGCCCTTCAGAAGCGAATAGACCTGTTTTCTCAGCTGTTCGATTGCCTTTTTCCCTATATCGGCCATGACCCAGGTCCTGTCGTCGATTTCGGATATTGGCTTTTTTCCCGTCAGCTTCACCAGTGAGGCTGCAGGCAGTTCCCCGATCTGGGGGTCAACGGGTCCCAGGACGGCATGCTCACTCATCACGATCTCGTCAGCAGCAAGGGCGATCAGTGTCCCCCCGGACATGGCGTAGTGAGGAACAAAGACCGTGACCTTTCCCCTGTGTAAACTGATGGCGTGGGCGATCTGATAGGAGGCAAGGACGAGCCCCCCCGGTGTGTGAAGAATTATATCGAGGGGCATGTCAGGATCGGTCATGTGTATGGCCCTGATTACCTCTTCCGAGTCGTTGACATCTATATATTTCAGGAGTGGAAACCCCAGGAGGCTCATTGTCTCCTGTCTGTGCACGAGCAGGATTACCCTTGAGCCCCGGTTTTTTTCAATACGGCTGATCAGCCTCTGTCTGGATGACTCCAGGAGCCTCTGTTTCAGGGCCGGCTGGAGGGCGCTGATGATAAAAAAAAGCCAGAA
>CAZITN010000136.1:0-3671 GCA_964542175.1 uncultured Thermodesulfovibrio sp. | reverse complement strand
TATAATATACCCCATGCATGAGCGTTGCAAGAGACTTTGCGGCGAGGACAGAGAGAACTGTTTTATCTCCAACAAGAAACAGCTTCTCTGCCTTACCGATATGGTTATCAATAAGATAACCGGCATATCCGCACTCTTCCAGATCCTCAGGGAGGAGATCGAAGACAGGAAAGCCCTTGAACTCCTTGAGAGGGCTAATGGGGAGATGCAGGCACTCGTTGACTGGGTACGGTTCCTTGAGATTGCAGGTGACCTCCGGGAGTTCCTCAAGGCAAGGCCGGAACTTCGGGAACCGGAAAGGCGGAGAGAGCCAAGATTTCCTGTTACACAGACGCTTAAGGAGATGATCCGGCTGGAGGTGGAGATTGATGGGATGTTCAGGACGGTTGATATCCTGAACCTCAGCAACAGGGGGATTCTTTTCAGGTCTCATCAACCAATGGAGTCCGGCACCGTTTTGAAGGCCCGCCTTGTTTTTGTCAGAACCCCTCTCAGGGAAAGGGCCTTTCATCTCCATGTCAGACATTCACGCCCCCAATCGGGCGCCTTCATAACAGGATGTGAAGTAAGCCCTGAGGAGACTGAATCATTTGGTATCTTCAGGAGCATTTATGAATATATTGAAGACGAGGTATTCAGACAGGCCTTAACGGATGACTGATCTCCCCATCCCGGTTTTAGGTTTTATTGCTAGCCTCGCCGCAGGTCTTGCCACAGGTGTGGGGGCGTTCCCTGTTCTTTTCTTCCGTGATGTCTCCAGGCAAATACAGGATATAATGATGGGATTCGGGGCAGGGGTCATGATGGCCGCTACCTCGTTCTCTCTCATCGTTCCGGCAATAACTGCTGCCGGTGGCGGAGCATCTTCGGCATTCATTGTGGCAGGGGGGATGATGATCGGAGGGCTCTTTCTCTTCCTGAGTGACCGTTACTCACCTCATGAACACTTCATAAAGGGGCCGGAAGGAGCAGACCCAAGAAATCTGAAACGCATCTGGCTTTTCGTCATTGCCATAACACTCCATAACTTCCCTGAGGGACTTGCAGTTGGAGTGGGATTCGGAGGAGGTAACATCTCAAACGGCACAACCCTTGCCGTGGGAATAGGGCTCCAGAACCTGCCGGAAGGACTCGTAGTAGCCCTCGCGCTTATAACGGAGAGATACACACCCCTTAAGGCCCTGATGATTGCACTTGCTACTGGTCTTGTGGAGCCTGCAGGCGGGGTGATCGGGGCCGGAATTGTATCCATTTCAGAACCACTTCTTCCCTGGGGCCTTGCCTTTGCCGCAGGGGCGATGCTCTTTGTGATAAGTGACGAGATCATCCCGGAATCACACCGGAAGGGCTTTGAAAAGCAGGCAACCTTCGGTGTTATGGTCGGGTTCGTGGTGATGATGATTCTGGATGTGACACTGGGATGACGCCAAAACCCTGTCATTTTTCTTCATAATCATGGATATTCCCACCTGAGTCCTTACTTTCCCACTGGCATGGTTTTTGATAGTTTTTGCTTGAAATATGTTATAATATCAGTTAAAGCTCAGAGAGATATTTCCGATACGATAATTTTAAGAGGATATAAACCATGATAAAGAGGATAGTAATAGGGACAGTGGTAACGGTATCTGTTGCCACGATCATACTTTCCGGGATCCGGACGATTGAGAACCGAAATGGAGAGCTTCACCTTGTTTACAGAACCCTGGATGATCCACGGGCAATACTGAAAGAACCCTTTGATTGCAGGAACCTTGTGCCTGTGGTGTATCAGGATGTTCCGTCTCTCACATCCCTCAGTCCGGATGAGCGGAAGGAGGCCTTTATCAGGCTGCTGCTTCCGTCCATTCTTATCGCCGAGACCGAGATAAGGGATGCCAGAAAGCGGGCCCTTTCCATATTCAACAAAATCGAGAAGGGCATTAATCCGACGCCAGATGAGGTGGCCTACCTTTCGGAGCTCTTCAGAAAATACAGGACCTATGACCGGCAGACACTCCTTTCGAGGCTGAATATCCATCCCCCGAGCATAATCCTTGCCCAAGCCGCCCTTGAGAGTGGCTGGGGAAGGTCAAGGTTTTTTTCCAAAGTGAACAATGTCTTCGGAATCTGGACATTCAGGAAGGCCAGAGGTCTCAAGGCTGTCAGTTCCGATGCCAGACTTTCGGTTTATGACTCCATTCTTGACTCTGTGAGAGACTATCTTTACAATATCAATGTGGGTTGGGCCTATGAGGAGTTCCGTGATATGCGGAGCCTGAACCCCAATTCTCTTGAACTGGTCTCCTATCTGAAGAATTACTCAACCCTTGGAGATGAGTATGTAGCAAGGCTGAACAGGATAATCAGGAGCAACAGGCTTGAGAATTACGACAACTGCCGTATCGATCCTCGTTATTTTAATTAGTGCCTTATCAGCCCTTGGATCTGATGCTGAAATCAGGAAAGACGGTTACGCCACCATTCTGATCTATCACAAATTTGACGAACCAAAAAGCCCGTCCACTTCAATCTCATCGGATACCTTTATAAAACACCTGGATTTCCTGAAAGAAAACAGCTACTCCGTAATAAGTATCGAGGAACTCCTCTCACTTATGAGGAGCCGGAGTCCCATCCCACCGAAGACCGTGGTGATAACCATTGATGACGGATACAGGAGCACTTACACCGTTGCTTACCCCATACTCAGGAAATATGGCTATCCCTTTACCGTCTTTCTCTATATGGAAGGCGTTGGTAGATTTCCCGATTACCTTACGCGGGAGCAGATTGAGGAGATGCGGGAGGACCCCCTTGTCACCTTCGGGAATCATTCCTACTCCCACGGGCGCCTGGCCAGGAAGGGAAGTGATCTCTCCGATAATGAATACCTCCAGGTACTTAAGAATGACCTTGTCCGTTCTGAAAAACGGTTTGCCGAACTGGTCGGCCACCGTCCCTTTATCTATTCCTATCCCTACGGTGAATACAACCGGTCCATGATGCAAGTTCTCAAGGATAATCACTATATTGGGGCCTTTACGCAGGATACAGGGAGTCTGAACAACAGTTTCAACCCTTTGTTGATCCCCAGGGATCCCCTGGTCGGAGGATGGGCAGAACTGAAAAAGCTCCGGGAGTTTCTTGAGACGGAACCGCTTTACTTAAAGGAGCATTCACCTGACTTCGGACTTCTTTCAAGCCCTGAGATCGAGAGAATAGAAGTCATTGTTGAAGGGCTGGACAGGTACAGGAATATGGGGATCTACATATCAGAGTTCGGATGGAGAAGGCCGGTCATCGAACCTTCGGAGGGAAAACTTGTCCTTGAAGGCCCCTTCAGGGTTACGCGGCCTGTGAACAGGATAGCCGTTACCGGTGTCAACAGGCAGACCGGAAGAAAGGCCTCCTTCTTCTACATGATCATCCATCCCTGATAAGTTCAACTGCCCATTATCTCCAGTGATTCATCGGCATTGAGGAGGTACCTCACCAGTCCCAGCCTTTCAGGAAGGGGAAGATCGAAGTAGAAGGTGCTTTCCATCAGCACACTCACAATCTCTCTGATCCTCGGTCCATTCATCTTGTTCTCCCTGATGCCTTATCGGACAGCAGCGGGAAAAACTTTAGGATTACCTAAATTGAGAGATTTTGCTCTATAGGCAGAGGGCCATGGGCCTTCACATCAT
>CAZITN010000135.1:0-3742 GCA_964542175.1 uncultured Thermodesulfovibrio sp. | reverse complement strand
TCCAAGGGCAAGAAAGGGTCCAAAAGGGACCTTGCTCTTTCTCCCCTTCCCCCTGAAGATAACAAGGAATATGCCGATTATCGATCCGGCAAGGCTTCCAATGAATGTGGTCAGAAGGACCCCCTTCCAACCGGTCAGCGCTCCCACCATTGCCATCATCTTTATGTCCCCGCCCCCCATCCCTCCCCTGCTCAAGAGGGCTATCAGATAGAAAAGACCAAAACCAAGAGCCGCCCCGATAAGTGAACTCTGCCACCCAAGGGGAAGGCCCCTGTTGAAAGGGTCATCAAGCAGCAGTATTCCTCCAAGAAGCGCAATCACCGCTCCAGGGAGGGTTATCAGGTCAGGGATTATCTGGAAGTCAAGATCTATGAATGTAATAACTATGAAGGCGGAAAAGAAGGCCATGAGCAGAACGGACCCGGGAGTCACACCGTACCTCCAGTGAACCACCAGCCAGGCTGTCCCGTTCAGAAACTCCACAAGGGGATACCGGAGAGGTATCCTGGTCCGGCAGTGCCTGCATTTTCCACCAAGGATCAGGTAACTCAGGATAGGGATATTGTCCCAGGGCCGGATGGGCTCTTTACAGACAGGACATGCCGATGGAGGCCGGACTATGGAGATCTCCCTCGGCAGCCGGTAGATACATACGTTCAGGAAGGAGCCGACAACGAGCCCGAAGAGAAATACCGCTACATATATCATTCATCTGCCTCTTCATCCAAGGTATTCAGCGCCTCAGCCTTTTCTTTCAGTGAGGAGATTTCAGCTTCAACCTCCCTGAGTTTCTCCATGTACTCCTTCATCTCACTGTCTGAAAGTATGTCATGCTGTGGGGATTCGGCAAGCTCGGATAGCCTCTTACCAATCTTCTTGTAGATCCTGTCCCTCTCCTTCTTTTTCTCATCCACCAAGAAAAGGAGCCTGATCAAGGCGATCCCGATATTGAAGCGCCTCCCTACAAGCCTGAATAAAGATAGTACCCTGAAGACTCCCTGACTGAACCAGTCCCTTGCCTGAACTATATTCATATCAAAACCTCCTTATTTTGGAGCATTATTCAGCCAGTCAAACCACTCTTCATCCCGTCTCTGTCAGGGCGGGTGGAGGCGGTGAGTAAATCCATTTCAGCAATACCGAATTGTCGTCACATCAACTGCCAGGCACTCCACCGAAGAGGAGTTAATCATTCTATTTTTTAATTTATCTCCATTGCATTAAATGGGATTACGAAACGCCTTTACCCGCCCTGACCAGAAAGACCTCTATGTCCGCTCACCATGCTGCTTCAGCTCGTCCGGAAAATCTCCATCTTTTCCCGCCAGAACCTCTCCACCTGTCCCCTCAATCCGGGGCTCCCCTCAAGTAAGGGATCCTTTTCAACAAGCCTGAATGCCTCCTGTCTTGCCTGAATAAGCAGATCACCCGCCCTTGTCAGGTCCGCCACCCTCAGGTCCGGCAATCCCGACTGTCTTGTCCCAAAGAGTTCACCTGGACCTCTCAGTCTGAAATCCTCCTCTGCTATCCTGAAGCCATCGGTATATTTTACCATTACCCTGAGCCTCTGGAGCGCTTCATCAGAGAGTCTGCCATAAGCAAGGAGAAAACACCAGGACTGATCTGCCCCTCTCCCCACCCTTCCCCTTAACTGGTGTAGCTGGGAGAGTCCGAACCTCTCGGCATGGACTATAAGCATTATGGTGGCATTGGGGACATCCACCCCCACCTCCACAACGGTGGTACTCACCAGTATATCAACCTCTCCTGCCTTGAAAGCCTTCATCACCTCTTCCCTCTCCCCCGGTCTCATCCTCCCATGAAGAAGGCCTATCCTGAACTTCGGGAAGATCCTCTCAAGGGCATCCTTTGCCGGGATGGCTGAACGGAGGTTCAATCTTTCCGATTCCTCTATCGCAGGGTAGACTATATAGGCCTGCCTGCCCTTTCTGATCTCATTCCTGATGAAATCATATAGCCGGGACTTCTCCTTTTCAAAGAAGAGCCGCGTCTTCACTGGTTTCCTCCCCGGGGGGAGTTCGTCAATCACGGAGGTGTCAAGATCTCCGTAGAGCGTAAGTGCCATGGTCCGGGGTATGGGGGTAGCCGTCATCACGAGGACATCAGGATTCAGCCCCTTCTTCCTCAGAGAGGCCCTCTGGAGAACGCCAAAGCGGTGCTGCTCATCAATCACAACAAGCCCAAGGTTCCTGAACGCTACCCCCTCCTGAATAAGGGCATGCGTGCCCACTACTATCTGAACATCCCCGTTTTTTATCCCTTCAGTGGGACGGTCCTTCAGACTTCCTGTCAGAAGTGCGATCCTGACATCAACCCCCTTCAGAAGTTCTGCCATGTTCCGGTAATGCTGCTCCGCCAGTATCTCGGTCGGAGCCATTATAGCTGCCTGATATCCTGACTGGACGGCATTAAGCATCACCAGCAGGGCTACAATGGTCTTTCCCGAACCTACATCACCCTGGATAAGCCTGTTCATCGGCCTTGGCGCAGCCATATCATCGAAAATCTCCCTGAGGACCCTCCTCTGGGCGCCTGTAAGCTCGAAGGGAAGTCTCCTTAGAACCTCCCTCACAAGCCCACCCTCCCCGCTGAAGGAGATGCCTCTGAGTCCGGCCCGGCCCCTTCTGAGTACGGCAAGGCCGGTCTCAAGACAGATGAGTTCGTCGAAGGCGATTCTCCGGTGAAAGGGGCTGTCCATCTTCTGGAGACTCTCCAGATCCACTTCTTCCGAAGGAAAATGGATGTTTTTGAAGGAAGCCTCTATCCCGGGAAGGCCGGTACTTCTCAATATCTCCTCTGGCATATACTCAGTAAGCCTCCCGCTAACAGACCCGATTATGGAAAACATCATGGCCCTCATCGCCCTCTGCCCGAGCCCTTCAGTAACCCTGTAAACAGGAACGATTCTTGAGGTATGGATATTCTCCCTCCCGCTTTCTTCAGGGAATGCCTCGTAATCAGGATTAAGTATCTCCCAGCCCACCCCCCACCGATAGTCTCTCCTGACCGTTCCAGAGAGAAGGACCCTTTCTCCAACCTTGAAGACACGGTCAAGATAGGGTTGATTGAACCACTTTCCCTTTATGAGCCCTGTCCCGTCATTGAGGAGGAGCTCAAAAATCTTCAGCCCCCTCCTTGTATTCTGGACCTCCTTGGCCACAACCCGCCCTTCCACAGTCTGGAAGGTCTCAGGGGAGAGGTCGGCAATCCTTTTTATGTTCCGGCGGTCTTCATAACGGCAGGGGAGGTAGTACAGGGCATCAAGGATGGTTTCGATTCCGAGGCGGGCAAGGAGCCTTGCCCTTTTTGGACCGATTCCCTTTACATACTGGACAGGCTTATCATATAGATCAGGGGGCATCAACCTATCCCCCCATTACCTTGTCTTCACCTTACAGTTGTATAAAACTGCATAGAAATGGCAGGGGGTTATGACCGAAAACCCTTCCAGCGATACCTTTGCGTAAGGTAACATTATCTGAACCAGAACCTCACCTGCTGATATGTCTCGTTCTACCCTCAACCTTATAATATCTCATCGGTTTTGGAAGGGTTTGAGGGCATGGCCCCCTGCCTCTTTATGCAACGTTGAGGTTCATACTCCACAAGGAACCTGATCAACCTTACAGTTGCATTAAATTTCCCCTGAAGCAAGGGGTGTGCACTCACGGAGCCTTCCCTGCCTGTGTCATTTCCGGGGTGGGGTCTGAATCTTTCATTA
>CAZITN010000134.1:0-3756 GCA_964542175.1 uncultured Thermodesulfovibrio sp. | reverse complement strand
ATGACAGGAAAACTTCCTCCCATACCTTTTATAGTTGGTGTACCCCGTTCAGGCACAACCCTTCTGAGGTTGATGCTTGACTCACATCCGGACCTGACCATACCTCCGGAAACCCACTTTATGAGGGGACTCTTCAAGATTGAAGACAGAGGCAGATTAACACCTGAAAGGTTTGTAAACTTCATTACAGGGCATAGAAGATGGCCTGATTTCGGGCTTGACAGTGATGCCTTCAAAGGAGCCGTAGAGAGGCTTGATGAGTTCAACATGCGTAATGGACTGATCGTCTTCTACAGGTTGTACGCTGAGAAGATGGAAAAGCCCCGGTGGGGTGACAAGACTCCTGGTTATGTCATGATGATGAGGCGTATAGCACGGGTGTTTCCTGAGGCACATTTCATTCATATAATCAGAGACGGCAGGGATACCGTTCTTTCCAGAAAGGGATGCTGGCTTGGAAGGGAACAGACTGTGGAACAACTTGCAATGGACTGGAGGGATCTAATCCTGACGGCAAGGGCGGAGACAAAAAGGCTCAAGTATTACATGGAGCTACGATATGAAGACCTTGTGATGAACCCTGAGGCTGTACTTATAAGGGTGGTTGATTATTTAGGTCTCCCCTATTCTGATGAGATGCTGAACTACTACAAGAGGGCTGAGGAGAGGTTGAATGAACTTAAGGACTTTCCTGCAAACAAGAACAATACTGCTCTTTCCAGAAAAAATAGACTAAAGATCCATGAAAAGACCCTGATGCCACCTGACAGGAATAATCTCTTCAGGTGGAAGAGAGAAATGACAGAAGAGGACAAGAATAAATTCATGAAAATAGCGGGCGACCTGCTCGAGGAACTGGGGTATGAGATTGATTAGGAGGTTGTTCCGGTCAAAGAAGGCCTCAACTGAGAGGCATTCCCATGTGGGGGCGCCGGAAGGCTGGGAACTCAAGAGGAGGTTTCAGATTGATTTTCTGAAGAAACAGGGGTTGAAGCCTGAACATTACCTCCTGGACATAGGATGCGGAACACTGAGAGGGGGTATCCCGATTATAGACTACCTTGATAAAGGACATTACTACGGTATTGAGGTAAGGGATTTTGTCCTTGATGAGGGAAGAAAGGAACTTCAGATGCCGGTCTTCAGTACAAGGAGCCGGAACTGATTGTATGCGAGAACCTGGATCAGTTTGATCACCCGGTTGGCTTTGATTACATATGGGCTTATGCCGTGTTGATACACATGAAAGACGAGATAGCAGATTCCTGCTTCAGGGCAGTTGCAAGACTCCTCAAAAGGGAAGGATTATTCTTTGGCAATATAAACACAGAGCCAACGCCTGATGGTGAGTGGAAGGGGTTTCCTATTGTCAAGAGGCCGGTTACATTTTATGAGAGTCTTGCAGACAGATATGGATTGAAGGTAGAAAACCTCGGCCCTGTCAGGAAACTGGGTAAACTTCCGGACAAGGAGGGAGAAGAGGAAAGGATGAAGTTCAGATTAATGCTTAAAGTTACGCACAGCCTCAATCAGGTAGTAGAGTAACATGTTGGAGATAGATTATAATAACAGGTTAAGACTGCCAAGCATTTATTAAACAGAGTCCATATACAAATGACCAACAATAAAAAAAATCCAGAAGAACACCTGATGGTTTTCACTCCCGGCGAGAGGCATGGTATAAGCCTCTGGAAAAGCTGGGTCATCATTGCCAGGAATATAATCCGTGCCAGGTTTCTGATCTGGCAACTCTTCAAAAGGGATTACTTCGGCAGGTTTAAAAAATCCTACCTTGGCATGACATGGATATTCATTTCTCCCCTTGCAGGGATCATTTCCTGGGTCTTTTTCCAGCAAGCCGGCCTGCTCAAACCAGGTGATGTGGGAATCCCCTACCCGGCCTATGTGCTTATAGGGACATCCATGTGGGGGCTCTTTATGGGTTTTTACGGTGCTGCTTCAAACACCCTGAGTGCCGGCAAGGGCCTGATAATGCAGATCAACTTTTCACACGAGGCACTTCTTTTCAAGCAGACCACCATGAGGCTTACAAATTTTGCCATTGTTCTGGTCATGAACCTGCTTTTCCTTCTGGTCTTCGGGATCACACCCTCCTGGAAGATAGTCTTCTTTCCACTCGTAATACTCCCCATGTTCTTCCTGGGGGCCTCAATCGGGCTTATAGTCTCCATGATATCCATAGTGGCGGTTGATATCAAGAGGATAATCAGCCGGAGTATGGGGCTTCTTATGTATGCCACCCCTCTGATCTACTCAGATAAGATAGAGGTTGAGTGGGTGAAGACCCTTATCAAGTGGAATCCGCTGACCTATTTAATCTGTTCTGCCCGTGACATAATAATTTATGGCCGACTTTATGACACGAAGATGTTCTTCATATTTGGAGGTATTTCTTTTCTCATGTTCCTGATCTCATGGCGGCTGTTTTTTGTTTCCGAGAAGAGACTCATTGAGAGGATGATATGATGGAAAGCAGTACGGAGCAGACCATAAAGCCGGTGGAGTTCCAGATCCTGAAAAAGGCCCCCTCCTCGGTTGAGGTGAAGAATATCTCCAAAAAATTCTGCAAGCACCTGAAGTTGAATATGTTCTACGGTCTTGTTGATCTTTCCAAAAACCTTGTCGGAATAAGTCCGGATACCACTACGTTGAGAAAGGGTGAGTTCTGGGCGCTCAGGGATGTGAGTTTCAGCCTTCGGAAAGGACAGGTCCTTGGTGTAATAGGCACAAATGGATCAGGAAAGACCACCCTCCTGAGGGTTGCAAGCGGAATTTTTCCCCCTGACACAGGAGAGGTGAGACTCCGGGGGAGGGCTTCTGCCCTGATCTCTCTTGGCGCGGGTTTTCATCCCCATATGACCGGGCTTGAAAACATATACATAAACGGGTCCATCCTGGGTATGAACAAGCAAGAGATTGACAGGAAACTGGATAGCATCATTGACTTTTCGGGCCTTGAGGAGTTCATAGATGCACCGGTATCCACTTATTCATCAGGCATGAAAGTACGCCTGGGGTTTTCCATTGCCATTGCTGTGAAGCCGGATGTACTCTTTCTTGATGAGATACTGGCAGTGGGAGACAGAAATTTCAAGGCCAAGTGCTATAAGGAGATAGATAAACTCTCCTCAGATACTGCTATTGTCTTTGTATCCCACTTCATGCACAAGATTGCCCGGGTATGTACTGACCTCCTGGTCCTTGACAATGGCAGGGTTGTTTATTATGGCGATGATGTGGCAGAGGGTATTGACTATTACTATTCCTATGCCGTATCAGATGATCAGAGTGTGACAGGCGGGGGTCTGGTATCCATCGAGGGAGTCTTCTTCCTGAAGGAGGATGGTGCCACAGAGGGAAACGGTACCTTCACGGTAGAGCACGGGAGTAATTTCACCCTCTGTTTCAAGCTATATCCCGCTGGTGACAACAAACCCCTCCGGCTCAACATAACCATCCATGATCGTGATTTCGTTAATGTGGCAGCTACTGATTCTCTGCTCTGTGGCTGCGAGATAAAGGGTGATTCCTCCCCAAAGGATATAAGGGTACACTTTGAGGAATTTCCCCTTACTCCTGGCAGGTACTCCATCTCAATAAACATAGAGGAGGCAGAGAGCAAGAACACACTCAAGGTCTATCATAATATCAGGAACCTGAATGTGACCGGCAAATTCAGGTCCAGATCTCCCGTCAGCCTCATGGCAGACTGGGAGACGAGCCGGAGTATATGAA
>CAZITN010000133.1:0-3762 GCA_964542175.1 uncultured Thermodesulfovibrio sp. | reverse complement strand
GTTATCTGCAGGATTGTCAGGTTTAAAAGCCACAGAGTGTGTGATATCGCTCATCCTGATCCCTCACCAGGGTTTTCCGTTTCCATACTCTATTGCAGATTCTATGTTTCTCCTGATCCGTTCCAGTAAATCGGCATATTCCCTTCCCAGCCTGTTTCTTGGCCTTTTCATCGGGACGTCGATTACTTCTGTTACCCGTCCTGGTGAAGAAGAGAGAATAATCACCCTGTCGGCGAGATAGACAGCCTCGTCGATGGAGTGGGTCACGAAAAGGAGGGAGATTTTTCTTCCCTTAATAATCTGGAGAAGCAGATTCTGGAGCTGGTGAGTGGTCTTTTCATCAAGGGATGAAAAGGGTTCATCAAGGAGCCAGAAGGGGGTCTCTGATGCGAGGAGCCTTCCCAGGGCCACCCTTTGAGCCATCCCGCCGGAGAGTTCGTGTGGGTGGAGACTGAGAAAATCTGAAAGGCCGAGGAGTGCTGCTATATCCAGCCCCCTTTTCTTTCTCCTTTTCTTCTCAATTCCCCTGATCTTCAAGGGAAGGGTGATGTTATCCTCTACCTTAAGCCAGGGAAGCAGGTTGTGAAACTGTGTCAGGAACCCGATAGAGCCGATCATCTCTTCAGGGTTCCTCCCACCCAGGAAAACCTCTCCTTTCCCGGCCCTTTCAAGCCCCGCAAGAAGCCTGAGGATGGTGGATTTCCCTGAGCCGGTGGGACCGACCAGGCAGGTTATGCTCTCATACTCACCACTTATGGTGATATCACTGATGGCCTCTATTTTTGAGCCTCTATCGGTTGTATAGGTTTTGCTGACGTTTATGAGTTGAAAGGCGGCCCTGCTCATGGTACTATCTCTCCATGGTCTTCCAGTAGCTCAGTCTTGTTTCAATGCCTGCTATGAGGGAGTCAAGAAGGAAGCCCACAATCCCTATCACTATCAGGGCGGAGAAGGTATATTGGTAATCCGAGGTCTTACATGCCGTGCATAGCATGTAACCGAGGCCGCTTCTTGTTCCCGGGAAGATCTCTGCGGCGATCAGTACAAGCCAGGTTACCCCAAGGGCAACACGCATCCCATTGGCAATGTAAGGGAGAGAGTGAGGGAGTATGACTTTCAGGAAGATCTGGGATTCCCCTGCCCCCATGAGCTTCATCATCTCTATATGGGAACGCCTTACGGATCTTACCCCGTGGAGGGCACTCAGAAAAACAGGAAAGAATGCACCCCACCAGAGTATGAAGATCATGGCGATCTGGACCTGATCAAGTATGTCATGCCTCCATGCCTCCATTCCTCCGTATAGTACCGTGCCCAGAGATGAGAGACCGAAAAGCACCGTTGCGATCGGGAGGAGGATTATGGGGTTGATTGGCCGGGCCATCTGGACAAGGGGGTTGAGTATCCTGTGCACTGGTCTGTACCTGCCTGCGAAAAAACCGAGGGGGATGGCCGTTATAATGCCGAGACCGAACCCGAGGGAGAGCCGGATCATGGTCATCATGAAGGAGAAGGCGAGGGATCTCGTAGCCAGGTCTTCAGGAGGGGTAAAGGGATGGGTCAGAACCTCCCAGACCTCACCAAAGGTGGGAACCACCGCGGTTCCCACCCTGATCCCATACCACCATGCGAGTATAAGAGAACCCGGGAGTATTGAACCCAGGAGCAACCGGCCCCAGAGCCGGTCATACCATCTGTTCACTTTGCTTCTGAATAGAGCCTGAGTGAGGACAATGCCTCATGGGCTGGTTCAAGGTCAAGGATCGCCGCCTGTACCTCTTCAGGAGACTTTCCCTTCAGTCTCTTTTTGAAGTGGCCGGAACTCTGCATGAGTTCAGTCCATGTCTTTACACCCCTGAGCCAGTCATTGTCAGGCTTTATCACATAACTGACATTGGGAATACTCTTTCTCCCCACCTCTGGCTTTGTCTTTGTCCATTTTGCCTCTGCCGAAAAGGCATTCTCTATGTTTCTCTTCATCAGGTCTGCACCAGCTGAGATCACCTTCAAAAGAGAGACTATTATTCCCTTTTTCTTATTGAGTGCCTCTTCTGTTGATGCCACAACACAGCAGGGATGTCCTTCCCACTTGCCCTCCGGGGGAAGTTCCGAGAGGTCTGCTACCCTTTTGCCGACCCCTTTGTGTTCCAGGATGGATACCATGGGTTCATTCACAACAACTCCATCAACCACGCCGCTTTCAAGGGAGGGGAGGGCGTTTTTAAGCCCATGGAGGTTCACGGTTATGACCTGGACAGGTTTCCCGTCAGGCCCGGCTGGTTCCTGGCCGTAACGAATCCCTTCTTCTTTGAGTGCCCTTGTCAGGATCATGTATGCAACGGCCATGGGGGCCTTGTAGCCGATTCTTATTGGTTTTTCCGATTTTTTTACAACATCTATGAACTCCCTCCATGAGGAGGCAGGGAAGTCGTTCTTCAGGACAAGGGCGTCACCGTCGTTGTTGAGTGGCAGGAGTACCTTCAGAGGGGCACCCTTGTCAATGAATTTTGCTGTTGGGCCAAGGCCTCCGAGTCCAACCTCGATGTGCCCCTGCTCCAGGGCTGCGGGCATCTTTGACCCACCGCCGACCTTTATAAATTGAAGCCTTGCCACGGGGGTGTCTCCTTCGTAGAGGTCATAAACCTCCTGTTCCTTGAGTTTCTTAAGATAGACACCGTAGTCCTTTTTCAGTTTCTCCCCTGCCTCGGCAGCCACATACAGGGCTATCTGGTGATCGTGTCCAACATGGCCTACCCTGAGCATCGGGAGTGTCTGGTCAGCAGAAGTTCTGCCTGAGAATGATATAAGGCCCAGAAAGATCATGATGATCAGAAAGCTTTTGAGACTTCTCATGATTTGTGACCTCCTCATGGAAAATTTGATGTTTGCCTCTGTATAATATCAGAAAATTCAAAGGCTTCTCAAGTTGTGGCTTTAGACTCAAGGATGACGAAAGGGAGGTTATGTTGAAAGGTAAGCAGGCCATACTTATATCAGGAGTGGTTATTATCGTCCTCGCCATAGGGGGATTCTATTTCATGAACAGGACCCCCTTTGAGAAACTGCATCCCCAGGTCGGGGAGAGGGCTCCGGCCCTCGATCTTGCCGACTTGAGGGGCAGGATGGTGAGTCTCTCCGATTATAAGGGGAAGGTGGTGGTCATCAGTTTCTGGGCTGACTGGTGCCCGCCCTGCAAGAAACAACTCCGACTCTTTCAGGAGTTTCTTGATGGGTACACGGGAGAAGATATAGCCTTTATCGGTGTGGCTATTGACGATATAGATGATTCTGTTTTAAGTGAACTGGGCGTTACCTATCCCATTGTAAGGATTAGTGAACGGGTGCGGCATGACTTCGGGGATATAAAGAGCGTACCTGCAACCTTTATTATTGACAGGAATGGGATCGTAGTTGAAAAGACGAAAAAATACTTCAATAAAGAGAGCCTCCAGAGGAAACTGTCGGAGTACCTTGGTTCTCAGAATCAGAGGGAATGAACAATGCAAACCCTCTGTTTTTCCAGCCCGGATTGACCATCCCTATCAGTCTCATGTTATATTTATAAGGATGAAAGATATCCTTGTGATGGTGACAGGTTATTCCCATGACATAGCCACTGCCTTTCTTGCTGTGAGCGGATTCTCTCTGATCATGCTTTATTATATGAGACCTGAAGGGTCTTCTCCTGACCTCATAGCCTTCTATTCGGGGATATGCCACAAGGTGACCCTCGCTGCAAAGCTCTCCCTTGCCTGGATATTG
>CAZITN010000132.1:0-3814 GCA_964542175.1 uncultured Thermodesulfovibrio sp. | reverse complement strand
AGGTTCAAGGAGGTCAGGAAATTGAAAGAGGGAATTCATCCGGAGTATAAAGAGGCCCAGGTAGTATGTGCCTGCGGAGAGACCTTTACCACAAGGTCGACAATACAGAAGATCCAGGTGGATATCTGTTCCAGGTGTCACCCCTTCTTTACCGGTAAGCAGAAGATGCTGGATACGGAAGGCCGGGTGGAGAAGTTCCGCAAGAAGTACGCCAAGCACGGAAAGTAGCAGAGACCAGCCGTCGAGCAGCAGAGGCTTCCACAGATCCGTGGAACCCGAGAAAGGCCGACGGCTTTTCTGTTTCTGCAGTCGGGATTAGCCAGGACGAATAATGAATGCATATGAGAGAATCACTGCAAGATAAAAAGGGTGTGAGAGAACTTCGGGCCAGACGGTCATTGATGGTAAGGATGGCTGTCGGTCTTACAGAGGCCCTTTTCCTCTCCCCGGCCCGGGAGAGCACCGATGCGGCTAAAAATGTGGGTGGTCAGGCAGTTATCGAGGGTGTCATGATGCGAGGACCTGAAAAGTGGGCTGTTGCTGTAAGAGACCTCAAGGGAAAGGTCTACTCAAAGTCCGAACCCCTGAAAAAACGCCATCCCTTTCTCAAAAAGCCCCTTCTCAGAGGGGTGGTGGCCCTCGTGGAGGCCCTTGTCCTCGGTATCAAGGCGATAGACTTCTCTGCATCAACGGTCTATGAGGACGAGGAGTCGGGCGGAGGGCTGAGCCCCCTTGCGATAGGGCTGACCATCGGCTTTTCCCTTCTCCTCGGGATCGGCCTCTTCATCTTCCTGCCACTCTATGTAACCAGGCTTATCGGGCTTGTTCTCCCTCTGGTTGAGGAGAGTTCCCTCCTTTTCAACCTTGTGGACGGCCTGATCAGGGTGGGAATATTCCTGCTTTATGTAACAGCTATCGGTTTGTGGAAGGAAATGAGAAGGATCTATGAGTATCACGGTGCAGAACACAAGGTGATTCATGCCTACGAAAGGGGCGAAGCCCTGGAGCCTGAAAATGTATTGGAGAAGTTCAGCCCCCATCATCCCAGGTGCGGGACCAGCTTTCTCCTGATAGTGATGCTGGTGAGCATTCTGGTCTTTTCTCTGATCCCCAAGGACTGGGCCTTCATGATGAAATTCGGTTCCCGCCTCGTCCTGATCCCCTTGATAGCAGGGATATCCTATGAGATGCTGAAACTTTCGGCCAGGAGAAGTGATATAAAACTCCTCTCAATCCTCTCTGTGCCTGGGCTCTTTCTGCAGAGACTGACAACGAGGGAGCCTGATCGGGATCAGGTGGAGGTAGCAATAGCCGCCATTGGGCTTGTGATGGATAGTGAAGATGATTGATAAACTGAGCGCCATAGAGGAAAAGTACGAAGAACTGGGCCGCAAGCTCTCCGACCCGGAGACGATGAAGGACATGAATAACTATACGCGTCTTTCCAAGGAGCTTGCCGACCTGAAGCCTGTTGTGGATTCCTTCAGGGAGTACAGAGAGGTTATAGAGGGGATTGCCGAGGCGGAGGAGATCATTAAGAGTGACGATCCAGAACTTAAGGAACTTGCCAGCGAGGAACTGGAGGAACTGAAGGGTCGTCTTCCCGAACTGGAGCGGAGGCTGAAGATACTTCTGCTACCCAAGGATCCCCGGGATGAAAGGAATGTGATTGTTGAGATCAGGGCAGGCACCGGAGGGGATGAGGCCGCACTCTTTGCAGCAGACCTCTTCAGGATGTATGCAAAGTATGCCGAGAAGAAGGGCTGGAAGGTGGAGGTTATAGATTCAAGCCCTACAGGTATAGGCGGGCTGAAGGAGGTCGTTGCACTCATACAGGGAAAGGGGGCATACAGCAGGTTGAAGTATGAAAGCGGGGTCCACAGGGTCCAGCGGGTTCCCGATACCGAGACATCAGGACGAATACATACCTCGGCAGCCACTGTTGCAGTCCTTCCGGAGGCAGAGGACGTGGATGTGAGGATTGACGAAAAGGACTTGAAGATAGATACCTACAGGGCCTCCGGTGCAGGAGGCCAGCATGTGAACAAGACCTCATCAGCCGTAAGGATCACCCATCTTCCTACAGGGATCGTTGTCCAGTGCCAGGATGAGCGTTCCCAGCACAAGAACAGGGTAAAGGCGATGAAGGTACTCAGGGCGAGGCTTTACGAAATAATGATCAGGGAGCAGGAGCAGGAGATCTCTGAGACAAGGAAATCCCAGGTCGGCTCAGGGGACAGGAGTGAGAGGATAAGGACCTACAATTTCCCCCAGAACAGGGTGACCGATCACAGAATCGGGCTCACGATTCAGAAGCTGCCACAGATTCTGGAAGGAGAGATCGACGAGCTCATCGATGCCCTGATCACCCATTTCCAGATGGAAGAACTCAAGAAGGTTGCCTGAATATGCACAGCGAGTGCATGATCTGCCTTCGGCATCTCAATGCAGGGAATCAACTGATTTGATTGTGATTCTTGCCTCCAGGTGCTTCGCACCTTTCGGCAAGTGTCATTGTCTCGGTGGTCTTGCCACACGGGGTAAGCGAGCGAATGAGATAAAACCAAAAACTTTCCTTACATATCGAAGATACCATGCGGTCTTGCTTGCCCGTATCGTGGCCGTAGGGTTCTTCATTCTAATGCTGGAAAAAAACAGGAGACCGGCATGGTGTCTTCATTAAGGTGTAATTCCGGATATAGAGACAGGGTGAGAAGGCTCCGAAAGGGGCCACCCCCTGCCTTTACGGTAGAATTTAATGCAACTGGAAAGTGGGTCTGAACTGCTCAAAGTGCTTGACCTGATGAGGGAGGTCTCCTCCCGGCTGAAGGAGGGGGGTGTATCTGAATACGCCCGGGAAGCAGAGATCATCATAACAGAGTCAACCGGCCTTTCCCGGTCCGAAATCTATACCCACAATCCCACTGTCAGCCGGGAATCCATTGAACGCGTCAATGAAATCGTAAAGAGAAGACTCACCGGCGAACCCCTCCAGTATATAACAGGCCGGGTTGATTTCCTCGGAGAGGAGTATCTGGTCGGCCCGGGTGTCCTTATACCCAGGCCGGAGACGGAGATGCTCGTCGAGGAACTCCTTGCCATTGTCGAAAAGACCGGCATCAGGTCTCCCTACGTTCTTGACCTCGGGACCGGCTCGGGCTGTATCGCCATCTCCATTGCACTGAGGCTCCCGAATGCAGAAGTTACAGGAATTGATTCATCAAGAGAAGCCCTGAAATATGCCCGATTGAATGCTGAGAGGCTCGGGGTGGAGAACCTCTCCTTCCTTGAGGGGGATCTTTACGAACCTGCAGGGGATAGGAAATTCGATATCATTGTCTCAAACCCTCCCTATGTGAGGACTGCCGAGATACCTGGTTTACAGCGTGAGGTGGCGGGGTTTGAACCTCCCGTGGCCCTTGACGGAGGTGCCGACGGGCTGGATCTCATCAGGAAGATAATCCTCGGAGGCCGGAACCATCTGAAAAAAGAAGGACAACTCTTCATTGAGATCGGTCTGGGACAGGCAGTACCGGTCCGTGAGTTGGGCCTGGAGGCTGGCTACAGGCATTTAAGGACAGTTTCTGACCTGGACGGGATAGAGAGGGTGGTTGTATTCACTGGAAGTCATTAGGTCATTAAGTCAGTAGGTTATCGGGCTATTCAGCCTCAACCTGGCTTTCTGCTCCCTACCCGCTTTACTCTGCACGCTATTTTCTCTGCCTCAACCTGTTCTTTACTCCCTCCCGATCGCCCTGCTGGCTATGTCCTTCCTGTAGTGCATCCCCTCAAAGTGTATCTTCTCCATCGCCCT
>CAZITN010000131.1:0-3834 GCA_964542175.1 uncultured Thermodesulfovibrio sp. | reverse complement strand
TAATCCCCTTCGGGGTGAGATCGAAGTTCTTTCTCACGATCTTTACAATCTCTCCATGAGGTATCTTTCCGGTTCCATAAGGGTCAACCAGGATTGATACTGGCTCCGGAACTCCTATGGCATAGGCGATCTGGACCTCAACCCTCTCGGCTATACCTGCTGCAACTATATTCTTGGCGATATACCTTGCCATGTATGCCCCGGAACGGTCCACTTTTGTAGGGTCTTTTCCGGAAAAACATCCTCCGCCGTGTCTTGCTACACCGCCATAGCTGTCGACGATGATCTTCCGACCGGTCAGTCCGGTATCTCCCATTGGGCCTCCAATAACGAACCTTCCGGTCGGGTTTATGTGGTATTTCACCTGTTCTTCATCAAGGAGGTCCTGTGGAACGACAGGCTTGACCACTTTTTCGATAATATCAGCCCTGAGTTCCTTAAGGGTTATGTCAGGGTTATGCTGGGCCGACACAACTACGGAATCGATCCTGAAGGGGCGGCCGTCCCTGTACTCGATAGTGACCTGCGTTTTTCCGTCGGGCCTGAGATACCCGAGGATGTCCTTTTTCCTGACCTCTGCGAGCCGGAGGGCGAGTTTATGGGCGAGCATGATCGGGAGGGGCATGAGTTCGGGGGTCTCGTTACAGGCGAAGCCGAACATCAACCCCTGGTCACCGGCTCCGCCTACATCCACTCCCATGGCTATGTCACCGGACTGTCTGTCAATGGCGGTTATTACGGCACAGGTCTCATAGTCAAAACCGTACTTTGCCCGTGTGTAACCAACATCCCGGATTGTTTCCCTTACGAGGTCAGGAATCGGGGCATAACAGCTTGTGGTGATTTCGCCTGAGACAAAGGCCAATCCCGTGGTGACCAATGTTTCGCAGGCCACTCTTCCAGTCGGGTCTTCTGATAAAATGGAATCAAGTATGGCATCGGAGATCTGGTCTGCAACCTTGTCCGGATGTCCTTCAGTGACGGATTCAGAAGTAAAGAAATAGTTCTTCCTCGGCATGGTTCACCTCCTTGCGATTTTTTTTGGAGCGGTCATTGCTCCCTTTGCGGGGCAGGAGACAGAGGCCGGTAACATCCATCGCCCCTCGTTCTCTTGTTCGCTCCGATGAGAAGTGTCCTCAACCTTATCCCTGATCAGGGATAAGGTTGAGGATGACTTATATTTTAACACCAGCAAGGTAAATATTGAAAGGATTTTGATAAAATATAAGGGATAGTAGTTCAGGAGGTATTTCACTCAAGACCAGGACTATAACGAAATTGCAAATCTCCCGCCTACAGAGGGTCATCTCTGATGAAGGGAGGAGTTCAGGAAAGTGAGGTGTGATGATGAAGATACTCCTGGTGGAAGATGAAGAGAATGTAGCAGACTTTATCAGACGGGGTCTTGAAGAGGAGGAATTTGTTGTTGATGTCTCCCATGACGGGAAGGATGGGTTTGTAAAGGCTACATCAGGCGAGTATGATCTGATGATCCTCGACATCATGCTTCCAGGTGTCGACGGGATAGACCTCTGCAAGCTGATCAGAATGAAAGAGATTATCACGCCCATCCTTATGCTTACGGCAAAGGATACAGTGGAGGACAAGGTGAAAGGTCTTGACAGCGGGGCCGATGACTACCTGACAAAACCCTTTTCCTTTGATGAACTCCTCGCACGGATCAGAGCGCTCATAAGGAGAAAGTCCCTCTCGGTGGAGCCCCTGCATTGTGCCGACCTGAAGCTCGATTCCTTGAAGAGGAAGGTCACAAGGGCAGGACGTGAGATATATCTGAGGCCAAAAGAGTTCGCCTTGCTTGAATTCCTCCTCAGGAACAAGAACAAGGTGATGAGCCGTGCTGAGATACTGAAGAATGTCTGGGGTTATGATTTTGACCCGGCAACCAATGTTGTGGATGTTCATATAAACTTTCTTCGTGACAAGATAGACAGGGAATATGAGAAGAAACTGATCAGGACCGTCCGAGGTGCCGGATACATGATCCGGGAAGATGGTTAAGTCCTTAAGAATCCGGTTTGCTTTAGTCTATACCTTAATCCTTGCGGTTATCTCTGCTTCTTCATATATGCTGGGAGTCTATCCCCATCCTTCTGGCTATTTACTCCTTCCGCTAGGCCTGTTTCTTACAGCCCTCTTCATGGCAAGACTCTCTTTCATGCCGGTTGACCGGATCGTCCAGAGAATCAGGATGATGAAGGCTGGCGAACCTCTTTACAATGTTATGGATGAGGAAGAGATGGATGACATCCTGGAGGCCTTCATGGAGATGCAGAAGGAAAATATGAAACAGATAGAAAGTCACAGAAGGTTTACCTCTGATGTTGCCCATGAGATCCGTTCCCCTCTGACTGCACTCAAGGGGAGCATAGAGGTTGCCCTCAGAAGAAACCGGACATCGGAGGAATACCGGGATGTGCTGAGGCGAAGCCTTGATGAGGTAAACAGGCTTCAGGGTATAGCCGAAAATCTCCTCCTTCTCTCCCGTGCCGACTACAACATAATCGAGATGAGAAGGGAATGGTTTGATCTTAATGAACTTGTCCAGGGGATCGTGGACAGACTGAAGGGGATGATTGCCGAAAAGGGGATCGTATTCAGAGAGGAATATTACGAACCTCTTGAGTTCTTCGGGGATCAGGGTTTCATAGATCAGGCGATCAGCAACCTTCTCGACAACGCAATAAAATACACGCCTCCCGGTGGTGTTATCAGTGTTCGGACCTCCTGCACCAACTCATCTATCCTCGTGGCCGTAAGCGACTCAGGGCCGGGTATTCCAGGGGAAGAGCAGGAAAAGGTTTTTCAGAGGTTTTACCGACTTGACAGGGCCCGGTCGAGGGCCTCTGGAGGGGCCGGCCTGGGGCTGTCAATCACCCAGTGGATTATTGAATCACACGGGGGGAAGATAACCCTTCAATCTGCCGAGGGCAGGGGGAGTACATTTTTTCTTGCCTTTCCTCTCGAGACCGGTATCAGCCGCTGTGAAAGGGAGGAGTATCTGTCCCTGCCATCTATGTCCTGAGCGGATGAAACCGGCGATGCATTACAGGATAAGAAAGATGGATGCGTGGGACATCCCGATCGTTTCCGAGATTGAGAGAAACTCATTTCCCTCTCCATGGTCGGAGCTCTCCTTCAGGTCTGAACTCCAGAACCCCCTGACTGAGTGTGTGGTTGCAGATGCAGGAGGTGAGGTTATAGGATACCTGTGTGTCTCAATGGTTCTGGATGAGGCCCACCTCCTCACCTTTGGAGTGAGTCCGCTATGGCGGAGAAGAGGAGTGGGAAGATCCATGATGGTTTATATCCTTGATATGCTCAGGGGAAGTGGTATCAGAAACCTCTTTCTCGAGGTCAGACCATCGAACCATCCGGCTCTCAGGCTATACGAGTCCCTGGGGTTCAGGAGGATAGGATTGAGACGGGGCTACTACAGTTTTCCGAAGGAAGATGCAATGGTCATGGTAAAGGTGCTCTATCCTTGAAAAACTTCAGGGAGTCTTCGGCCTCTTCCCTTGAATGTGCTTCTATTGTAAAGATAAGATCAGTTTCTCCCTCTTCGGATAGTCTTCTGAAAAGGGTACTGAAATCAAACTTTCCCTTTCCCGGTGCCAGATGGTAGTCCCTCGTGCCGTCGTTGTCGTGGATATGAAGCTCGATGATCCTCCCGGCTGTCATAGAGAGCCATTCTGTGAGGGTGATTTCGGAAAAGAGGTTGAAGTGTCCGGTATCAAAACAGAGACCGAAGTCTTCATCATCGATCCTTTCAAGAAGGGCGACGAGGTTTTCAGGGTTGTTTTCAAAGATGTTTTC
>CAZITN010000130.1:0-3893 GCA_964542175.1 uncultured Thermodesulfovibrio sp. | reverse complement strand
CTACCTTGACGCGGTAGAGGTCGACGGTTCGAAACCGTCCGCGCCTACCATCCCCAGATTCGTTATCCGTCAATATACTGACAACATCCCAGGCACCCCCAGACTATCATGCTATAAGAAATATCTTTTATATATCAGCCAGTTAAACTATCCCGGACCTCCTTGTTATTCTCTGCCATTTCTGGCATGATAAATGCTTAAAAATTCACAATAAATCTGCAGCATCTTTAGAGGCGCCATGGACTCAATACTGGAATTGATAACTGAAAAGCAGATCATAATCATTTCCATCCTGCTGATAGGCTCCTACCTCCTTGGGAGATGGAGTGGCAAGAAGAAGGCGTGGAGAGGAGAGGAAGAGCTCACCCGCCGGGAAAGCCAGGACATCATATCCCGGCAGAGACTGCGCCAGATCGAGGCCGAGTTGGAGAGGCTGAATGAACAGAACTCCCGCTATCTCACCTTCATCCTGAATGTCTCGGACATCGTCAAGCAGCTTTATTCAACGGTCAATTTAGACGACCTCCTCGATCGACTTGAGAGACTTACAAAGAGTCTGATCTCCACTCCTATTGTGAGAATTTACCTCCACGACAGGGAAGAGGGCGTACTGGTGGAATTCAGGAGGGGAAAGGAACGGGGCAGATGCAAGGTAGGAGATTGCCTTATCGGACGGGCGGCCAGATTCGGTCTGATCCAGACCAGGGGTCAGAACGGCAATACCTACCCACCTGATGATTCGGGATGCCCTGACCTGGATCTCTTGATGGCTGCTCCCGTGAAGTGCAGGGGACAGCTCCTTGGAGTAATCGGGATCGGCAAACTGACTGCTGAGACTGGAAACGAAAAGACCCTTCTGAGGCTGATAGCTGATATAGCAGGGTTCGCCCTCATGAACCAGAACCAGCTCAGGGAATGGAAGAACGAGGCCACCACCGATCCCCTCACCGGACTTTTCAACAGGAGGTATTTTTACCACAGGGCACGCGAAGCAGCGGAGAGATCCATCCGAGAAGACATTCCGGTCTCATTCTTCATCTTTGATATCGACAACTTCAAGCACTACAACGACAGGAACGGCCATCCGGCAGGAGATGCCCTGCTCCGGGAGATGAGCAGGCTTGTCCAGAATGTGACCAGGAAGAGTTCGCTAATTGCCAGGTTCGGAGGCGAGGAGTTTATAGTGATGCTCCCGGAGATCAGCAAGGAAGACGCCTTCATCTATGCAGACAGGGTCAGACAGGTGATAGCAGAGCACCCCTTTCCCTTCGCCGATGCACAACCCCTCGGTTGTCTCTCCATAAGCGGTGGGGTCGCCACCTTTCCTGAAGACGGTGAGAGCATAAACAGCGTCATCGACAGGGCAGACCAGGCCCTCTACAGGGCCAAGTCCTCGGGAAGGAACAGGATTCTCTTGTATGAAACAGAAAGTGAATCAATCAGGCCCCAGCCCTCCTCTGGAAGGATACTTCAGGAGGGATGACCGTTAAGGAGTAAGACAAGGCTGAACCCGTCGGGGAATACCTTCACTATGTTAAGGCAGCAGTAATCCTGCTCTATCCTGAAGATATGCCTCAGCGACAGCCCCATGAACCCGGCCAGAAGCACCCTGTTTACTCCTCCATGGGAGACTATGAATACATCCCTCCCTCTGAATTCAGCCATCCTTCTCTCTAACAGCCCTGAAACCCTTTCTCTGACGGATACTGTGCTCTCCCCCTCCGGTGGTGAGTAATTGAGAGGATCGGCCTTCCAGCGCTCGAATTCTTCGGGCCAGGCAGAGGCAATCTCTTCAAAGCTCATTCCCTCCCATTTTCCAAAACTCCTCTCCCTGAGATCAGGCTCAATCTCAGGCACCACACCCATTATGTCCCCTATAATGGATGCCGTCTCCACTGCCCTTGAGAGATCGGAGGAGAGAAAGACATGGGGCCCCTCCCCCTGTCCGGCAAGCCATCTGCCGAGCCTTTCCGCCTGCATCCGCCCCATGTCAGAAAGGGGCACATCGGTATGTCCCTTGTAGCGCATCTCATCACCGTTTACTGTATGACCGTGCCGGATGATGAAGAGTCTCGTCACCCCATCCATCTATTTTATTCTCCTTGCGATAGACTTGAACTCATCTGTCCCTGCCCTCTCGAGTATCTGGAAAAGGACCGTCTCCGTGCATGTAACAACGCATCCGGCATCCCTCAGGAACCGGAGGGCCGTCTCCTTGTTCTCCCTCCTTCTTGATGTTACAGCGTCCTCTACCAGATCCACGATATAGCCGTCCTTCATCAGGTCAAGGGCAGTCTGAAGAACGCAGACATGGGTCTCCATCCCTGTCAGTATGATCTTTCTCCTTTCAGTAGACCGTACCTTCTCAAGAAATCCAGCCTCCCCGCAGCAGCTGAAGGTAATCTTCTCAACCGGGTCTGTATCGCCGAGGGCATCGGCAATCTCAGGCAGGGTCGGACCAAGCCCCTTTGGATACTGCTCGGTAACGACAACCGGCATGGAGCGAAGTCTTGCCAGCTCAATCAGGTGAAGGCAGTTGTTCACCACTACATCCCGCTCCTCCATCACCCTTGCAAGCCTCTCCTGGATGTCTACAATAACCAGGAGTGCATCATCCCTGTCTAAAAAGAACTTCTCTAACATTTTCCACCTCTCTATCTAATATAATCTTGCAGTGTCACTCAAAGGCAGGGGGTGTACACTCACGGTGACTTCCTGTTCCCTGTCTCCTGGACAAAAGCGGAAATATCAGTAATCCCCTTGCGTTGGAAGGCCCCCTGAGGGTATTCCCCCTGCCGGGCATCATGTTTATGCAACATTAAGGCTCACCTCTCCAGAGCATCTATGATTTCCCCTATCCGTTCCACCACAAGGTCTATCACCCTTTCGCCTTTTTCCCTTGACGCCTTCCCGGGGTTTCCCCAGACACCGCCCTTCCAGTACTTCAGCTTGTCCCTTACAACGAGGGGTTTCGGGAACCGGGGATACTCCTCCTTTGACCTCCCCTTGACGAGCTCCGGCCTGAGGGCGAGTATGAGGGATGTCTCGATCTCACCTGCATGGGAGTCGTTCTCTGTCTCTGCTATCCCTGATATTTCCTCCCAGCAGATGTCCCAGGGTGAAAGGACGGCGATCTTAAGGTCATCAATCTCCTCTACAAGCTCCTCAGCCACCTCCTTCAGGGCATTCATGTGAAGACCGCCTCCGTGGCCTGAGATAAGGAGGATGTTCCGGATCCCCTTCTTGTATGCCTCCCGCACGATATCAAAGGTGAGCATCCTGAGGGTTCCAGGCCGGATTGTTATCGTCCCGGGATGCATCCTCGTGGAGGTGCAGACCCCGTAATGTACGGGAGGTGCAAGAAAGGCTTTCTTCTTTTCGACCACTCTCCGGAGGCACTCCTCTGCGATCATTGTATCCGTACTCAGGGGAAGATGCTTTCCGTGCTCCTCCACTGTCCCGAAGGGGATGATCATGGTCTTTGTCTTCCTGAGCCCCCTTTTGAATTCGTCCATCGTAATCTCGCCAAGCAGCATAAAACTTCCTCCTTTCCTTTTTGAGCACCCTGTTACTAAACCTTGCCCAGGCAAAGCCATGAACCGATACCGCCGGGCAGGCGGGTCTCAGGAGAAATCCGGATTTCAGCGATACCGACAGTAACCTCCAACAACTTACCTATGAATGTATTGTAACTGAACAGGGCGGGAACCCGTATAATTTTAAAAGAATATCGCATCAAATCCGGTTTCGAGGGAGACACGCCTGCCCTCACTGATATAGTTTTACCTAAATTGAGCGATTTTGCTCTATAGGCAGAGGGCCATGGGCCTTCACATCATTCTCGACGGGCCTCCATGCCCCATATACCCCAAAAAGTCTTCGACTTTTCGGGG
>CAZITN010000129.1:0-3957 GCA_964542175.1 uncultured Thermodesulfovibrio sp. | reverse complement strand
TCGAGGCAAGGTCCTTCACGAGTTCCCTGAAATCGATTCTTCCGTCTGCGGTGAAATAGAAGATGATTCTCTTCCTGTCAAGAGTGACTTCCGTTCCCACGAGTTTCATAGGAAGCCCACGGGCCATTATCCTCTCCAGGCAGAAAAGTCGGGCCTCCTCACCCAGGGACTTGTTCTCCTCGCTCTGTCTGAAGTCATCTTCCGTAGCCTTCCTGATCACCTGCTTCAATTCCTTCGGGGCTTCGTCCCTGTCCTCGATATATCCAACCACCGTACCGATAGTCACTCCAAAGAGTGATTCCACAACAACAGGATCACCGGGATTGAGATCCTCCTCTCCCATAAGATAGGCATAGACACGCCCGCAGGGCTTGAACCTTACGCCTACAAGCCTCTCTTCAGTCTCTTCAGATGTTTTATTTTCAACAAGTGTCTCCATAGTACTCCCTTAACAGATAGGTTAGATAGTTTCCTGCAATCAGATGATTGATATTGTATCCCAGATCATTCAACAGCCCCGTTGTCTCCTCGTAGAGACAGAGGGCCCTCTCAAGGGGGATTAAAGAACTCTTTTCATCCTTCAATCTCCCTATCTTCCGGTTCATGAAGATCTCCTCTCTCTCTATCCCCACTCCTGAAACGGCAACATCCCTGATCATGAGTATGAATTTCCTGAGCCACTCTTCCATCTCGTTCCTGTCCTTCCACCGGACAGGCTTTACAGGGGGGAGAAGATGAGTCAGTATCTCGTCCTCTGTCACTCCCGTTTGATCTTCCTCTTCCAACACCCTGCCAGGACAGCCCTGTAGCAGCATTGCGAGCCTCTCCCTCTTTCTGGCCCCTTCAATACCGATTCTTTCGAGAACCATTTCAGTCTCCCTACGCGAAAGCGGTGTAAACCGGACCTGGAAACAACGGGACCTCACTGTATCAAGCAGCTGGTCGGGAAGGGAGGTCACAAGGATTATCAGGCTTCCCTCAGGGGGCTCCTCGAGGGTCTTCAGGAAGGCGTTTGAGGCCGCAGGATTCATCCTCTCAGCCTCGTCAATTATTATAATCTTGTACTGAGCCTCAAGGGCCTTTAAGGAGAGAAACTCTATCAGATCACGAACCTGCTCTATCCTTATCATGCCGTCCTCTGGCGTGACCATCCTGAAGTCAGGATGAACTCCCTTCTTGATCCTCTCACAGTGGCTGCACTCTCCACAGGCATCAGGACCCTCTTGCCCTTTCACCGGCGAAAGACAGTTCAGAAGCCGCCCAAACTCAACTGCAAGGGCCCTCTTTCCGATCCCGGATTCCCCGGTAAAGAGGTAGGTTGTGGGAACCCTGCTTCTCGTAAAGGCACCGGTGAGTATACGTTTCTGTCTATCATGCCCTATGATCTCATCAAATATCGGCATATCCCTTTACTCTTCCGCTATGCTCCGTTCCTTGTCAGCCACCCTCCCGATGCTCACAACCCTGTCATCATCCCCAACATCCATCACCTTGACACCCTGGGTGTTTCTCCCCAGAACTGATATTGCAGATGCCTCGGTCCTTATTATCTTCCCCTTGTTGGTTATTAGCACAATCTCATTCTCATCCTGGACCTGGATATAACCTACGGGATGGCCTATCCTCTCCCCCACCTTTATGGATATGACACCCTTGCCACCCCTTTTGTGAAGGGGGTATTCCTCCACTCTCGTCCGCTTCCCGAAGCCCCTGTCCGTTACTGTCAGGATGGTCATTTTCTCCTGAAGGACCTCTGCAGATACCACGGCATCACCCTCTGTGAGCCTGATCCCGATCACCCCCCTCGCCGTCCTGCCCATCGGACGGACGTCCTCTTCGCGAAACCTCACGGCAAGCCCCTTTCTGGTACCTATCAGGAGATCATTCGTTCCCGTTGTTCTCCTCACCGCCATCAGTTCGTCCTTCTCGGAGAGGGTTATTGCTATAACCCCCTTACCCCGCGGATTGCCGAAGTCCCGGAGGGGGCTCTTCTTTACGTATCCAAGACGGGTAAACATCACAAGATAACCCTCTTCAAAACTCCTAACAGGGATGGCAGTGGTTATCCTCTCGCCCTCCTGAAGCTGCAGAAGGTTGACCATCGCCTTGCCCCTTGACGTCCTTCCCGCTTCGGGAATCTGGTATATCTTCAGCCAGTAGAGCCGCCCCCGGTTTGAGAAAAAGAGCATATAGTCATGGGTGGACCCTATTATGAGCTGCTCCACAAAGTCTTCCTCCTTTGTCCCCATCCCTATAAGCCCCTTGCCGCCCCTCCGCTGGCTTCTGTACTCACTGAGGGGATTCCTCTTTATGTATCCCTGGTGTGAGACGGTAATCACCATCTCCTCCTCTGAGATCAGGTCTTCAATGGTAAGGTCCTTTGTCTCCTCGATGATCTCCGTCCTTCTCTCGTCTCCGTATTTCTCGCTGATCTCCCTGAGTTCATTCCTGATGATGTCATTGACAAGCGTCTCACTCCCGAGTATCGACCGTAGTCTCTCTATCTCCTTGATTGTTTCCTCATACTCCCTGACTATCTTCTCCCTCTCCAGCCCGGTCAACCTCTGGAGTTTCATGTCCAGTATGGCCTGTGCCTGAACAACTGAGAGGTCGTATCTTGTGATAAGCCCCTGTTTCGCCTCATCGGGGCTCCTTGAAGTCCTTATCAGGTTTATGATCTCGTCAAGGTGGTCAAGGGCGATTTTGAGCCCCTCAAGTATATGGGCCCTCTCTTCTGCCTTCCTGAGCTCAAAACGGGTCCTCCTCAGGACCACCTCCCGCCTGTGCTGGATAAAATGGTTCAGCACCCTTCTCAGGCTCATTATCCTGGGCTGTCCTCCCACAAGGGCGAGAAGTATTATCCCGAAGGTGCTCTCCATCTGGGTATGCTTGTAGAGGTTGTTCAGTACCACCTGGGAGACCTCCCCCCGCTTAAGCTCTACAACCACCCTTATACCATCCCGGTCGGACTCATCCCTTATCTCCGAGATACCCTCAATCTTCTTTGTCTTCACAAGCTCTGCAATCTTCTCGATCAGCCGGGCCTTGTTGACCATATAGGGGAGTTCATTGATTACTATCTGCTCAGGTCCCTTCTGGGGAATCTCAATCCTCGCCCTCGCCCTCATTTTCACCAGTCCCCGGCCGTGGGTGTATGCCTCCAGGAGACCGGCTGTGCCGTGAACTATTCCTCCGGTGGGGAAATCTGGCCCCTTGATGAAGTTCATCAGTTCCTGAACAGTGGCCTCCGGCTTGTCCAGGAGATAGACGAGGGCATCAATAACCTCCTTCAGGTTGTGGGGAGGGATGTTTGTGGCCATCCCTACGGCTATACCTGAAGAACCGTTTATGAGAAGGTTGGGCACCCGTGTGGGCAGGACAACAGGCTCTTCCGTTGTCTCATCAAAGTTGGGAATGAAGTCCACCGTATCCTTGTCAATGTCCCGGAGGAGTTCTTCCGCTATTTTGGCAAGCCTTGCCTCGGTGTACCGGTAGGCAGCGGCAGGGTCACCGTCAAGGGAGCCGAAGTTGCCCTGCCCGTCTATGAGGGGATAGCGCAAATTGAAGTCCTGGGCCATCCTGACAAGGGCATCATAGACAGCACTGTCACCATGGGGATGATACTTCTTCAGGACCTCTCCCACCACTCCGGCACACTTGGAGTACTTCTTCCCAGGTGTAAGGCCCTCCCTGAACATTGCATAGAGGATCCTCCTCTGAACGGGCTTAAGCCCGTCCCTTACATCAGGAAGAGCCCTTCCGATGATCACGCTCATTGCGTAATCAAGGTAGCTCACCTTCATCTCTTCTTCAATACTCACGGGAAGACGTGCCATTGTACCTCCTTCAGATGGAAAACCCCTTATGAAGACATATATGAAAGGGGATTCAGAGAGAAAGCCCTCTTGATTTAAACGGTATATTATAACCTAAACAGGGGAGTTACGGGTAGAAAAA
>CAZITN010000128.1:0-4026 GCA_964542175.1 uncultured Thermodesulfovibrio sp. | reverse complement strand
CTACCACCTTATCAGTGCTGATGCCCAGGTGAGACCGCCTCCGAAGGCCTCAAGGAGGATATAGTCGCCTTCCTTGATCCTCCCGGTTCTGACCGCCTCATCAAGGGCTATGGGGATGGATGCTGCAGAGGTGTTTCCATAGCGGTCCAGGTTCAGCATGACCCGTTCCATCCCTATCCCCAACCGCTTTGCAGTGGCACTGATAATCCTGTGGTTTGCCTGGTGAGGTACAAGAAGTGAGAGATTATCGGGGGTTATACCGTTTTCTTCCAGCATGTCCACGACGAGTTTTTCCAGTGTCCGGACAGCGACCTTGAATGTTTCATTCCCTCTCATCTTGAGGTAGTGGAGCCTTGTCCCGACGGTCTCTTCCGATGCCGGCTGCCTTGAGCCGCCTGCCGGAACATAGAGAAGATCCCATTTGGAGCCGTCGGCATGTATCTTGACAGAGATCACACCCCTTTTTGACCGGTCTGCCTCAAGAACAGCTGCCCCGGCTCCGTCCCCAAGGAGGACACAGGTGGCCCTGTCCTTCCAGTCCGTTATCCTGGATAGGACCTCAGAGCCTACTATCAATATACGGGAATAGACCTTTGCACGTATATAGGCATCGGCAACTGAGAGGGCATAGATGAATCCGGAGCAGGCGGCGTTTATATCAAAGGCCGCGGCTTTTTTGGCCCCTAATTTGTCCTGGAGAAAGCAGGCAGTGGATGGAAGGGGCATGTCAGGAGTGACGGTTGCTACTATGATGAGATCGATGTCCCGGGGCTTGAGGCCTGCTGCCTTCAGTGCCTCCTTCGAGGCGATCAGGCCTATATCAGAGGCTGCCTGTCCTTTCTCTGCAATCCGTCGCTCTCTTATGCCTGTCCTGTCCCTTATCCACTCATCGGTGGTATCAACCATCTGTTCGAGTTCATAGTTTGTCAGAACCCTTCTGGGAAGATACGAACCGGTCCCGGTAATCCTTGAATGTACCAATTACAAAGAACCTCCTGATTTTTTATTCCCCGACCTCAGAAGGGCTGTTTATGACGCCTCATGTCAGGCAGGCGAGCCTGCAAGGTCGGTTTTCATCCCCCTTGACAGGGAGCTCAGCTCGTCAGAAATTATCCGGTCGACCCTGAGCCTTGAAGCAAGGTCAGCCGTCTTGATCGCATTCTTTATCGCCTTTGCCGATGACCTTCCATGGCTTATGATGCATGTGCCCTTGATACCCAGAAGGGGGGCACCGCCGTATTCGGCGTAGTCCGTCTTTTTCTTGAAGTTCTTGAGTGCCGGCTTCATGAAGAGATAGGCTAGCCTCCCGGTGGCTATGGAGGCTATCTCGACCTTCAGCATCTTTATGATCGCCTCTGCCAGGCCTTCGCTTATCTTGAGTGCTATGTTTCCTGTGAAACCGTCGCAGACTACGACGTCCACATCACCCTGGTAGAGATCCTTGCCCTCCACATTTCCTACGAAATTAAGGGAGGTGTTCTTAAGGAGGGAGAATGCCTCCTTGGTGAGCTCATTTCCCTTGACGTCCTCTTCGCCAATGCTGAGGAGGGCCACCCTGGGTTTTTCCACCCCTATGACGTGTTTCGAGTATGCCGAGCCCATATAGGCGAACTGGAGCAGGTTTTCCGGGGTTGAATCCACATTGGCTCCTGCGTCTATGAGGACAAACCTTTCCTTCAATGTGGGCATGGTTGTGGCGATCGCAGGTCTGTCTACTCCTTCTGAAGTCCCAAGGACCAGAAGGGCAGTGGCCATCACCACACCGGAATGCCCTGCGCTCACAAAGGCATCAGCCTCGCCGCTCTTTACAAGGTCGATCCCCTTCCTTATTGATGAGTTCCTCTTCCTCCTGATTGCAAAGGAGATGGAATCGTCCATGGAGACCGTCTGGGAGGCATGATGAATGGAGATCCGGTCAGGAGGATAGCGCCTTGACTTAAGTGCCTCCGAGACCACCCGTTCGTCACCGACGAGGACTACCCTGATATCCTCTTTTTCACTTACAGTCTCGATAGCCCCTTCGATTGTGACCTCGGGGGCATTGTCCCCTCCCATTGCATCAAGGGCTATTCTCATAACTCTTCTTTCTCTATAACAGCGATCACCTTCCTGCCGTTATAGAAGCCACAGTGTGTGCAGACCCGGTGGGGCAGTTTGGGTTCGCCGCAATCAGGGCAGTTCATCAATGGGGGGCGCTCCCCCTTCCAGTTTGCCCTTCTCTTGTCGCGCCTGCATCTTGAGTGTCGTGAATGTGGGTTGGCCATCTCAATGCTCCTTTCTGAGTGTTTTGAGTATCTGAAATCTGGAATCTGTCGCCTGAGGCATACAGGTACAACTGCCTTCGTTGAGATTCTTACCGCAGGTGGGGCAGATACCTGAACAGTTCTCACTGCAGAGCGGCTTCATCGGGGTGTTCAGCAGTATCTGCTCCCGGAGGATATCAGATATATCTATCTGGTCGTTCCTGTAGAAGCCTACTGTTCCTTCATCTCTGTGGAGTTCATGGCTTGTCTCACCCCTGAGGGTCTCTGCAGGAAGATAGAGAAGGTCAAACTCGGAATGAACCGTCTGGCTGAAATCCTCAAGACATCTGCTGCATGCCTGACGGATTGTAACCTCCAGATGTCCGGTGATATGAACTTCAGGGCCTGTTCTGGTGATATCAATTCTACCCGTTGCAGGGGTAAGGGGGATCAAGCCGGAGTCCTCCCCAAGGGGTTCTGAAACGGGAAGGCTTAATGGTGCTTCTATCTCTGAGACGGTTATTTTCATGGTCTGCCATGCTCTTCATATTTTCTTCTTATAATATGCAGTCAAGAGAAATTAAATTTAAATTATACGTTTATCTTGAAAATATTGTCAAGTATGGTTAAAATGTAACAGTCGTTTATGTCGATAAACTGGTTTATCCCATGGATGATACGAGATACTGTATCTGTTGCGGTGAAGATGTTCCTTACAACACTGTTGTAAGGAACGAGAGGAGGGAACTTACCTGTCAGTTCTGTGGCTTCACCCTGGATGTAACAAACCTATGGGAAGAGAAGGGTGAAGGGGAGCACGGTGTGGCCATGGTCGCAGAGGATTCTGATCTCACCCGGAATCTTCTCAGGGATATAATTAGCAATAAAGCCCTTTCCGGTGAGGTCGTGGCTGTTTCGAACGGGCTTGAGCTGACGGCCGAGTTTTCAAGGTACCTCAAGGAAGGCAAGAGGATAGAATTTGTAATCATCGACCTGAACATGCCGCTGATGGACGGACTTACGGCTGCCAGGACCATTCGTGCCATTGAGAAGAGTGCAGGCGTGGGAAATAATGTTCCCCTGATATTCTTCTCTTCCAGAAAGGCTGACGAGGATCTGAAGAACCAGATGGGGGTTCTTGCCCCTGCCCATTACATGAACAAGGGGAACGATCCCGACCCTGAGTCTCTTGCCTACCGGATAGAGGGGCTTGTTAATTTCATCCAGACGACCTATTCATGAAGGAGGTTTGAACAATGTCTGATAAGAGAGCGCACCTGTTCATAGAAGGCAGGGTTCAGGGGGTTTTTTATCGTGACTTCACCAGAGAGACTGCTGTGAGTCTCGGCCTCCGGGGATGGGTAAGGAACCTCCCCGACGGACGGGTGGAGGCGGTCTTTGAGGGAGACTCGAAGGCCGTAGAGGAGGCCGTTGCAAGGTGTTATACCGGGCCGCCGGCAGCAGTGGTCAGGAATATAGAGGTGCACTGGGAGGAATGGACCGGTGAGTTCCGGGACTTCCGGATCCGTTACTGAATCTAAACATTACAGGAACAAGGAAAGCGGTGGGGGTATACTATCACGGGCCTTCTGACAAGCTTCCGGGGTGGGGTCTGAAACTTTCATTATAAAGCTCCGGTCATGTCTGAGCAAAGAAAGTCTGTTATGGACGGGCGCCTTAACAGACTTGATCAGTTGTAAGAAGGGAGTTTTGAGTAGATACGTCCGCTCGATATCCGCTGAGCCGACGCAGGGATGCGCCTTCTTGAACGATCAGGTGTTGA
>CAZITN010000127.1:0-4374 GCA_964542175.1 uncultured Thermodesulfovibrio sp. | reverse complement strand
AGGCGGGAAGCAGAAGAGTAGAGACCGGAAACCGCAATTTAGACAACGGAAGGCAGGGCGAAGGCCCTGCCTTTTTTTCTGAAGCATTCATATCTTTGCTCGATTCCTGACAGCCGGACGGGGAAAGATTGAAAGGCAGTGCCGCCTCGCCTATAAACTTTGAGGAGGAGGGACACCCGTAAGATCTGGAGCAGGGGAACTTTTCAGGGCACCCTCTGCTATGATCACCTGCAAAAGTAATGACCGCAAGTATGCCCTTTCAGGCCTTTCTTGAGATGTAATGGCAGATTAAGTTAAAATCTCTCCATGAAAAGAGGTATCTCAGGAGGGAAGATACTCCTCATCGGCTGGGACGGGGCGGACTGGAAGATCATCCACCGGCTTATAGACGAGGGGAAGATGCCGAACATGGCCAGGTTTGTTGAAGAAGGGGTGATAGGCAACCTGGCAACCCTTTTCCCTGAACTTTCGCCCATGCTCTGGACCTCCATTGCCACAGGCAAGAGACCGTACAAACACGGCATCCTGGGCTTTACAGAGCCGGACCCCCAGACCGGCGGTATCAGGCCGATTACCAGCATATCCCGGAAGACAAAGGCTATCTGGAACATACTCACCCAGGAGGGCATGAAATGTGTGGTAGTCGGCTGGTGGCCATCCCACCCGGCTGAACCGATAAACGGGGTGATGGTCTCAAACCATTACCAGCGGGCGGTTGCCCCCTATGGGAAACCCTGGCCCATGAAGCCCGGCACTGTCCACCCCCGGCGGCTGATCAGAAATCTTGCCGAACTCAGGCTTCACCCGCAGGAATTAGATGTGGGGCTGATTCTGAACTTTCTCCCCCGCCTCTCCGAGATAGACCAGGAGAATGACAGGCGGGTCGAAAACCTTGCAAAGATCGTCGCAGACTGCACTACGGTCAACCGGGCGGTGACCGCCATAATGGATCACGAGCCCTGGGACTTTGTGGCCGTTTATTACGATGCGATAGATCACTTCAGTCATGGCTTCATGAACTACCATCCGCCCCGCCTCCCCTGGGTGGACGAGAAGGACTTTGAACTCTATAAAAATGTGGTTGAGAGCGGCTACATATACCATGACATCCTTCTGGGGACACTCCTTCAGAGGGCGGGGGAGGATACTACGGTAATGATCGTCTCTGATCACGGGTTTCACTCTGATCACCTCAGGCCGAAGAATATCCCCAGGGAGCCGGCCGGCCCTGCTGCCCAACACCGGTACTACGGTATCTTCGCGGTCAAGGGGCCGGGCATCAAGAGGGACGAGATTATCTATGGTGCAAGCCTTCTTGATATCTGTCCGACTCTCCTTACAATCATCGGTCTTCCCATTGGAGAGGACATGGACGGGAAACCCCTTGTGAATATCTTTGAGGATGAGCCCCGGATAGGAACTGTCCCAAGCTGGGATGAAGTCCCGGGAAATGACGGGAGGCATCCCCCTGATGCAGTGATTGACCCGGTGGAGGCAAAGGAGGCCCTTGAGCAGTTGATCCAGCTCGGCTATATTGACCGGCCCGATGAGAACAGGGAGAAGGCTGCCAGAGAGTGTGTGAGGGAACTCCGGTACAACCTTGCCAGGTCCTATATGGATGCCGGGTTATATACCGAGGCGGTCTCTGTTTTCGAGGAACTCGTTGAGGAGTGGCCTGATGAGTACCGATTCGGTATCCAGCTCGTAAGCTGTTATAAATCCCTTGACAGGATCACTGAGGCCAGAAAACTCCTTGAAGAGGTATTCAAGAGAAAGAGAAAAAACGCCGTGAAGGCGCGGGAAGAGCTCAGTGAGTTCAGAAAGGAGATTGAAGGAAAGAAACCCGAAGATTTCACTGAAGAAGAGAAACGGAAGTTCCGGAACCTCCGTGCCGAGGCATCAACAAGTCATTATGCCATCGAGTTTCTGATGGGCTCCCTCCTCTTTGCGGAAGGGAAAAAGGAGGATGCTCTCAAGCACCTTAAAAGGGCTGAAAGGGCAGACCGGAACCAGCCGGCCCTCTATAATAAGTTAGGGGATGTATACATCAGGATGAAACGGTATGTGGATGCCGAGCGGGCATTCGGCAGGGCACTGGAGATTGACCCTGATAATGCAGAGGCCCATTTAGGGCTTGCAAGGACCTTTCTTGGAGTGAGAAAAAACAGGGATGCCGCCGGGGAGGCCCTGAATGCGGTCGGCCTTCTGTATCACAACCCGAGGGCCCATTATGTACTTGGTGTGGCGCTCCACAGGATGAGGAGGATTCCCGAGGCGGTTGAGGCCCTCAGGGTGGCTGTCTCTCAGAACCCGAACTATCCGGAGGCCTACAGACGGCTTGCCTACATATATGGGAAACGGCTCAATGACCCGGATGAGGCGAAAAGATTGAGAAAAGCCGCCCGGGAGGCAAGGCAGCGGATAAGAAAGATGAAGAAGGGAGAGATCGGGCCTCTCCTTGAGAAGGAGGTTGCTGCAAGGACCTCCCTTACCTCTGAAGAGGTACAGAGGAGTGTAAACATAAAGCCCGAGGGCCCCTATGATCCGGAGAGGACGGTGATTGTCGTCTCGGGCCTTCCCAGGTCCGGGACGTCCATGATGATGCAGATGCTTGAGGCTGGAGGCATCCTGCCCCTTACTGACAGAAATAGGAGAGCCGATGAGGACAATCCCCGGGGATACTACGAGTATGAGAAGGCAAAGTCCCTTGCCAGGGACTCTTCCTGGATTTCCGAGGCGCGGGGAAAGGCGGTAAAGATCGTTGCCCAGTTACTTCCCCATCTTCCGGTACAGAACGGGCTTGAATACAGAATCATATTCATGACCAGAGACCTCGATGAAGTAGTCCGTTCCCAGAGGACGATGCTCCACCGGCAGGGTAAAGACGGCGGAAGACTCCCGGATGAACAATTGAAACAGACCTTCTCCCGGCAGATGAACCAGGTCAAGAGAATGCTCGCCCTGAAGAGGATCCCCATCCACTTTGTGGACTATGGAAGATGCATAAACGAACCCGGAGCAGTGGCAAGTGAGATAGATGCCTTCCTGGGCGGTGTCCTTGACCAGGGGAGTATGACAGGGGTGGTTGATCCGGCACTCTGGAGGCAGAGGGCAGACAGAAAAACAGGTTGAGGCTTAAGGTCAAGGCTGAGAGATAGGCGTGTATCGGGTAGCGTGGAGGGGACACGGAAGGCGAGAAACGTCAAATGCGAGAAATGACACGAACCAGTATACCAATGACCTAATGACCAGGGACCAATGACCAATGACTTACTGCTCAACGGTATCTTTCCGGAAGGCTCCGTGAGGGCATTTAGTCGTATCGACCATCCCCTGCCTGCGGGAAATATTTATGCAACTGAAAGGTTAAGTGTTAAAACAACCAAGGAGGTTTACGATGAAGAAAGCCGGTATTCTGGGAGGGCTTCTTGTTATTGTGCTCTTGATCCCGGCAATTGCCTCTGCTGGACAGTGGTGGAAGGACGAAGCCCTGAAGGGGAAACTGAAACTTACGGAAGAGCAGGAAAAGAAGATTGATGCCATTGTGGATGCCTCAATGAAGGAGAGGAAAGAACAGGCTGGAAAGGTCCGGGAGAAGATACGGGCGCTGAACGGGCTGCTCGGCAAGGAGAAGATCGACAAAAAGGCGGTTGATAAGACGCTTGTTGAGGTAATAAAACTTAGGGAAGCACTTCTTAGAAATAACCTGGAGATGAAACTCAAGGTCCGGGATGTGCTCAGCGAGGAGCAGATAAAAACGCTTCTGAAGGAGAGGCCCCGGGTATTTTCACTCAGAAGCCGGTGGGCGAAAAAGAGGCCACTGAAAAGAGTAATGAAGAAGGATGAAGCCCCAAGGGACAAGCCCACAGAAAAAAAGAAGTGAGCAGATACAGAAAAAGCTTCGGCAGGTTTTCGGCAGAGAATGTTTATGGTGTGGTAGAACCGGAGACCGGAGAGGAGATAGTCAGGTTCTGGCTGGAGGAGAGGGCGCTTCCGCCTCCAAGGGCAAAGATGCGGGTCTCCCAGGTGGTCCTTGTTGTAAGAGATGAAGATGGGAATGTCTGCGGGGTAAATACTGTCTTTAAAAGTGACCTTTTTGGCTCCGGCAAAATCTACTATTTCTACCGGACCTTTATTGGAAAAAGAGAAAGAGGGTCTATCCGTCTCCTTGCAGATATGGCAGAGGAGACGTGGCGGTTTCTCAAGGGGTTAGATTATGGAGAGCCCCGACCCTCAGGGCTCGCAATGGTTATGGAAAACAGGAAGTTTTACGGAGAAAGGATGAAGAAGTGGATAGAGAGGCATGGCTATACCTTTTACGGAAAGAACGACAGGGGGCAAGATGTCTGGTGCAGGGATTTTTGTTGACAAACA
>CAZITN010000126.1:0-4421 GCA_964542175.1 uncultured Thermodesulfovibrio sp. | reverse complement strand
TAAGCCTTACTTTGCTTACAGTTGCATTAAGTTCTTTCCCAGAGGCAGGGAGGGATTGGTCATTAAGTCATTAGGTCATTGGTCATTTCTCCGCCTTCCCCATTCCCGCTTCCACACATTTACGCTTTCATGCCTTTCTCGCTTCTCCACAAACTCGATAAACCAGACCAACCAAATAAACGAAATCAACCAAATCAACGAGATGACCCGGAAGGGGTGATATTGCCATGCCTGCAATCAAGGTCTCTGATCTGACAAAACGCTACAACTCCTTCACCGCCGTTGACAGGATCTCCCTTGAAGTGCCGGAAGGTACTATCTTCGGCTTTCTCGGCCCCAATGGAGCAGGAAAGACAACCACAATCAGCATGCTCTGCACCCTGCTCAAGCCCACCAGCGGAGAGGCCTCTGTAAACGGATACGACAGCATCAGAGAGCCCTCAAGGGTGAGGGAATCCATCGGGATAGTCTTCCAGGAGACAACCCTTGACAAGGACCTGACCGCCTTTGAAAACCTCTATTATCATTCCATCCTCTACAATGTGCAGAGGCACCGGCGGAAGGACCTCGTCCGCAAGGCCCTCCGTTTTGTGGGACTATACGAAAGGAAGGATGAACCAGTAAAAAAATTCTCCGGAGGAATGAAGAGGCGCCTTGAGGTGGCAAGGGCTGTTGTACACCAGCCCAGGATACTCTTTCTGGACGAACCCACACTCGGGCTTGATCCCCAGAGCCGGACATCACTATGGGAGTTCATCACCCGCCTGCCCTCGGAAGAGGGGGTTACGGTCTTCATGACTACACACTACATGGACGAAGCAGAGGTCTGCCATAACATCGCCATCATAGACAACGGACGGATCATAGCAAAGGGGAGTCCCGATGAACTGAAAAAGGGGATCGGCGGTGATCTGATTTATATAAAGGTGACTGACGAGGAAGAGGCCGTGAGACTTATCCGGGACAGACTCTCCCTGAATCCTGTCAGGAAGGGAGAGGAACTCTCCATCCCTGTCACGGGCGGGGACGCCTGCATACCGGAACTGATCAGGACAGTTGGAGACCTGGCAATCTCCGTCAGGATCCAGAGGCCCACCCTTAATGATGTCTTTCTGAACCTGACAGGCAAGGCCATCCGGGAAGAGGAGCAGGACAGCTCCGATACAATCAAGGACTCTATCAGGGAATACAGGAGGCGGTTTGATAGAAGGTAGGGCGATACATGTTGTAGTCGCAAGGGAGTTCAAGAAGTTCATCCGGGAGAAGAGCCGGCTTTTCTCTACCATAGCCCGTCCGCTCATCTGGCTCTTCCTGGTAGGCGGGGGCCTGAACCGGCTCGTGCCTGCAAGAGACGGGATGAACTATCTCCAGTTCTTCTTTCCCGGGATAATCGGGATGACCATACTCTTCAGTGCGATCTTTTCCGCCATCTCCATCATCTGGGACAAGGAGTTCGGCTACATGAAGGAGATGCTCGTCGCCCCTGTCTCCCGGACTTCCATCGTGATAGGCAAGGCCTTGAGCGGGACCATAGTCTCCACCATCCAGGCAGGGATCATCCTCATGCTCTTTCCCTTTCTGGGATTCAAGCTCTCCCTCCTCCAGATAGGAGGCACCCTTGCTGTCGGGTTTCTTCTTGCCTTCACAATATCAGCATTGGGTATCGTTATCGCCACATTCTACGACAGCTTTGAGAGTTTCTCTGTAATCATGAACTTCATCGTCATGCCCATGTTCTTCCTCTCCGGCGCAATGTATCCCGTCAGTGACCTGCCGGGAATACTCAGGTTCCTCACCAGCATCAACCCCCTCACCTATGGTGTTGATGCCCTGAAGAATGTGATCTTCCCCACGGGAACGGGAAGTATGGGACCCGATTTCCCGCTCAGCCTTGATATCGCCATTCTCTTCTGTCTGGCAGTGGTTTTCACCCTCGCGGGAACACTGGCCTTCAGGAGAAGGGTTTGAGAGTTAATGGTATACTGGTTACTGGTTATTGGTTACTGGCATATTGGTTATTAGTATATTGTGTATTGGGTTATCAGGAAGCCCATCGCCCATTGCCTATTGCCCATTGCCTATCGCCTTTTACCTATTGCCCCGTGCCTGTTTCCGGGTTTATCTCGTTGATTGAGTTAAGTGAGTTTATAGCGTTAATTGCGTTGACAGGGTTGGAAGCGTTGATTACCACATTCACGCCTTAACGCATTATCCCATGATCTCTCGTGCCTGAGGGTTTGAAACTATCAAATAGTGCTAAAATATACGAGGGGTGAATGCCAATGATATTCATTGCCGGTGGAACTGGATTTGTCGGAGGCCATCTTCTTCAGGCCCTGAAGAAGGAGGGCAGGAAGGTGAGGTGCCTTGTCAGGTCCGAAGAAAAGGCGGAACTATGCAAATCCCTGGGGTTTGAATCCAGGATCGGTGACATCACTGACAGGGAAAGCCTCAAGGGGGCGCTGGAGGGGGTCTCCACAGTCATACACCTCGTGGGGATAATAGAAGAGGACAGTCACAGGACCTTTGAGAAGGTGCATGTAAAGGGCACGGAAAACCTCGTTGAAGAGGCAGAGGGCTCCGGTGTTAAACTCTTCTTTTATCAATCAGCCCTTGGTGCGGCAGAGGAGTCTCCTTCAGGGTACCAGAGGACAAAGGCGACAGCAGAAGATATAGTCCGGGCAGCAGGCATGGACCATCTGATCTTCAGGCCTTCCCTCATCATAGGGAAGACCGACGGCTTCTCACTCAGGATGAGGGAACTGATAATGAGTGCCCCCATGGTCCCTGTTCCCGGTGACGGCATGAGCAGGTTCCAGCCCCTTTACATACTCGACTGGGTCAAGTGCCTCCTCACTGCGATTGATGACCTGAAGTTCCGCAACAGGACACTTGAACTGGGAGGGCCTGAACAGATCCCCTACAATGACCTTCTCACGGCCTACATGAAGGCACTGGGGAAGGAAAAGACGATCCTTCATATCCCCGTCGGCCTTGCACGCATAGGCCTTCCACTCTCCGGCCTTGGAAGGGCACTGGGCCTCAAAATACCCAGGGTGAGTGCCGAACAACTCGACCTCCTCCAGCATGACAACATAACCGACCCCGGGACCATAGAGAGGGAATTCGGCTTCAAGCCCAGAAGACTTGAGGAATACCTGCCTGAAGTGTTTTCCTGATTTGTATATTTTCCAAGCATATTCCATTGCAAATCAGATAACAAAAATAATAAAATGATTTTGCTACACTCCAAACATATACAAGCCCCTCTTTTGTCGTCCTTAAAGGGTATGTCCTTGATATTGCTTGACATTTAGTGCCTTTTCTGATATAGTTAGGCCAATAAGATAAAGGATGTTCCCGCCGCTTCGCGGCGGGAATGCCGGAAAAGAACGGAGTACGCAGGTTGAATGATGAGGGTCATCCCGAGAGAGCTCATCAGGCACCTTGAGTGGGTTCCTGGTCAAGACCCGCCCAGCGTTGCTGGAGATCGAGATGCGGTCGCCGATGGCAGTAGCGCGGTGCCTGGCAGGAGTGCAAACCGTGCCATGAAGACAAAGATCGCGATATCGACTATCTGCGTGATTCTGGCGGCTGCCCACCTGATCTGGCCGGACGTCAAGGTCGACATGGTCACGCTCGTGCTACTGGTCGTGGCGATTCTCCCCTGGCTCGCTGCTGTCATACGATCTGTGGAATTGCCGGGTGGATTCAAGATCGAGCTTCAAGACGTCAAGGCTGCTACTGAAAAGGTCACTGGCGGCAAGACTGCGGCCGCTGGTCAACCTGACAAGCCTCCGGTGGGCGGAGACATCCAGTATCTTCGCGAGATTGCCAGCAGCGATCCGAACCTAGCGCTGGTGGGGCTGCGGATCGAGATCGAGCGGCGGCTATCTCAACTTGCCGAACGGGCTCAGATTCCGTCCGCCAGGCGTTCGGCAGGCGCCATGCTCCGAGACCTCATGGCACGTGAGCAGATAGACCGGCAGACCGCGGCGGGGCTTGGAGAGTTGATCGCTCTTGGTAACCAGGCTGCACACGGGGCAGAAGTCTCACCGAACGCAGCAGCGTGGGCTCTTGATACGGGTCCGTTGATCCTTGAAGTGCTGGACCGCCTGATTGATCAGAGATCAAATGACCGAGACGCCGGCTAACAAGGGCATGCACCTGACGGGCTTCGCCCGCAGGTGATGCCCAGGGCGTTAGAATTAAACGAGAGTAAAACATGAAATTTTCACAGGAAATCATTCAAGAAATAGGACATTATGTTTATCTTTATATTGACCCCTTTACTAACAAACCATTCTATGTCGGAAAAGGACAAGGCAACCGTGTTTTTGATCATCTTTCAAGGGAAAATAGCTCTGCTATTTTTTCAAAAATTAAAGAAATAAGAAAAAAGGGCAGTGAACCACGAATAG
>CAZITN010000125.1:282-4430 GCA_964542175.1 uncultured Thermodesulfovibrio sp. | reverse complement strand
GCCGGAAGTGGTGCCTTGGCGATGCGAAGAAGAGAGGAGACATAGGTCTCTTTACCCTAACGTTGTAAAAACCTGGAGTCCAGCAGGGGGGCATATCCTCACGGATCTTCCGACGCAAGGGGATTATTGGAATTTCCGCTTGTAATATTGAGAGAGGGATGGGTATTTAACAACAGGTTAATTCCTGCAGAGAGTGTTTGGAGTTTGTGTCCGGCGCGGAAAGGTCTTGCCGGAAGGCTCCGTGAGTGTACACCCCCTGCCTCGATTGTATAAATTTATGCAACTGTAAAGTTTACTCAAACTGGCTGAATGAAAAAGGAGAGGCATCTGCCTCTCCTTTTTTTGTTGAGTCCTTACTCCGGAAGATCCGTGTTATCCGTGTCCCGATATCTCTGCTTGAACCTCTTTGATTATCTCTTTTCTGCGGTAATGGTCTTCAGGACCTTCACCCCCAGGGGGGTGATCCCGTAACCCTTCCGCTGGTTGCTTGTGATAAGGTTCATCGCCTTGAGCTTCTTCATGTTCTTCTTTATCCTGTCGGCAGGAACATTCAGCTTCTTCTCAAGGTCCTTGGAGTGCATGTAATCGGACTTCTCCCTCAGAATCTTCAGTGCCTTTATGAGCCAGGGTTTGGCACTCTTCTGGTCGGCTATAAGGACCTGTTCCTTCAGGTCATAGAGTTCGGAGTCCTTCACATTACCCATTGCCTTCTTGTAGTTTTCGATGTCTTCACCTATGTACTCGAATTCTATCCTCACAGCCCTTTCGCGGTCAAAGTCCACATCCCTTTCAGCAAGTATCTGGAACTCCTCCTCAAACTGCTCCCGGGACTCATAGCCGCAGCGTTTGAGCTCATCGGGCGTGATCTCAGCCAGTTTCTTGAAATCCACATCAAGCACTCTCAGGAGCCCAAGCTGGTGTGCCCTGTATATCTTGCCCCTCAGGACCCTCAGGGTTTCCCAGGGCTGGAAGGTGAGGGTTATTTTGCCTGCCCTGATGTCATTATAATATTTTTTCATGAACAGAAACATCCACGACCTCCAGTGTTTTATCCGGTTTTTAACTATGGCTTTAGAAGACAAAATGATGCTAATTACTATATAATACAATATTTTAACAACGAATTGGAAGAGACGGAGGAGGTTATTGATGAGCAAACAGGATGAAGTGGTAGAAAAACTGGAAGAATCGCTTGCAGGCTACAAGGAAAAGGTGATGACCACCACAAAGGGATGGCTTGAGTGGGACAAGGACCTGATCTTTGTCGGCAGGACCCAGCGGGGTTATGAGATCGATTTTGATGCAAAGGTCGAATGGGGTTGTATGCCAACGGAGAGCCTGCTCCTGAGCCTTGCCGGCTGCCTGGCCATAGACATGGTCTCCTTTCTCCGGAAGATGCGGTGCAATATCACCCGGTTCAAGATTGACGTTGAAGGTGAAAGAAATCCCGCACCACCCCAGTACTACAAGGCGGTAAAGATGCTGATACATCTCTCAGGTGAAGGGTTTACGGAAAAAAAGATCAAGAGGGCCATCTCCCTTTCCCAGGAAAAATACTGTTCCGTATATAACTCCCTCAGGCCAGACATGGAAGTAACCGTTGATTATGTGATAGAGGACTGACCAGGGGAAGAAGAGATTCAGGGAGGGGACCTGTGGGTGCGGAACAGGACTACAGGGGGCACAGGAAGAGACTCAGGGAGAGATTTTTAAAGAGCGGGGTCTCCGGGTTTCAGGACTACGAACTCCTGGAGCTCCTTCTTACCTATGTGATCCCTCGAAAGGATACAAAGCCCCTTGCAAAGGCCCTTCTCCGGCAGTTCGGAAGCCTTGGCGGTGTTCTTGATGCCAGCGTGGCGGAACTCTGTGAGATCAAGAGCATCGGGAGGGAGTCCGCCCTGTTAATCAAGCTCATGCGGGGCCTCATTACCGAGTATCAGAGAGAGAAGAGACTCGCAAGAAGAAGGTTCCACTCTCCTGCGGATGTAGCAGAGTATCTCCGGATTGAGATGGGAGGCCTCAGGGATGAGCAGTTTCGTTGCCTTTTTCTAAACAGTCAGAACGAGCTCATTGCCGAAGAGGTGATTCAGGACGGCACTGTCGATCAGGCTGTGGTATATCCCCGGAAGGTCCTTGAAGCAGGGCTCCGGCACAAGGCCTCAGGGGTTATACTGGCACACAACCATCCCGGAGGAAGCCTCCGGCCTTCCAGAAATGATATTGATCTTACGCAGAGGATAGGGAAGGCGGCCAGGGAGATAGGTCTGAAAGTGCACGATCATATTGTTGTTACAAAAAGCGGTTATCTTAGCATGTATGAAGAAGGGCTTCTCTCCTGAACCGGTCCTATCCGGATTGTTTTATACCTGAATATGCACAGTGAGCGCTAACCCCGTGGTCTTGCCGCAGGGTTCTTCATTTGAGCGATTTATTATAGTATGGGCTGGTAAAGGCGCCTCGTAACCCCATTTAATGCAATATTTATAAAATTCAACAAAAGGATGATTATCAACCCAATGGGTGAAAGAGCATCAGTTGGTGTCTGGATGAAGTGGTATTGCTAAAATGGGGATTACTCCCCGCCTCCACCAGCCCCATAGGATCATGTTCATGATATTATTAGTGGAAGAATCGCCCAATTCAGGTTATAACCTTCAGTATCATCTCTTTTGGTTCAGTGGGCTCATCCCCTATTGAGAAGGCCTCCTGAACCAGTTCCTTTGCAACAGAGAGGTTCCTCTCATCGTTGTAATGAAGGACAGCCACCGGGTCTCCAGAGTCCACCTCTTCCCCCGTCTTTCTGTTAAGGGTGATCCCGACAGCAGGATCAACGGGATCGTCCTTCTTCAGCCTGCCGGCGCCGAGTAACATTGCGGCAACCCCGATCTTTTCCGCATCCAGCCCTGTGATGTATCCCTTCCTGGGAGCCTCTATGGGAAGGATGTTTCCGGCAACAGGAAGCAGGCCGGGATTTGCAACAATCTCAGGGTTTCCCCCCTGAGTCTCAAGGAGTTCCACGAATTTCTCAAGGGCCTTCCCGGAATTTATCGTTCCCTCAAGGTTTATCCTCTTCTCCTCAAGCCTGGCCTCAGAGGGCTCCACCTCCATATCTACACTTCTTTTGCCCTCCAGATTTAAACATTCCTCGGCAATAAAGAGCATGTAACTTCCGAGTGTAAGCACCAGTTCCAGGAGGTCATCATCGGCCCGGCCCTTGAGGAAGTTGATGCACTCTCTTACCTCGAGGCTGTTTCCCACTGTCCGGCCTATGGGCTCATCCATGCTGGTGATTACAGCGATCGTCCTGACCCCGTAACGCCTGCCGGTCTCGACAAGAGACATTGCAAGGGCCTCAGCAGATTCCCGATCCTTCATGAATGCGCCCTTGCCTGTCTTTACATCAAGGACCAGCCCATCCAGGCCTTCGGCAAGCTTCTTGGACATTATGCTTGCGGTAATCAGGGGGATACTCTCAACAGTCGCAGTCACATCCCTGAGGGCATAGAGCCTTCTGTCGGCTGGCGCGATATCATCGGTCTGACCGACCATCGCCAGGCCTGCCTCCCAGAGGGCGTTTCTGAAATCAATAAAAGAGAGATTCGTCCTGAAGCCCGGGATGGACTCAAGCTTGTCGAGTGTGCCACCCGTATGCCCGAGGGCCCGTCCAGATATCATGGGCACCACTACTTCCAGTGCTGCAACCATCGGGGCAAGGACAATGCTGACCTTGTCACCGACTCCCCCTGTGGAGTGCTTGTCTATGACAGGGCTTTCCATCTCAGCAAGATCGAGTCTCTTGCCTGAACGAAGCATCAGATCCGTGAGTGCGGCTGTCTCATTATCATCCAGTCCCTTCAGGTAGGCAGCCATAAGAAAAGCCGCTGCCTGGTAATCGGGGATATCCCCCCCAAGGAATCCGGAGATAAAACTATCCAGTTCTTCAGCTGTCAGGACAAGGCCGTCCCTCTTCTTTCTTATTATCTCAACAGGGTTCATCGGAGTTGATTATATCAGATTAGCCGTTTCCTGTTCCACGGTTCCAAGTCTCAGGGCGGTTTTTCCGCAGGTTCAGCAAAAATATGCAGGCTCTTGACATCGGAGTTGATTATATCAGATTAGCCGTTTCCTGTTCCACGGTTCCAAGTCTC
>CAZITN010000125.1:0-182 GCA_964542175.1 uncultured Thermodesulfovibrio sp. | reverse complement strand
AGGGCGGTTTTTCCGCAGGTTCAGCAAAAATATGCAGGCTCTTGACAAAGGGCCAGTTTATCAGTTAGTTTATATACTCTGTTCTTTGACAAATTTGCTAATCAGTGCGTAGCGTACCTCGAGCAAAGAGTTTCAACAGTATAAAATGAGAGTTTGATCCTGGCTCAGAGCGAACGCTGGCG
>CAZITN010000124.1:0-4473 GCA_964542175.1 uncultured Thermodesulfovibrio sp. | reverse complement strand
CCGCCGCCTGCCAGGAGCCCTATAAGCGCCAGGAGACCCCACTGGTTGAGGGTGGGAACGGAGGTGACCTCACAGGTTGCACCGGCCTGGATCGGCTGGTTACAGTTGTCTTCATAGGCCCATCCCCTGATTGTTCCGACCTGGGCAAGATTGTCTCCCTCAAAGTCTATAAAGCCATAAAGATAGTTCCCGCTGTTACAGGTAGAACTTGTAAACCTGACACCAATATAACCTCTACCGCCAGCAAAGCTTCCGTAGACGTTGTAACCAAGAGGGGTAGTTGAGTAAAATGCAAGGATACCATTTGACGTATTGCCCCAGTCATAAGTTGGTAGATTGCTTCTTATGCTGTAACCTGCTGGAAGCCTGACAGGATCAGCATCAGTCGAGGTCGCTACAAAACTACCCCCCCCAATACCGCCTGAAGTAGTCGGGTTGATATAGAGGCCCCAGCTTTCGCTTGTCATCCATACGTTATAAAAAATTGTGAAATCAACAACCCCGTCATTGTTCAGGTCTATGCCTGTTGAGGTATTGGTTGGATTTACAACGATGGTCTGATTGATGCACTGAACCTGTGCCTCTGCAGGTGAGGCACCAAGCATCACCCCTGCCGGGGCTGCTGCCACCACACCTGCGGCTGCCGCTGCGTATGCCTTCAGTTTTTTTTCAAACTCCTCCCTCTTCATAAGCGCCTCCTTAGATAATTAAGATAACCGGCAGGCTACCCTTCTGCCGGATGCAGATCCTTTACAAAATAGGATAATGATTTTCACACCAAATTGCAACTTTTGCATTTCTCTTCAGAATGGAATGAGGAACTCCGTGGCAGGACCTCGGGGTCAAAGCCTTTTGCCGAAAGCCACGAAGCGGCTGCAGGCAAGGGATCCAGAACAATCTCAATTTCCTTAACATTGAGATGCTGAAGGCAGATAAAATGCTCGCTATACATATTATTCACTTAGAGAGAGGCCCTGTCTGACTAAAGGATTCCTTGTATGAGAACTACTCCTCAGATTCCCGGTTTCACATCCCACTTCCACCTCCTGTTTCCGTTATAATAACAACAGTGAAGGTGGTCAAAAAAGAATCCAGGAAAACATCACAAATGTTCCACGTGGAACATTTCAGGGAGAAGAACAGGTCTTGGGGAAGGTAATCACCATAGCAAACCAGAAAGGCGGGGTTGGAAAGACCACCACTGCCGTCAACCTTGCTGCCTCTCTCGCTCTGGCAGGAAAGGATATCCTCGTTATAGATCTTGACCCCCAGGGCAATACCACCACCGGCCTCGGGATAGACCGGTCGGATCTGAATCTCTCCGTATATCAGGCATTTACAGAAGAGGCCACCCTCGGGGAGGTAATCCTTCCCACCGAGGTTGAACACCTCTCCATTGCTCCCTCATCCATTGACCTTCTGGCAGTGGAGGTAGAGCTGGTAACTACGGAGGGGCGGGAGATGATTCTCTCCCGGCTCATCTCAGGTATCCGGGAAAGATACGCCTATATCTTTATAGACTGTCCCCCTTCCCTTGGTCTCCTCACCCTGAACGCCCTTGTGGCTGCCGATTCACTCATCGTCCCGGTCCAGTGTGAATACTATGCCCTTGAGGGGCTCGGGCTCCTCTCAAGGACGATCAACCTGGTCAGAAACTCCTTCAATCCCGGTCTTGAGATAGAGGGCATTCTCCTCACCATGTTTGATTCAAGGACATCACTCTCCCGGCAGGTGGCGGAAGAGGTAAAGCGTCACTTCGGGGATGCAGTATATACAACAGTGATTCCCAGAAATGTTACACTAAGCGAGTCTCCCAGCTTTGGGAAACCGGTGATGCTCTACGATGCCCGATCCAGAGGGGCTGAGAGCTATCTTCAACTGGCAAAGGAGATCCTGAATGAAAGCGGCACTCGGCAGGGGGCTTGATGCCCTGATACCCTCAACCGAAGGAGGGGTCCAGGAGATCCCCCTCTCACGGATTCAGCCCAATCCTGAACAGCCGAGGAAGAACTTCCGGGAGGAAGCCCTGGAAGAGCTTGCCTCATCCATCAGGGAAAAGGGTGTGCTCCAGCCTGTGATTCTCAGGAAGGGAGAAAGGGGCAGGTACTTCCTGATTGCAGGGGAGAGACGGTGGAGGGCCGCAAAGATCGCCGGCCTCAGGAATATACCAGCAATAATCAAGGAGACAAGCACGTCGGAATCCCTTGAACTTGCCCTCATAGAGAATATCCAGCGGGATGACCTCAACCCCATTGAGACAGCCGAGGCATTCCATCGACTCATGGAGGAGTTCAAGTACACCCAGGAAGACCTCTCCAGAAGGGTGGGAAAAGAGAGGGCCACAGTGGCAAACTATCTCCGCCTTCTCAAGCTCCCCGTAGAGATAAAACAACTGGTCAATGACGGTGAGATCTCCATGGGACATGCCCGGGCTATTCTCTCTCTTCCCACGAAGAAGACCCAGATTGATATTGCCAGGCAGGTAATCAAGAGGGGATTGAGTGTGAGGGAGACAGAGGCCCTCTGTAAAAAGGTCCTCTCACCGCCGGAGAAGAAGGTCCGGCCTCCGAAAGATCCCAATATCAGGGCCCTTGAAGAACGGCTGTCCAACTCCCTTGGGACGAAGGTGAAGCTTACGCACAGGGGAAAGAAAGGGAAGATAGAGATAGAGTATTACAGCCTGGATGAACTGGACCGGATTCTCGAGATTCTCGAGGGTTAGTTCATAACTGCTATACAATTGTGTATGTTTTGTATGGTTCTGTTTACTTTTTGTAGCCTCTTAGTGGAATCCCTGTTATTGTCCTTTTAATCAGATATTGCCTCCACCCCGGAATCGAGGAACTTCCTGCACTGCCTGTAGCCTTCAGGGTTTCCAGCATCAAACACCCTTCCCCTGAAAAGTCTCCCGTAGAGTGGCCTTTCCCTGAGGATCTCCTCACGGAAGTGGATGTCTATGAACTCCCCTTCCCCTCTCCGGCCCTTCAGTTTCTCAATCACAGAGAATATCTCCCTCCTTGAGACGGAAAAACCCGTTGACCGCAATTCTCCCGGAAAGCGTAGCCTGAAGGGTCCACGGCTTTTTGGCAGAAACCGTTTTATCCGGTAGAGGGCATCACCAAGGGGCTCAAGGTCAAGATGTCCTGAATCTCCCATCCCCTTTGCCGTTTCAGGGGTGACTGTTACAAGGCCGACCACATCTTCACCAAGCCGTTCATAGGTCTCAACAAGGCCCTGCATCAGCTTTCCGGTCGGGAATGCAAGGTTATCGGGATAGATGATCCCCAGGGCTTCACCTTCTATGTAATCCCGTGCTAGGGCTATCGCATCGGCCTCACCTGTTGGCTCTTCCTGATAGCAGAAGTGGAAGGAGGAGCGCCGCCTTACCTCTTCAAGGCTCATAAGCCCGTCTTCACATACGCCCTGAACACCCTCACCCTTTTCAAGATGCTGCCTTAATACATCTTTGTCTTTCCTGATAATAACGACAAACTTTCTGATGCCAGCCCTGTAGGCCTCTTCGATGGTGTACTGGATTAGAGGCTTTCCACCAAGCAGGAGGAGTTCCTTTGGTTTCCCTCCGGTGATCTCCCTCATCCTCGTCCCCAGTCCCGCGGCCGGGATTACCACTTCACTTATACGCGCACTGGTGTCGGCCATATAACCTTAACTATTTTACAATTCTACGACACTGATAGAGTATCACTAACCGGTTTGATTTTAATTAAGGAAGGAGAAGATACTCAGCAGATATCATGAAATGGAAAAGGGATGGAGGAAACAACCCGCTTCTCCATCCCCATTCTGGTATTGTTCTTGCATTTAGCCGGGCAACTGCTCAGCAGAAGGAAGGGCCTCAGGTGCCGCCGCTAAAGCCGGTGGAGCCCCCGGAAGATGAGAATGAACCTATACCACAGGCAAAGGAAGAAACGAGTTTCTTCACCTCCCTTGAACCGCAACGGGGACATGTGGTATCCTGTTCAGAACTTCCGACCTTCTGCAAGACAGTGAAGGTCTCCTTGCATTTGCTACATATGTATTCGTAGAGGGGCATATGAACCTCCTGCTAGTTAATTAGTTTCTATACTACTATACTATAAAGGAGCGAGGCATTTTGTCAATACCCGAGGAAGAAATCCTGCTTGTAACCAGTGACCATGTAATAGCTGAACTTGTGAAGGAGGTTGCCCGTGAGCAGGGGTTTTCTGTCAGGCGGAAAAAGGACATCCAGACTGCTGTACGGGCCTCAAAGGACTCTCAGATCGTTGTGGTGGATTGCATTCTGCCCGATGGAGACTGCATAGAATGCCTCCACAACCTGAACACACTGAACAATGATCAGGTCTATATTGTCTTCGTTGATGGTACAGCCCGCTCCCTCGGTATTCAGGCACTTAAGGACAATGCCTTTTTCTACCTGCTGAAGCCTGTGGAAACAGACGAACTGGGGATACTACTTCAGAGGGCGCGGGA
>CAZITN010000123.1:0-4490 GCA_964542175.1 uncultured Thermodesulfovibrio sp. | reverse complement strand
AAAACTTCCTTACATATCGAAGATACCCTGCGGTCTTGCCGCAGGGTTCTTCATTGTTGACCTTAATGTTGCAAAAAGCCGGAGACCGGCAGGGGACAAATATGCAACTGTAAGTAAGGTTGAGTTATTAGTGATGAAGTGAGGAGGCATAATGGGCAGAATTACGATAAATGATCTCTTAACTATGAAAAGCGAGGGGAAAAAGATCACCATGCTCACCGCCTATGACTATCCCTTTGCAAAGATAGTGGATGAGGCGGGTGTTGAGGCCATTCTGGTGGGGGACTCCCTTGCAATGGTGGTGCAGGGGCTTGAAAACACCCTGCCCGTAACCATGGATGAGATGGTTTATCATACCAGAATGGTCTCCCGCGCTACCGAGAGGGCCATGGTCATCGGGGACATGCCCTTCATGTCCTATCAGGCCTCTGTAGAGGAAGCAGTAAGAAACGCAGGGAGATTTATCAAGGAGGGTGGTGCCCAGGCGATCAAGATAGAAGGCGGCTCAGAGCTGGCTGAAAAGGTTTATGCCATGGTACGGTCTGACATTCCCGTCCTTGCCCATATCGGTCTTACCCCCCAGTCCATCCACAGGATGGGTGGATACAAGGTGCAGGGCAGAACAGAAGAGGCGAAGAGACAGCTTATCGAGGATGCACGCACTCTCCAGGAGGCCGGTGCCTTCGGGCTTGTCCTTGAGGCCATACCCCTGGATCTTGCAAAGGAGATTACGGGGACCCTTACGATCCCGACCATCGGTATAGGTGCCGGGCCCCATTGTGACGGTCAGATACTGGTCCTTCATGATGTGATCGGTCTTTTTGAGAGGTTTGTCCCGAAGTTTATAAAAAGGTATGCCAACCTCAAGGAAGAGGCGTTGAAGGCCATAGGAGAGTACATAAAAGAGGTCCGGGAAGGGGATTTTCCCGGGGAAGAGCAGAGTTTCAAATGAACATGGCAGAGGGTTAAGGGTGGAACCGTTCTTCCTGAAGGCAAAGACCATCTCTGATGCCTGGTTCCAGTTGATCTACAACCTCTTTGACCGGGCTTACACTCAGGAGATACAGAAGGGCTCCTTTGAGAAGGAGCAGTACAGGCTCCAGTATCCCGGCATGGCGGTCTATATAGAACATCCCGGGGAGGATATGATCCCGGTCATGCCTCCCGGCTCCGGAATTCCCGCACCGACTTCGATGGAGTATATAGAAGACTACTTTGTCAACTACCTCATGAACCCCGAACTCTCTGAGAACGAGACCTACAAGTATGCCTCCAGGATTCACCACCCCATGCCCAGAGGGGGAACCCAGCTTGAAAGGGTTATTGAGATGCTCAGGGAGACTCCTCTTACAAACCAGGCTGTGGTTGAGATAGGGACCCCCGAGGACCATGATGTCTGCTATGGTAATGACGGTAAGCTCGATCCGCCCTGTCTGAGGCTCCTTGATTTCAAGGCCATACCAGCGGATGATGATCTTATACTGACGGTGAGTTGTTATTTCCGTTCCTGGGATCTCTGGGCAGGATTTCCTACCAATCTTGGAGGAATAGAGCTTCTGAAGAAACTGGTATCCGAGGAGACAGGGCTCAGGAACGGCCCCATGTATGCCTATAGTGCAGGTGCCCACATATACGGATACCAGGAGGAACTGGCAAGACTGAGGACATTCAGGACAGAGACTGGAGGATGAGAAGATCTGCCGGTCAGCCTCTTTCTTCTGCTACCCTGATTGCTTCTTCGAGAGATATGTTCCCTGTATAGAGCGCCTTTCCGGTGATTGCTCCCCACAAACCTGGAATGGATGCAAGGTGCCTTATGTCTTCCATTGATGAGATCCCACCGGATGCAATAACAGGTATCTCTACTGCATTGATCATTCTTTTCATTGTTTCGAGATTTGGTCCCGTCAGCATTCCGTCGCGTGAGATGTCGGTATAGATGATACCGGAGGCTCCAAGCGTCTCCATCTGCCGGGCAAGTTCAAAGGCATCCGTATCGGTTACTTCCACCCACCCCTTGATGGCCGCCTTGCCATCTCTGGCATCAATACCGACTATGATCTTCCCCGGGTGTTTTTCAGAGGCTTCCTTAACGAGTTCAGGTTTTTTTACAGCAACAGTGCCGAGTATAACCCTCTCAATCCCGATGGAGATCAGATAATCTATCCGTTCCATGTCACGGATACCTCCACCGAGTTCAAGGTCGACATTGACAGCAGCCCTTATCTTCTTGATGCTGTCAATGTTGGCCTGGTTTCCCGAGAAGGCACCATCGAGATCTACAATATGAATCAGATCGGCCCCCTCGGCCACCCACCTTTTTGCAACACTTACCGGATCGCTGGAGTAGGTGGTAACCTCATCTTTTCTGCCCTGAAGAAGCCTGACACATTTCCCTTCCTTGAGATCAATTGCAGGAATGATCTTCATTATCCCGGTTTCCTTTCTGTTATCTCTTCCACCTCTTTTCTTCCCTCCTCAAGCTCCCTCACCTGTTCCGGGTCGAGTTCAAGGAGAAGTGCCTGGAACTCTCCCACATGGGTCTTTTCTTCACGGGCGATGTCAAGGAAGACCTCCTTGAGTTTTGGATTGGAAGTTAGGGAAGCAAGCTGCTCGTAGAGGTTGATTGCGTCAAGCTCGGCAATAATACCCACCCTCAGGACCTCTCTGTCAATCTCTTCTGCATTGAGGTTGTCTTGGTTGAAGGGTATCCTGGATAGCATGATCTACCTCCATTATGGTTGATTTTGAGAGCAGGCAATAAGCCGGGTTCTGTCGAGGGTGGTCATTCATCTTGGCCTGCAGTTGCCTGCAGGCTCGAGCGGCCTACCCGTTCCGCACAATCGGGCGGGCAACCCTCGGGGCGGAACCTATTTGGCCTTGCTCCGGACAGGGTTTGCCGTGCCTCGGCGGTCACCCGCACGAGCGGTGGGCTCTTACCCCACCTTTTCACCCTTACCTGACATTCAAGTAACTGAATGCCGGGCGGTCTGTTTTCTGTGGCACTTTCCCTGGGGTCACCCCCGGTGGCCGTTAGCCACTGTCCTGCCCTGTGGAGCCCGGACTTTCCTCCCTCTGGCTCCTCCTGCTGGAGGACCGGAGAGCGACCACCTTGCCTGCTCCCTGTATATATTATACTTCAATCAGGTGCTTCCTACCCCGGAATCCCACCAGATTCAATCTCCTGAACCCCTTTCAGTCAGATTCTCATCCATGTCTCATGAGAAAAGGGGAAAAAGCAACCCCCTGCCGGATCCAGGCCTATGCAACTTTCAGGTTAGTTCGCCTTCTGAACCGCCCTTTTTGCAAGGGAATCGGCCTCTCTGTTTTCTTCCCGCCGTACATGCCTGATCTCGTAACTGTCAAAGGATCCGAGCAATTCCGATGCCTTCTGAAAAAAGGGTTTCAGTCCTTCGTTTTTTACCCTGTATTCGCCAAGAAGCTGCTTTACAACGAGTTCAGAGTCCAGATGAAGAGAGACCTCTCTGGCTCCTTCCCTCCTTGCAACCTCGAGGGCCTCTATCATAGCCTGATACTCTGCGACATTGTTGGTTGAAATCCCGATGGACTTTGAAACCTCTACCCTTTTAGAGCCAAACTCTATGACGGCTCCTATGCCGGCAGGTCCAGGATTACCGCTTGAGGCGCCATCTGAATGGATGATCGCCCTGGAAGGCCTTTTACCTTTATCCATCAGCTCTTCCTGTAGAGAAAGCGGCCGCACTGGGGACAACGGCAGAGTTCATTGGTGGTCTTTATTTCCACATACAACTGGGGAGGGATACTCATATGACAGCCCAGACATACCTCGTTGTCTGCCTCTGCAACGGCAACCCCGTCGGTCCGCTCCAGTGTTTCCATGTAGCTGTCATAAAGTGATGGATCAATCTGCTTTGCAAGGGTATTTCGTTTCTGTTTCAGTTCATGGAGTTCGGCCTCGATTGTCTTTGCCTTTCCGTCCAGGTCAGCCTTAATCTCATCGAGCCTCTTCTGTTCTTCCCCGATTCTTGCCTTCTTCTCTTCAAGCACGGCAGAGAGTTTCTCCAGTTCTTCCATCAGGTAGAGCAGGTCATCTTCCTTCAGATACTGTTCCTTTTCAATCTTCTCTATCTCCTTAAGGTGGGCCTGGTATTCCTTGTTGGATTTAATGTCACCGGTTCTGCCTTTAAGTTTCTCAATCCTGTCTGCTATTTCCTGGAGTTCCCTTTCCTTGTCCCGCTTCTTTTTCTCCAGGTCCTGGAGTCTTGCCTCCTCCTTTCTGAAGTCTTCCTCAGCCTTTCTTAAAGGAGACTGGTAGCGGTTGATCTCTCTGGGGATTTCCTGGAGCATTCTGGTCTTCTCAACAATGGAAAGGTCGATTTCCTGGAGTGCAACAAGGAGATTCATCTTTTCGTTCATCAAGGCCCTCACTTTCCTAAGTTTTTACAAGAGGGATGGTGGGCCCACCAGGACTCGAACCTGGGACCAACCGGTTATGAGCCGGTAGCTCT
>CAZITN010000122.1:3277-4493 GCA_964542175.1 uncultured Thermodesulfovibrio sp. | reverse complement strand
TCCTCTCCCTCATAATATCGGAGACATCTTTCAGTATCGCCCAGGTGAGGCTCAGGGGAAGACACTTTGAGATCCGGAAACTCCATGAGCAACTCCTGCCTGAAAGGGGAAAGCCTCCCTTCACAGAGGAGATACTACCCTCAATTACAATGATCGTCTCTGAAGGGGGTATCCGGGAAAGAGAGATCGTGATAACCATCCCTCCGGAATGGACGCTTCAGAGGGAGATCACGCTCCCTTCCGCGGCGGCTGAGAATCTTCCCGATGTCATCAGTTACGAGATGGACCACTTCACACCCTTTTCATCAGAGCAGGTCCTGTTTGATTTTCAAAGGCTCCCTGACAATGAAACATCCAGTGAAAACGGAAAGTGTTTTCTTAATATATACATAATCAACAGGACTATCATCTCCCCCCTTATCGACGGACTGGAGAGGGAAGGATTTTCCGTCCCGGCCGTCACCACAACCGACGGGGCCATATCTTCCCTTCTCTACGGCCTGACTGGAAGGCCGGATATCCCCTTCATAATGGGAGGGAGAATAACCCGGACTATTGAGGGAATGCCCCTCCAGTCAGAAGAACCTCCATCCGGACTGACCACATCCGTTGATTCCGGAGAGCTACTGGCCTTCAAGGAAGGCCCGACTGGCAAACCTTCAGCTATTACGGAAATCATCAGGAAGGCCTGTGGAAGGGAGATAAAGGAAGAGGAGGTTCTTCTCAGTGCCGGTGCCCTCTCATTCCTCATGAACCTGAGGATGGTAAACTTCATCTCCCCTGGAGAAAAGCCCTCATCAAGTCCCCCCCTCGGACTGACGATCCTGCTTGTTATCGTTATCATTGGGCTTCTTTTCATGTTCCTCCCTCTGCCTCTTCTCAAAGGCGAGAAAGTGAACAACTCCCTCCAGGGAGAGATCAATTCCCTCAAATCAGCCGTTATGGAAGTGGAATCCATGAAAAAGGAGTCAGAGAAAATACGGAAAGAACTTAAGGTAATTACCAATTTCAAGAAGAAAAACCCCCAGATGCTCCTGATTCTCAGGGAACTCACAGGGATCATCCCCGAGGACACGTGGATTACCAGACTCGTGATAAAGGGTGAGAAGGTGACGATTGAGGGATTTTCCGATAGTGCCACCCCGCTTATCTCCCTGCTTGAGTCCTCGGATATCTTGAAAAATGTAAGTTTCTCCTCCACCACAGTGAAGGACAG
>CAZITN010000122.1:1309-3177 GCA_964542175.1 uncultured Thermodesulfovibrio sp. | reverse complement strand
ATCGAGTCACGCACCCCCTACATGGTCATAAAGGAGATGAGCATAAGGGTAAGAAATTACCGCAGGCCCGGAGTCCTGACAGTGAGACTCAGAATATCCGGTCTCTCCAGGGCGTGACCCCACTGTCTCCATGAACACTGCCGGCCCCACCCCACCCCGGATACTGATCCCCTCATTGCTTGAGAAGGTTCTCAGGAAGAACTGCATACCCCGGGAGTTGCTCCAGAGGGCCTCATCGGAGACGGGAAGGGAGGAACTCCCCTTCATGAGGGAAATCCTCTATGGGGTGCTAAGAAACCTCCTGTACATCGACTGGAGGTTAAACCCATTCCTCAGAAGACCGGGAAGGCTCAGCCCTTACACGCTGAACAACCTCCGTGCCGGTGCCTACCAGATACTCTTCATGAGGGTACCTGAGTGGGCCGCTGTAAACGAATCAGTAGAGGCAGAAAAGGCAAGGGGCAGGCATCCCAAACTTGTAAATGCCGTCCTGAGAAGACTGATCAGGGAAGGCTCTCAGCCTCCCCTTCCATCTTCACTCGAAAGAAGGCTTTCCATCCTTTACTCCCATCCCGTCTGGCTCGTGAAGAGGTGGCTCAGGAAGTTCGGGCCTGAAGAAACGGAAAAACTCCTTCAGTTCAACAACACCATCCCACCGCTCACACTCCGGATAAACAGCCTCAGGATAACGAGAGAGGATTTCCGGAAAATACTCAACGACAGAGGAATACCTCACCGGAAGACATCCCACTCCCCCGTGGGGATAATCCTGGAAAAACCGGAGGACCTTTTAAGAATAAGTGATCTTGGAGGACTCTTCTATATCCAGGACGAGGCAGCCCAGCTCATCTCCCTCCTGCTTGATCCCTCTCCAGGAGAGAGGATACTTGATGCCTGTGCAGCGCCGGGTGGAAAGGCGACTCACCTTGCTGAACTTACACTTGAGAAGGCAGATATTGTGGCAGCAGATATCAGGCCCGAGCGACTCAGAATCCTGAGGGAGAACCTGTCCCGCCTGGATATCAGGTCTGTCAGGCCCCTTGCCATTGATGTCAGTGAGCTCGGGCCGGAGCATTCCTACGACAGGATACTTCTTGATGCTCCCTGTTCATCGCTGGGCGTCATTAGAAAAAACCCCGACGTCCGGTACCGTTACAACCGGAAAAAATTGCTCAAGACTGCTAAGACGGAACTGGAAATCCTCCAAGCCGTCTCAAAACGCCTCCAGCCTGGAGGCCGGATTCTTTACGCTGTATGCTCCATTGAGCCTGAAGAAGGAGAGGAACTCATCAGGAAGTTCTTGAATAAAAACCCTGATTTTTATATTATAGACATGGCGGAACTCTCCAGGACAGAATCCAGGAACTTTCTGGCACCCTTCAGGACTGAGAAGGGTTTTTTTCTCTCCCTCCCGCACCGTCACGGGATGGATGGCTTTTTCGGGGCACTGATGGAAAGAAAGGCAGGCAGATGAAGAAGATCTTTCATACCATAGTATACCTGATGATATTCGTTCTGCTCACAGCCGGCGGGAGTTACATAACCTTCCGGCTCCTGGGCGGGAAGAAAACCCTCTCCGTCCCTGACCTGAAGGGAAAGGACCTTGTTGAGGCAAACAGGATAGTGCTCCAGAGCAGACTGTATCTGAAGATTGACGGGGAGGAGTTCAGTACTGAACTTCCCTCGGGAAGGATAATCAGGCAGGACATCCCCCCCGGTGAAAAGATAAAGGAAGGCAGGACAATACGGGTGATAATAAGCAAGGGCCCTCAGCATTTCTATATGCCTGACTTCACCGGCATTACACTGGATGAGGCCCGCGAACTGGCTGCCACAAAGAACATCAAGATAGCCAGGGTTATAGAGGT
>CAZITN010000122.1:0-1209 GCA_964542175.1 uncultured Thermodesulfovibrio sp. | reverse complement strand
GCGGCTGAGGAGGCCGGCGTGGACCTCATTCATGTGGACGTAATGGATGGTCACTTCGTCCCCAACATGACGATCGGCCAGGAGGTGGTAAGGGGAATCAGAAAGACAACCACCCTTCCCTTCGACGTCCACCTCATGATTGAAGAGCCTGACAGGTATATAAGAGACTTTGCCGAGGCCGGAGCAGATATAATCACCGTTCATCAGGAGGCCGCTGTCCATCTGCACAGGACAATTCAGTCTATCAGGGAAGAGGGAAAGAAACCAGGCGTCTCCATCAACCCGGCAACTCCCGTATCCGTTCTTGAAGACATTCTACCTGATCTCTACCTTGTCCTGATCATGTCGGTAAACCCCGGCTTCGGCGGGCAGGGTTTTATCCCCCACTGTATGGAGAAGATCGGGAAACTCAGAAGGATGATCAGGGAGAGAAACCTTGATGTGCTGATAGAAGTGGACGGCGGGATAAAGACTTCCAATCTCAGAGAGGTCTCCGATGCCGGTGCTGATATACTCGTCATGGGCTCTGCCTTCTTCGGAGCCGATGATTACGGAAATCTGATGAATGAGATCAGGGAGAGGCTTGCAGGCTGAAGAGATATACAGCGAGGCCGAGAGACTCAGGGCCAGGTCAAGGTATGCTGAGGCGCTCAGGGCCTTCCGCAGGGCCAAAAGTTTATTTGCAAGGGCGGGCGACGGTGAGGGCGAATTCATATGCCTCATGGCCATGGGTGACATGTTACGTATGGCAGGCCGTTACAAAGAGGCGGAGAAGAGCTACCGCGAGGCCCATGATATCACTTATGAACTCAGGAGTCCGGCGCTCAGGGCCGAGGCTGAGACAGGAATCGGCCTTTCGCTCCGTGGCAGAGGGGACTGGAAGGGTGCTCTCTCGCACTTCCGGAAGGCTAAGAGACATTTCCGGAAGACAGGAGATACTGAGGGACTGGCCTTTGTGCTCTGGGCCGAGGCAGGCGCATGGCGCTACCGGGGGATGCCCGGGAAGTCGATTGCCCTGCTCAAGGAGGCACTCAAAACAGGCAGAGGCCTCTCCAGTCCAGAACTTGAGGGTTACTGCCTCAACGCACTGGGTGGCGCCAGCCGGGTTGCAGGCCTCAGGCATCTTTCCCTTCGTTATTACAGGAAGGCCAATGAAATCTTCTCTGCAACAAAGGACCGATTCGGCCTTGCCTACTCATTCTGCGGGAT
>CAZITN010000121.1:0-4597 GCA_964542175.1 uncultured Thermodesulfovibrio sp. | reverse complement strand
TGGGATTGAAACTGACAGCCCTGCTTGTAGCTGGGATACTTCTGTCTTACGGCCTTCTGACATATCTGATCGTCAGACGTGAGACGTCCCTTGCCGTGGGGAACTCTCTTCATTTTGCAGAACTTGCAGCAACTACGACAGCGGAACTCCTCACTGAGAGCATGCTCTCTGGCAGACCGGAGGAGACGGCAAGATACCTGAAAAAGCTGTCGCAGAAGGGAAACCTGTCCGTATCGGTCTATGATAAAGACGGCATCCAGGTCTTCGATGGAAGAAGGCAGATAGATCTCCCTATAGAGGTCCTGACCACCCTAAAGCCTCTGAGTATGGTGAATGAAGAAACGGCAAGATTCTTCATGCCTCTGAGGAATGAAAAACGCTGCAGAAGGTGTCATGAAAACGGAACCCTCCGGGGTATGGTCGTGGTTGATATCCCCCTTCAGCATATGAAGGAGGATGTGGCCGGGACTGAAAAGAGGCTGATTCTCTACGGGCTTCTGGTGACCGGGCTCGGCATACTCGGCACCGTCATCCTCGTAAACAGGATGATTACCCGCCCCATCGGCAGGATAGGAAGGGCGATCCGGGTCTTCATGGAAGGAGGACCCCTTCCCGAGGTACAGGTCAGCGGAAACGACGAGCTCACGGAGGTTGCCGAGGCTTTCAATTCGTTTGTCCTTCAACTGGAGCAGTTTCATAATGAACTTGAGAAGATGGTGCAGGAACGAACGGATGAACTGATGAGATCAAAAAAAGACCTTGAGGCAAAGAAGGAGTCTCTGAAGAGTTATGCCGACGATCTCCGGAAAGTCTCGGCATTTTCCAACAGGTTTGTAAGGAGGGACAGGTCACTCCAGAATGTGCTTCTGAGATTTGTAGAGGCCTTGAGGGAAGAACTCGGCTATCTTCACGGGGAGATATACTTGCTTGACAGACAGACTGACACACTCAGGCGGTTCGTCACAACGAGGGAGGGCTCCCCCGAAGAGGATGGGGACAAACTACTCTCGAGATTCTATACAGGCGAGATATATACTGAACCGGCAGAAGACGGCACTCTCAGTTTATACATCCCCATATATATTCCCAGAAGGGGAAACTGTTACGAAATAAACGAATGTAATATGATCGACTGTCCCTGTTTCAACAAGGAAAAAAAATGCTGGCAGATACCCCATACGAAGTGCGACAAGGTCCATGGACCGGGAATTAGCAGTTGCAGACAGTGCATCGCCTTTCCATTAAAAGGTCTCCTCGTGCTGGGCTCCTCCCGGCAGCCTGATGAACACGATCTCGGTATTCTGGAGGTTATCTCCGCCGAGATCGCTCTCGTATCGGAGATCTACGACCTGATCCGGTATGAACGTAATATGGTCCGGTACCTGATGGAAATTCACAATACCTTTGTCAAAACACGAGCCGCGCTGGATGTGAATGAAATATTCACCGGGATCGCGGACTCCCCTGTCATGAGCAAGATTTTTCAGGGCTTTGCGCTCTGGCTCAGAGACGATGACGGCAGGTTGATTCTTCAGAATACAAACCTGGGAGAGGAATTGCCACCAGAGGGATGTGAAGGCCTGGTTCATGAAAACGGTATTACTGAGCCGATTGAGCTCTACGACATAAACCTCAGGAACTACTATTCTGTGATCCTCTGCCCTCTCATCAAGGCTGAAAAGATGCTGGGGGTTATAGGTTTTTTCTTCACCCACAAGGGCTTCCTCCTCCCGGAAGAAAGGGCGGTCGCCCTTGTTCTTTCCCAGAATATAGCCGGAGATATTGAGAACATCCACCTGAGAAAGGGACTCGAAGAGAGTAACAGGGAACTCCAGCACCAGAAGGGTTTCATTGAGGATATCATAAAAAGCATAAACAGCGGGATACTTGTAATTGACGAAAATGAACTGATAATCAAGGCAAACCCCTATGCGTTAAACACCCTTGGATACAATGAAGAAGAGATCATGGGGGTTCCGATTGACGAGGCGGTCCCGGGACTCCGAAGGTTGCGTGAGCAGGGCGAAAATGAAGGAATGGTTGTGCTTGCCTCGGGAAGGGAACTCTATCTTGGGTTCAGTTTTTCTCCCTTCAGGGGTTCCGAAGGGGAGAGGGGTAATGTGATCCTTTTCAGGGACCTCACGGAGATAATAGAACTCAGAAACGAACTCCAGCGGAAAAAGTACTTTTCCACGATCGGAGAGATGGCATCACTGGTTGCCCATGAGGTAAGAAACCCCATCTTCGCCATCTCCTCCATCGCCAGAATCCTTCTCCAGAAATACAGTGACGGTGAGGACAGGAGATTCGCTGAATCAATACTGAAGGAATCAGAGCGGCTGAACATTCTCATTGAAGACCTGCTCAATTATGGAAGACCTCTCAGCCTGAATAAAAGGAATGTCCAGATCAACAGACTGATCAGTGAATCCCTTAATGGACTGGGTTCCTTCCTTCAGGAATCAAACTGCAGCCTCGATATTGATGAGATTGAGGACGACCTCACAGTCACCGCCGACCCTGACCGGATCAAGCAGGTTCTTTATAACCTCATAAAAAACTCAGTGGATGCAGGGGCATCCCACATCTCCATACGCGCGGAAAGGGATGGTAGATACAGAAAGATATCAATAAAGGACAACGGAAGAGGAATAAGGCCTGATGATATGGCAAAGGTCATGAAACCCTTCTTCACCACAAAGAAGGCAGGAACAGGACTCGGGCTTCCCATCTGCAAGAAGATCGTTGAGGGGCACGGCGGCAAGTTCAATCTTTCAAGTGAGGAAGGCAAGGGAACAGAGGTGATAATATCATTAAGGGGATAATATATAGTTTCCATTAGCAGATATTCTAAAGATATAATTAAAGATATTTTAGTAACCTCCCGATAAAGATCTTGAAGGGACTCATGGAGTCTACCTAATCTTTAAATAGGGAGGTGAAGTATGGCTGAGAAAATGATGTGCTGGGAGTACAAGAAGTGCGGGCGGGATCATCTGGGGAACTGTCCTGCCGTCACAAAGAAACTCGGGCATATGTGCTGGATGGTTGCAGGCACGATGTGCGGTGGCAAACCACAGGGGACATTTGTCCAGAAACTGGGTAACTGCAAACAGTGTGATTTCTATCTTTACATGAGGAAATGAAAAAGATCTACGGGACAGGGAGGAGAAAAAATGCAACAGATACTGAATGCTCTCCAGCCTCCTGCCATTATTGTGGGAGAAGACTACACGATTGAATTTGCCAACAGGTCATTTGGAGAGTTTTGCGGCATTGAGGCTGAGAGGCTGATCGGTGAAAAATGCCATCGGGTCTGTCACAGTTCTGAAACGCCCTGTCAGTTAAACGGTTCTCCCTGTCCTCTCAAAGAAGTCTTCCGGACTGGCAGGGCCTTCACCATAAAACATATCCACCAATGCAGGGACGGAGAGGAGCGGTTGTTTGAGGTTCAGGCATCCCCCATCATCTCACCAACCGACGGAAAAGTGGTAAAGATGCTGGAGATTATGGTTGAAACCGGAGACGAACTGGAGGAGGTGAAAAGGATCCGTTCTGCAGAGGAGTTTCTTCACGCCGTTCTTGAAGGGATAGGTGAAGGAGTGGTGGTTATCTCCAGTGATCTCCGGATAATCAGGGCAAATGAACGATATCAAAGGATGTCCGGAATGTCAGCCGATGAACTCAAAGGGGAATATTGCTACAAGGCCAGCCACAGGTATGATATGCCATGCTTTGAAAAAGGTGAGGACTGCCCGGTGGTCAGGGCGTTCAGAACCGGTATCAGACAATCAGGCACCCATACCCACTTCAATAACCAGGGTGAGCCCATATATGTTGAATTAAACGCCTTTCCCCTGAGAGATTACCGGTCCGGTCGGATATCAGCCGTTCTGGAGACCATAAATGATATCTCCGAGAAGGTCTCGTTGAAGGAAAGACTGAGAAGTTCCGAAATCAAATATCGTGACCTGTACAACAGAACACCCGTCATGCTTTTTAATATGAATGATGAGGGAATTATTTTGGAATGTAACCAGACAATGGCGGACAAACTCGGTATCAGCAAGGAAAACCTGAAGGGCCGTTTGTTTCCTTCCCTGCTCTCTCCCGGCTCAAGGGAGGCCTTTGAGAAGCAGAAACAACTCTGCAAGGCGGAAGAGGTATGTTTACTCGAGGTTGATGTGATCGACGCCAGAGGTAATCACATCCCCGTAAGACTGACGGGGAAAAAGGTAATCGAACAAAAGAGGTTTTACTACAGCATCATAGGTCAGGACCTGTCCGAATTGAAGAAAGCTGAAGACGAGAAAAAACTCCTTGAAGCACAACTCTTACAGGCACAGAAGATGGAGTCACTGGGAACCCTCTCAGCAGGGATTGCCCATGACTTCAACAATATCCTGACCGGTCTGATGGGATATACCGAATTACTGGAGAAGCTTCAACCCTCTTTCCAGGGTCAGAACTACCTGGCCCGGATAAATGAACTTCTTAACGTCGCCTCCAACCTCACAAAACAACTCCTTATCGTAGGAAGAAGGGCTGAAACGGAGTATCAGGTCTTTGAGCTCAATGCTTTTCTGAATGAGTTTAT
>CAZITN010000120.1:3596-4708 GCA_964542175.1 uncultured Thermodesulfovibrio sp. | reverse complement strand
CTGAATGGCTATATAGACGACATAATAGGCTGGGACTTTGTCTCCGATACCAATGACCCCCTTGATGACAATCTTCACGGTACCCACGTTTCCGGGATCATAGGCGCTCTCGGCAACAACGGTATCGGGGTGACAGGTGTGAACTGGTATGTGAGGATAATGCCCCTTAAGGTTTGCGATTCCGGCGGTGCCTGCTACGACTCGGATATTGCTGAAGCGATTGATTACGCTGCAAACAACGGTGCTAATGTCATAAATGCAAGCCTGGGAGGAAGGAGTTTTTCCCAGACCGTGCTGGATGCGGTATGGCATGCTGCAAATAAAGCTGTTTTGTTTGTTGCAGCTGCCGGCAATGATACAAATGACAATGATAATGCACCGTTTTATCCATCGGGCTATGATGTATGGAACGTCATCTCTGTTGCCGCATCTGATCAGGATGATCAGATTGCGTCATTTTCGAATTATGGAGCAACCACTGTTGATGTCTTTGCCCCGGGCAACCATACCCTGAGTACATGGCCTACATATCTATTCCCCCAGGGATACGACACCATAGAGGGGACATCCATGGCGGCTCCCCATGTATCAGGCCTTGCCGCCCTGCTGATGGATTATTACAGGCATTTTACTACATATCAGATAGAGCAGACGATCCTGACATTCGTAGATAAACTTCCCCAGTTCAGCGGCTATGTCTCAACCAGCGGGAGGGTGAATGCCTACAGGTCGGTCTCTTCACTCCTTACACCTACTGGGCTGACAGCTGAGCCATCTGGTTCCATAACAATCAGATGGGTTGACAATGCTACGGGAGAAGATGGCTACAGGATTGAGAGGAAAGTATCCGGAACGGCCAGTTATTCAGAAATAGCCACTGTTGGAAAGGATGTCTCTGAGTATGTGGACAAGTCAGTGACCGCAGGTACCTCATATACATACAGAGTTCGGGCTTACAATACCATCGGTAATTCCCTCTATTCCAATGAGGCTTCTGCCACTGCTCCGACACCCGGCTCTACAGGCGGCGGCGGTGGCGGTGGATGTTCGGTTGTTGATAGCGGTAAATCTTCAGGAGACGCAGGTATTCTCCTTGCGGGTATGCTTGCGGC
>CAZITN010000120.1:0-3496 GCA_964542175.1 uncultured Thermodesulfovibrio sp. | reverse complement strand
GAGGTGATCGTGAAGTTCAGCGATAATAACAGTTCAACCCTCCGTACCATTACAGGTATTTACGGGCTTGCAGTAAGACACAGTCTCTTGCAGGGGAAGTTTGCTGTTGTCAAACTCCCGGATTACATGAGCGTTGAGGATGCGGTAAGTTCAATCAGCTCTGAAAGGGGTATTGAGTATGTGGAGCCGAATTACATAAGAAGGGCGATGATCACTCCCGATGATCCTTTCTATCCGGACCAGTGGGGCCTTCATGAGACCGGGATGGCCGATGCCTGGGACCATACCATGGGCAAGAGAACGGTTATGATCGCCATCATAGATACAGGGATCGACCTGAACCATCCCGACCTGAAGGCCAATATCTGGAACAACCCCGTGGAGTCTCCTGACGGGATTGACAATGATCACAACGGCCTTGTGGACGACATACGGGGATGGGATTTCATTAACGGCGACAATGACCCCTCTGACGACAACGGCCACGGCACCCACATTGCCGGTATAATCGGGGCAGTGGGGAATAACGGGACAGGGGTTGCCGGCATGAACTGGGAAGTCAGCCTGCTCCCGATCAAGATACTTGATGCAGACGGCGCAGGGAGTGTGGCGGACGAGATACTTGCCATCTCCTATGCCATAGAAAAAGGTGTTGATGTGATAAATGCAAGTTTCGGGGGGTCCAATTTCTTCAGTAATGCCGAGAGGGATGCGATTCAGGCTGCGTTAAATGCGGGGATACTCTTTGTCGCAGCAGCCGGAAACGGAGGGCCTGACTTTATCGGTGATGACAATGACTCCTTTCCCTTCTATCCCTCAGGCTATGACCTTGATAACATCATCTCAGTAGCTGCCGTTACAAGGAGCGGAGCACTTGCAACCTACAGTAACTTCGGTAAGAGCTCGGTTGACCTGGGTGCCCCGGGGGATGGGATACTGAGCACCGTTCCTTCAACCTACGGCTCCCTCTCCGGTACATCCATGGCGACTGCCTTTGTGAGCGGTCTGGCCGGTCTGCTCCAGTCTGTTTACGGGAATAATACAGGTTTCAGGGGGATAAGGCAGATTATACTGGAGTCTGTAACCCCTGCCGGGGCACTTCAGGGGATAACAGTGACCGGAGGGATTCTTAACGGTGCCAGGGCTGTCTCCGCGCTTCTGCCTCCTGACGGCCTTGCTGTCAGAGGTGTTACCGACCATACGGTCCGGCTGGAATGGAATGACAGGTCAACCCTTGAGGAGGGGTTCAGGATCATGCGGAAGGCAGGGAGTGGTGGGTTCAGTATAGCAGGAACTGTCGCAGATGCGACTGCCTTCGAGGATACGGGCCTCCTCGATGGATCGGGTTATACATACAGGGTTGCTGCCTACAGTTCAGGAATCGGTGAGAGTGCCCCTTCTCAGGATATATCTGTGGTGACGCTCCTTTCAGCTCCATCAGACCTGAAGGCAGAGGTCCTTTCAGCCGAGAGCGTGAGGCTCCGGTGGGCTGACAATTCCGCATCTGAGGACGGTTATCTGATAGAGCGGAGTGAGGCACAGGGCGGCTTTGTTGAGATTGCCCGGCTGGAGAGCAATGTTACAGAGTTCACAGACCGGAACCTTCAGAGCGGTGTAACCTATCTTTACAGGGTGAAGTCATTCAGTTCACTGGCAGGGGAGTCTTCCTGGTCGAACGAGGTTTCCGTAAAAACTGTTTCAGGCGGTACTGCGGGATCTTCAGGAGGAGGCGGTGGGGGGGGCTGTACCATTACCGAGAGCAGCGTGGGGGATGGAGGATTCCTGATTTCCCTTATCTCCCTTATGGCCCTTCTGCGTTTAAGAGGCAGGCGTTCATGATACTTCATACTTTTTCAATCTTTGACGGCATCGGGGAAAAGACAGAAAGGAGACTCTGGGAAGAGGGGGTCCTTACATGGGATGATCTGATGGATGTCAAGGAGATGTCTGTCTGTTCCTCCAGGCGGCTTGATATCATGAGGGAGTCGGCATGCTACCTGAGCGAAGAACTCAGGCGGTCAAACCCGGAGCCCTTTGCATCGTATCTCAGGCAGCGGGACCACTGGAGGCTTTTTGAGAGGTTCAGAGACGGTGTTGCCTGTCTTGATATTGAGACAAACGGCCTGCCCCATGGAAGGGGCGGGAAGGTGACAGTCGTGGGGATATACAGAAATGATGAATATATCCCTCTTGTGAAGGATGAGAACCTTTCCGAGGAGAGCATAACAGATGCCCTGAAGGGGGTGAAACTGCTTGTCACCTTCTTTGGTGCAGGGTTTGATATACCCTTTTTGCGGAGAGTCTATCCAGGGGTTGATCTCAGGATTCCCCATTTCGATCTCTCCTTTGGTGCAAGGAGGCTTGGTATAAAGGGTGGTCTGAAGAAGATCGAGGCGGTCTTCGGTCTTTCCCGGTCTGAAGGGATCGAGGGGCTTGACGGCTATGGCGCCGTCCTTCTCTGGCGGTCCTGGAGAAGAGGACAGGCAGAAGCCCTGGAGAGGTTGATAGAGTACAACAGGGCTGATACTGTGAACCTCTTTTTTATCGCTGAGAGGCTCTACAGCCTCCTGAGGGAGTCTACAGGCATAGAGAGGTTTCTGGGGAATGGGAGATCGGTTAAATAGCGGGGAGGCGCTGAGCGGGTTCCTTGTCTATCTTTCCGTTGAGAGGGGGAGGGCGGAAAATACTGTGCTTTCCTATGAAAGGGACCTGAAACAGTTTATATCGTTTCTTGATGAACAGGGCAGGGGAATATCCGATTATTCAAGAAAGGATATAACCGCCTTTATAGAACATCTCAGAGACAGGGGATACAATTCATCTTCCCTTTCGAGATACCTCTCCTCGATAAGGTCATTCTCGAGATACCTTGTTCTTGAAGGAATCAGGGAAGACGACCCCACCGAGGAGATCCGTAACCCCAGAAAATGGGAGAGGCTTCCCAAGGCGGTCTCCATTGAAGATATGGAGAGGATACTCGAGGCTGTAGGTGAGGGCCGCTTCTGGCAGAGGGATCTCTGCATGATCGAACTGATGTATGCCGCCGGGCTCAGGGTGAGCGAGCTGGTTACACTCAGGGTTGAAGATCTGAATCTGGAGGCAGGCTTTGTGAGGGTCTTCGGGAAGGGCAGAAAGGAGAGGGTTGTCCCGCTGAGTCCCCGGACAGCGCAGAGAATAGGTGAGTACATGAAGACTCTGAGGAGGGAACTCCTCAGAGGACGGGAATCGGCCTATCTCTTTCTCAGCCAGAGGGGTGGCCCCATGACCCGCCAGAGGTTCTGGCAGGCTCTGAAGGGTTATGCCAGAAAGGCAGGACTGCGGATATCGCCTCATGTGCTCCGCCACTCCTTTGCCACCCACCTTCTTGAAGGCGGGGCGGATCTCCGATCGGTCCAGAAAATGCTGGGCCATGCAGACATATCAACAACCCAGATTTATACGAAAGTCACCATGGAGAGACTGCAGAGTGTCTTTGAAAGGTTTCATCCAAGGGCGT
>CAZITN010000119.1:0-4749 GCA_964542175.1 uncultured Thermodesulfovibrio sp. | reverse complement strand
TCCGGAACTTCTGTATGCCTATAACCAGTCCGTACATGGCGATTCCCAGGGGGTATAGATAGTATTCCCGGGATTCATCAAGGCCTGCGAGGTCTGCAACTGCACCGGGATAGAAGAGCACAAAGGCGGCAGCAAGAAAGAATGGGATCTCATAGATCCGGTTTTTCACAAGACACCAGCCCTGTGCAAAACACTCGAAGGCGGAAATGCCGATAAGGGCCATTGAGAAGATCAGGAGGGCCTGGGGGACGCTGTTTATGTTGTGGAGTATCAGGTCGGGGTTGAAGACGAACATGAAGGCTATGACGGAGGTCCTTATATCATAGAGAAACCCCTGTATCCCCGTGGGGATGGGCTCTGACCGGGCGATGGCCGAGGCTGCATAGGCCGCAAGCCCCACAGGAGGCGTATCGTCAGCAAGTATGCCGAAGTAGAAGCAGAAGAGATGGGCTGCCATTATGGGTATTACAAACCCGTAGATCCCGCCCACGGAGACTATTATCGGTGCAGTAAGGGAGGCCATCACAATGTAGGTTGCGGTGGTGGGAAGTCCCATCCCGAGGAGCATGCTTGCGATGGCTGTTATAAGAAGCAGCAGGAAGATGTTACCGCGGGATATTGTTTCCACGATCTGGGTGATCATCCCCCCGATCCCCATGTTCACCACACCTACTATGATCCCTGCAGCAGCACAGGCAAGGGCTACGGAGACCATGTTCTTTGAGCCCTGAATGCATCCCCTTGCTATGAGCTTTACAGCAGACCTCAGGCCATTTTTCAGCCCCCGTTGCTGTCTTGTCTCCTGGAAGATGATCACAAGGATCAGTACTATTATTGAGCGGAAGGCTGAAAGTTCCGGTGAATGCCTGAGAATGACAAGTTCGTAAAGGAGGACGAGAATAGGCAGGAGGTAATGAATACCCCCTTTCAGGGTCTTCTTCAGGTCCGGAAGGTCCTCAGGGGGGAGCCCCCGTATCCCGAGCTTTGATGCCTCGAGATGGGTGATGCAGAAGAGTCCGAAATATGATACAAAGGCCGGGATCGCTGCTGCCTTTACAACCTCGATATAGGGAACGTTTACATACTCCGCTATAATGAAGGCGGCTGCCCCCATGATCGGTGGCATCAACTGGCCGTCCGTGCTTGCCGCCACCTCGATGGCGGCTGCCTTCTTTGAGGGATAGCCGCTCTTTTTCATGAGGGGGATCGTGAAAGGCCCTGTAGTAACGATGTTTGCGATACTCGATCCGGATATGAGACCGGTGGCACCACTTGAGACAACGGCAGCCTTGGCAGGGCCACCCTTGAACCTTCCAAGGAGTGAGAGTGAGACATCGGTAAAGAACTTTCCTGCCCCTGCCACCTCAAGGAGCCCGCCCATGAGAACGAAGAGATAGACTATGGAGGCGGATACCCCGAGGGGTATCCCGTAGATCCCCTCTGTCGAGAGGGTGATGTTGCTCATGTACTTGCTCAGGGAGACCCCCTTGAAGGCAAAGACATCGGGCATGTAGGGGCCGAGGAAGGCATAGGCGGTGAAGAGGATCGCAATCACAGAGAGGGCAGGCCCTATCACACGGCGGGATGCCTCAAGCAGGAGGAGTATAAGGATGATGCCCGCTTCAATATCTCTTCCGAGGGGCATTCCAGCCCGCATTGTGATGCCTTCGTAGTCAAGGACGATATACAGGGCGGCCAGGGCGCCTGAGATGGAGAGGAGATAATCCAGAAGGGGAATCCTGTCGGTGGCCCCGAAATATGAGGGTCCCTTCCCAGGCCTCTTGATACAGGGGATTACCAGAAAACAGAGTGCCATGGCAAAGGCAAGATGGATTGCCCGCGTTTTTGTGCTGTCAAGGATCAGGAAACTGGCTATGCTTAACTGGAAGACCGCCCATGAGATGGCCACCACACCCACAAGGACGGCTTCATGAGGTCTGAGCCTCCTTATGCTGCCCGACTCTGCCTTTAATATGGATTCTGCCTTCCGGGTATCGGCTTTCAAGTTTTATCCTGGTTAGTGGGAGAGTCAATTCGGCAGGTGAAGATAATATTGGAATGTTATCTTCACCTGCCTGAAAGACCTGAAATCTCAATCCTATTTTATCAGAGCAGGGTCAATGTATTTGATAAGCCCCGACTCGCGGTAATACTTGAGCGCCCCTTTGTGGATGGGAGCACTCAGCCCGCTGAGCATGGCCTCTTTTGTAAGCACCGAGTAGGCGGGGTGGAGCTTTTTGAAGGCTTCGAAATTGTCGAAGACTTCCTTGGTGATTGCATAGACTATCTTTTCATCCACGTCTGCGGAAGTAACGAAGGTTGCCTTGACCCCTATGCTCGGGACATCACCGGAGTTCTCAGCCTTTGGATAGAACTTGACAGGGATTACTGACTTTGCATAGTAGGGGTACTTCTTCAGAAGGGCATCAATGCCGGGTCCCTCAATGGGGATGATCCTGACCTTCAGCCTGCCCGATGTGGCCTCCTTTATGTTCCCGTTTGGATGACCTACGGTATAAAAGAAGGCATCGATCCTTCCATCCTGAAGGAGGGAAGGAGCCTCAACCGCCTTAACCTGCTCCACATGGATGCTCGAAAGGGGGATTCCTGCGGCTTCCAGGACATCCTTCGAGTTCTGGAGCTGGCCTGAGCCAGGGTTGCCGATGTTCACCCTCTTGCCTTTGAGGTCCTTGAGTGTCTTGATCCCGCTCTTGACTGATGCAATCAATGTGATCGACTCGGGGTGGATGGAGAATACGGAACGGAGCTTCTTCTGAGGCCCAGCCTTTTTCCATTCGGCAAGGCCGTGGTATGCCTGATACTGTCTGTCGGACTGGGCAACGCCGAACTCGAGGTCACCGGAGAGAACGGCATTGATATTGTAGACCGAGCCTGCCGTGGATTCCACAGTCGCCTTGATCCCGTACTGTTTTGACTTCTTGTTGATCATCCTGCTTATGGCGCCACCTGTGGGGTAGTAGACTCCCGTGACTCCTCCCGTACCGATGGTGACGAAGATCCTCTTTGATGCTGCCCCTGCGTCAATAGCAAAAAGCAGGGTTAGGGAAAGACCGAGCATAATGATTCTTCTCAGAAAACCCATGACCGCCTCCTTTCCAATTTTTGTTTATGACAGGTTCTATTTTATCATTATTGAATATGCATAGTGAACGAATGTGATAGAAAAATCTTCCTTACATATCGAAGATGCCCTGCGGCAAGACCGGAGGGTATCTTCATTTATTAATGGGCAGAAGGGGCACAAAACTATTTCTGAACCGGATGAAGGATGCACTTCCTTATCCGGTGTTCAAGCCTCTCCAGGAGGTCATCCCTGTTTTCCCGGGTTATACTCACAATCTCTACATCTTTCCTCTTCCTGATATCTTCCAGAAAACCGCCGCCTTTTTCAGCAATCGTTCCGATAAAAATATTCCCGGCATTAAGTATGGCAGTTATAAGCTCTCTGAAAGGGGTGGAAAAACACTCCATCTTACCTATCTCGTCAATCATTATCAATCGGCCTGAAACGATTTCCTCCTCAATGCCGGCAAGGAATTCATCAAATTTTTCCATAGCAACACCGTATCTTCCCACCCTCCAGGGGCTTCTGATATCAATATGGGCAAGGAGTCCTGCCTCCCTGCCGTCAAGGGTTCTGAGCATGAAGCCTATTCTTCTGCCGCTCCCCCTCACCTCTTCCGTATAAAACCCCTTCGGCTCGAACCCGGCAAGCCTTCTGGCAAGGGTTTTTATGATGGTGGTTTTTCCAATACCTGGCTTCCCGGTAAGGAGGATATTTTCTGGACGGGCCATCATGGTAGAATTATACATCATCAACCCAATACACCAATATACCAATATACTAATATACTAATATAAGGAGGCAGATCATGAAGAGTTACCGGAAGGAGCTATGGTTTGAGGTGCCCACAAGGAGGGCATTCATAAACATCACTCCCCAGGTAGAGGAGTGCGTAAGGGAAAGCGGCGTGGAGGAGGGGCTTGTCCTTGTAAACGCCATGCACATCACCGCCTCGGTGTTTATCAATGACGATGAGCCCGGTCTTCATCACGACTATGATGTCTGGCTTGAAAAACTGGCTCCCCACGAACCTGTCTCGCAGTACCGGCACAATGTGGGGGAGGACAATGCCGATGCCCACATGAAGAGGCAGATCATGGGCAGGGAGGTGGTGGTTGCCATCACAAAGGGAGTCCTTGACCTCGGCCCGTGGGAGCAGATCTTCTACGGCGAATTCGACGGCCGCAGAAGGAAGAGGGCGCTGGTCAAGGTGATAGGGGAGTAATGCCGAAAATCAGCGCCGGGGTTCTGCTTTTCAGGAGAAAAGGAGAGGAGATTGAGGTCTTCCTAGTTCATCCTGGAGGGCCGCTCTGGGCCGGGAAAGACGAAGGTGCATGGTCAATTCCGAAGGGGCTTGTCGAAGAAGGTGAAGACCTGCTCCGGGCAGCACTCAGGGAGTTTGAGGAAGAGACAGGCCTCAAACTCAGTGCAGACAATGTCATTGAACTTCAGCCTGTCAGGCTGAAAAGCGGAAAGGTGGTCCATGCCTTTGCCATAGAGGGAGACTGTGACCCTGGAGAGATCAGGTCAAACACCTTTCAGATGGAGTGGCCGCCCCGCAGTGGCCGTATTCAGGAATTTCCCGAGATAGACCGGGGTGGATGGTTTTCACTGGAGGGGGCAGGGAAGAAGATAAATCCCGGGCAGATGGGATTGCTTGAGGA
>CAZITN010000118.1:0-4837 GCA_964542175.1 uncultured Thermodesulfovibrio sp. | reverse complement strand
TAATAACCTAATAACTTAGTAACTTTATAACCCAACTTTTGGAGGTTAAGATGGCAGAGAAGGCTTTAAAGACAGTAGACGAGGCAGCCCTCCAGATCCTTGAATGGGTGGAGGCAGAAGGGCTGGAGACAGCCTTTGACAGGGCCGAGAAGATAAAACCCTGTCCCATAGGCCACAGCGGGGCCTGCTGCAAACACTGCTTCATGGGACCCTGCAGGCTGGTCGGGAAGGATGCTGAAAACACGGCCACCGGCGTCTGTGGTGCAACCCTCCCGGTAGTGGCGGCAAGAAATATTCTGAGGATGGTAGCAGCCGGGACTGCCGCCCACAGTGACCACGCAAGGGATATGGCCTTTACACTCCTTGAGGCAGCTACAGGTGAAGCACCGGACTTCAAGATCAGGGATGTGGAAAAGCTTCACAAGCTGGCAAGGCTCCTTGATGTGGAGGTTGCTGAGCGGACAAAGGAGGAGGTTGCCAGGGATGTCGCTCTGAAGATAATAGAGCAGTTCGGCCAGCAGAAGGGAGAGACCGTATTTGCAAAGAGGGCACCCAGGAAACGCCAGGAGATCTGGCGGAAGTGGGGCATTGTCCCAAGGGGAATCGACAGGGAGGTTACAGAGGCACTCCACAGGACAACAATGGGCGTGGATCAGGACCCGGAAAATCTGCTTATGGCTGCTCTCAGGGTCTCCCTTGCCGATGGATGGGCAGGAAGCATGTTCAGCACGGATATAACGGATGTCCTCTTCGGGACACCAAAGCCTGTACAGGCAGAGGCAAGTCTCGGTATACTGAAGGAGAACGATGTCAACATAGTAGTCCACGGGCATGAACCCACGCTGGCGGAGATGGTTGTGGAGGCGGCCCAGGAGCCGGAACTCCTTGAGTATGCAAAGTCAAAGGGAGCAGAGGGGATAAACCTCGTAGGGATGTGCTGTACTGCAAACGAGGTCCTGATGCGTCACGGTATCCCGTCGGCAGGCGGGTTCCTTAACCAGGAACTTGCCGTAATGACAGGCCTTGCCGAGGCTATAATGGTTGACGTCCAGTGCATAATGCCGGCACTCACAAAGGCGGCAGAGAGGTTTCATACAAAGGTGATAACCACCTCAAGCAAGGGCAAGATGGCGAATGCGACCCACATCCAGTATGATGAGAGACGGGCAAAGGATGTGGCCCGTCAGATCGTTAAGATGGCGGTGGACAATTATGCAAACAGGACGACCGAGGGCAGCAGGGTGAGTAAGACCACCCCCCTCATTGCAGGTTTTTCCCATGAGTACATCGAGTACATGCAGGGCGGGAGCTTCCGCGGGTCCTTCAGGCCCCTGAATGATGCCATAATGGCAGGCAGGATAAGGGGCGTTGCAGGGGTTGTGGGGTGCAACAACCCCAGGATTACGCAGGACAGCATCCATAACTACCTTGTCACCGAGTTCATAAAGAATGACGTACTTGTGGTAATGACAGGCTGCGGTGCTGCAGCTGCCGGGAAGGCAGGCTACATGAGACCTGAGACCGCCCTTGAGATGGCAGGCCCCGGACTCCGGGAGGTCTGTGAGGCCATAGGGGTCCCGCCGGTACTCCACCTGGGAGCGTGTGTCGATAATTCCAGGATACTCACCGTAACCACCCAGATGGCTGAGACAGGCGGGCTTGGCGATGATATCGTCGATCTCCCTGCTGTGGGTATCGCCCCTGAATGGATGAGTGAGAAGGCCCTCGCCATAGGATGCTACTTTGTGGCATCAGGTGTGTATGTGATTTTCGGTTCTGAACATCCGGCCTCTGCAAGCAAGGAGGTCCAGAGGATAATGACCGAGGTCTGGGAAGAACGTGTCGGCGGGAGGCTGGAATTCATAGCCGAGCCCGAGGAGATGCTGAGGCGTGCCCTGGAGCATATCGACAGGAAGAGGGAGGCCCTGAAGCTGAAGAAATACGAGCGTGGACGGTTCGGAGTGGAGCGGAAGCTGATGAGCATGGAGGACAGGCGGAAACTCGAGGCAGCAGCAAGGCCCCATGAAGGTGTAAAATAGGATAGAGAGGACCTGTTATGCCCAAGATTCTTGAGAAAAAACTCATAAGGTCGCCCGATGTCTTTTCCTACAGGGTTGAGGCCCCCCTTATCTCCAGAAAGGCCAGGCCGGGTCAGTTCGTGATCATAAGGCTTCACGAAAGGGGTGAGAGGATACCCCTGTCCCTTGCTGATATAGATCCTGAGGAAGGTACTATAACGCTGATAGTGATGGCGGTGGGAAAGACCACAACCGAGATGTCCACCCTTCATGAGGGCGATGAGATCCGGGACCTCTGCGGTCCCCTCGGACAGCCTACCCATATCGAGAAATACGGCAAGGTGATTCTGGTGGGTGGCGGCTTCGGTGTGGCTCCGCTCTACCCCATTGCAAGGGAGTTCAAGAAGGCAGGCAATGAGGTTACTGTTATCATGGGTGCAAGGAGTGCCGATCTCCTGATCTATGAGAAGGAGATGAATCAGATCTGTGACAGGGTGCTTGTGACCACTGATGACGGAAGCAAGGGGATGAAGGGGGTTGTGACGGATGCCCTTAGAAGTGAGATCGAAGAAAGAGGGGCCGACCTGGTGATGGCTGTCGGGCCGGCGATCATGATGAAGTTTGTATCCGAGACCACCCGCCCCCATGGGATCAGGACCCTTGTGAGCCTGAACCCTATCATGGTGGATGGCACAGGGATGTGTGGAGGGTGCCGTGTCTCGGTGAACGGCAAGTCCCACTTTGCCTGTACCGACGGGCCTGATTTTGACGGCCATCAGGTGGACTGGAACCTCCTTATGCAGAGGCAGAGGACATACAAGCCGGAAGAACAACTCTCCTTTGAGGAATGGAAGAAAAGACATGCCGGTGTACTGGTAGAGGGAGGCGGATGATGGCTGAAGCAAAGAAAACGAAGATAATCCCCACGAGGACTCCCATCCCAGAGCAGGACCCTCAGGTCAGGAGAAGGAACTTCTCCGAGGTGGCCCTGGGGTACACAGATGAGCAGGCCCTCCGGGAGGCATCAAGATGCCTTCAGTGCAAGAAACCCAAATGTGTTGAGGGTTGTCCTGTAGGGGTGCCGATCCCGGAGTTCATAGGTGCGATCAGGGAAGGTGACTTCCAGAAGTCGATTAATACAATAAAGGAGAAGAACCTACTCCCGGCTGTCTGCGGACGGGTCTGTCCCCAGGAGACCCAGTGTGAAGAGCGGTGTCTCCTTGGGAAAAAGCACGAGCCTGTGGCCATCGGGAGGCTGGAGAGGTTTGCCGCAGACTGGGAACGGGAGAAAGGCAATGTCAGTGTCCCTGAAGTAGCACCGCCTACGGGAAAGAGGGTTGCCATTGTAGGAAGCGGCCCTTCAGGGCTTACCTGTGCCTATGATCTTGCCAGGCTGGGCCACAGGGTCACGATCTTTGAGGCCTTCCATGAACCGGGTGGAGTCCTGATATACGGGATACCTGAGTTCCGGCTCCCAAAGAGTATCGTGGCCTGTGAGATAGAACTCCTTCAGAAGATGGGGGTGGAGATAGTCCTGAATGCGGTTGTGGGGAAACTTCTCAGTATCGATGAACTCCTTGCGGAATATGACGCCTGCTTTATCGGGACAGGAGCAGGACTTCCGAGGTTCATGGGGATAGAGGGTGAGAACCTGAACGGCGTTTACTCGGCCAATGAGTTTCTGACCCGGGTGAATCTGATGAAGGCATACGCCTTTCCTGAATATGATACCCCTATAAAGACGGGCAGAAGGGTGATCGTTGTCGGCGGAGGGAATGTGGCGATGGATGCTGTCAGGACCGCCCTCAGGCTCGGGGCTGAAGAGGCGACCATAGTATACAGGCGATCCATGACAGAGCTTCCTGCCCGGCGGGAAGAAGTGCATCATGCCGAGGAGGAAGGGGTGAGGTTTGAGCTATGTACCAATCCAGTAAGGATTTTAGGGGAGGACGGCTGGGTCAGTGGACTGGAATGTGTGAGGATGAACCTCTGCGGGCTTGATGAATCGGGCAGAAAGAGGCCTGAGCCGATTCCAGGCTCCGAGTTCCGGATCCCTGCCGATATGGTAATAATGGCGATAGGCACCTCTGCAAACCCCCTCATCGGGCAGAGTACGGAAAACCTCGAGCAGAACCGGGGCTATATAGTCGTTGATGAAGAGACCGGTGAGACAAGCCGGGAGGGTGTCTTTGCCGGAGGTGATATTGTAACCGGCTCAGCCACGGTGATCTCTGCGATGGGCGCCGGCAGAAAGGCGGCACGGGGGATACATGAGTATCTGTTGAGAAAGCATGCCGATCTGGAAACCGGTATCCCGGGTTAGCACAGAAGAGGAAATTTGCACTTCCGAAGTGTAACCCTTCCTGCAACAATATGTACTCACGGACTCAATCCTTGCACTTGCGATGTGCAAGTTTTCCGGAACAACCAACAAACCCCGAACATATATTTCACCGGAAAAGCCCCGGAAAACCGGGGGCTTAGGGGATTTTTATTTTTTTCTTGACAAATACAAGATATTGTGGTTTAATGTTTGTATTGCGTTGTAATAGCACAAAATCTGGTGTATTCCTGTGCTTGATGGGGGGATCTCCGGACTCATCGAGGGCTTGAACAAAACAGACTTTAACTTTACTTATTTGTTTATCGATCTTTTTTGAAAACAAGATGGTATAATTTTCACTGAACCATGAAGACCGATCTGACATTTTTCACAAATGAAGCAGGCTCTACTCTGCTTGACCGGTTCAAAAGGATATTGAACGATGTCAAATACTTTGACATCCTGGTAGGTTATTTTCGCACAAGCGGGTTTCACC
>CAZITN010000117.1:0-4882 GCA_964542175.1 uncultured Thermodesulfovibrio sp. | reverse complement strand
TTTCCGCCATACCGCCTCTCCCTGTCGTGTCAGATTGTTTTGGACACCAGTGACTACTTGTATATAACAATGTGCAGATCACCGCTTTTGTCAACCACCTTCACGACCACATCATCCTTGTATCTCTCGAGGAAGAGATCGACCCTGGCATCCATGAATGAGAGGTTCTTTATCTCCAGCCAGTTCAGATAGGATGGCAGTCTCGGAGACTTGAATATGATGGACCTGGATACATGGTCAAACTCAAGTCCCATTGCTGCCTGGAGAATCAGAAAGACTGCTCCTGATGCCCAGGCCTGGGGCTGACATGCAACGGGATACAGGGTGGGCCCTTCACCGGCCCGCCTGTCAAAACCGCAGAACAGTTCAGGGAGCCTCCTGAGTTCAATGTAGAGGCTTGCATCAAAGAGTCCGGTAAGAATCCGGAGGATCTCGTCCTTGAACCCGTACCTTGCAAAGCCCCAGGCTATCAGTGCGTTGTCATGGGGCCATACCGAGCCGTTGTGATAGCTCATGGGGTTGTACCTGACCTCACCCTTTGCAATGGTCCTTATCCCCCATCCGCTGAAGAAGGCCCCGGACATCAAAGCCCTTGCAACAGACTTTGCATACCTTCTGGATACGAGTCCGCTCAGGAGGACCTGGCCTGCATTCGAGGACCGGACCTCGCAGGGGGCCTTGTTACCGTCAAGGGCAAGGGCGTACATCCCAGTACGGGGGGACCAGAAGGCCCTGTGAAAGGCCTTTTTTATCCTTTTTGCCTGGACAAGGGCCTCTGAGAGCATCTCCCTTTCTCCGAGGGCCTTTGCGATACTGGCAATGAACTGGCATGCCAGATATCCATATCCCTGCACCTCTGCAAGGGCGACAGGACCTGTGGCAAGGCTTCCGTCGGAATGGAAGACTGAATCACAGGAGTCCTTCCATCCCTGATTGACAAGGCCCTTTTCCGAGTGGCGGTGATACTCGATGAAACCGTCTCCGTCAACGTCCCCGTAGTTTTTCATCCATCCAAAGGCAGCCCTGAGACTGGGCCAGAGTGTTTTTATGGTTTCCATATCCCCGGTCCTTTTCAGGTACTCACCGGCAAGGATTATGAAGAGAGGTGTTGCATCAACAGAGCCATAGTACCGCTCAAAGGGGACCTCTCCTGTCCTGGCCATCTCACCGCTTCTCATCTCATGGGGGATTTTTCCGGGCTCGGCATCTCGCTCGGGCTCCAACTCCTCTGACTGATGGGCGGCAAGAAACCTGAGCACCCCCCGTGCATTTCCCGGGTTTATCCAGAGGCACTCAAGGGCAGTGATGAGGCCGTCCCTCCCGAATGCGGTACTGTACCAGGGGATTCCTGCATAGTAATAGGGGCCGTGGGGAGTCTCCGTGACCATGGTGCATATGTCGGCCTTTGATCTCCTCAGGAGTTCGTTGAAGTGCTCGTTGGATGTGTATATCTCCACGCTCCTTTTGTGAAGCTCCGAGACCCGCTTTGCCGCCTTTGTGTACGCAGTGGAAAGCTGGAGGCTGGCTTTCCTCTTCTTGTAATCAGCGGTCACACCCAGGATGAGTTCCTTCGAGGCCTGGGGCTTCAGGGTGACATGGAATACCGCCCTCCGGGGCTCAAGGATGTCAGGTGCGGGGTTGAAGTTGAGGTATGTAAATCTGGTTATGCCGTCCTTTCCGGTATAGGTGTAGACAACCCTGTTTCCCCCTGTTTCAGGAGGGAGCATCTCCCCCCGGTCCTTCCTCCTTACCCCCCGAATCTCGAAGACATCGTGGAAGTCCGCGTCAAAGAGGAGTTCCAGTGTGAACTCCACAGGCCTCAGGTCGAAGTTTATCATCCGTATCCGTTCATGGAGTGTGTTGTTCCAGACGAACAGGGACCTGAATATATGTATCACGTCCCTGTGTACCGGGGTATGGTCGGTCTCCATCCTCGGGTTTGTGAGGTCTGCCGTGAAGAGGAGGTTGTCCTCTTTTACAGTGGAGCTGAGGAGGTGGGGGATCTGGCCGTCAATCCTCAGCTCAAGGCGGCTTAGGAACCTGGTGTCATCACGAAAGAGGCCCTCCTGGGGAGACAGTGCTGTGGGAATTATGTCTCCCAGGGGGTTCACAATCACAAAGAGCACGTCACCCTTCAGGCCGAAAGTTTTGATATCAACCATGGTGTTAGGCAGCCTCTTTGAGGAGTTCGATCTGCCGTCTGTAGATATCCAGGTAGTCGGTGGCCATCCTTCTTGCAGAGAACTGTTTTTCGAAGTGCTCCCTGATCAGCCTCCTGTCAAGAAGGGAGACCTTCTCAATGGCGGTGACGGCCTCATCAACCTCTTCAAAGATGTGTCCTGTTAGCCCGCCAGTCACAACTTCAGGTACGGAACCCCGCCTGCGTGCAATTACGGGGGTTCCGCAGGCCATGGCCTCGATCATCACCAGACCGAAGGGTTCAGGCCAGTCTATCGGGAACAGCAGGGCAAGGGCATCTCCAAGGAAGCTCTCCTTTTCCCTTTCACCGATCTCACCGATGAACTCAACAAGGGGATGTCTCATGAGGGGCTTTATCCTCTCCTCATAGTACTGTCTGTCATTGTCGTCAACCTTTGCAGCTATCCTGAGGGGGAGGCCGGCCTTTACCGCAATCTCTATGGCAAGGTCCGGCCTCTTTTCCGGAGAGATCCTCCCGATAAAGGCGAGGTATTCCCCCTTGTTCCGGTATGTAGGCTGATAGAGGTCTTCAGGCAGGCCGTGATAAACCGTGCCCTGCCAGTTCAGAAAGGGCAGGGGCTTCCGCTGGTCATTGGAGATTGAAACCACGGGGATATCGCGGAATTCCCTGTAAAGGGGCAAAAGATCCCCTATGTCCAACCTCCCATGCAGGGTGGTTACAGAGGGCATGACAAGGTGTCTGACAGCAGGGAAGTGGATATAATCGATGTGGAAATGGATTATGTCGAACTGCTTCCTTGACTGGATGACCTTCTCCAGCATCAGTATATGGTATGAAAGGGGGTCGATCACATCCCCCCTCAGCCTGAGTGCAGAGGGGGATATGCTCACCAGGCGGGCCCTGGTTTCCGAATCCCCGCTCCCGAAGAGGCTCACCTCATGCCCCATCCTGACCAGTTCCTCCGTCAGATAGGAGACTACCCTCTCGGTGCCTCCGTAGAGTTTCGGTGGTACGCTTTCATGGAGTGGAGAGACCTGTGCTATCCTCATAAAGACTCACCTCCTGAAATATGTTCTGAGAGAATCAGGGGATGAACGCCCGGTTCATCCCGGTAAACAGGATAGAAGGTTTGTCATACAGGGGATTAGCACTCTTCACCCCCGGGTGCTAATATTTTTTTTATAAGACAATCCCCCGGTGGCTGGCAATCGCTGTTTATGGCGGATAGAGCCGGAAAAGGGCCAATGCTGGCGATAATGGTTTTTTATTTTCAGGAATCACACTTTTTCAGCAGAAAACACCAGTTCTTTTGAAGAAAACCTTTCCTTGTTTCGGCTACAATAATGAAGGCAAATACTGCCTTGCGGTATGATTCCCTGGATAACTGAATAGGCAAGGAAGGCTCCGTGAGTGTAGTCCCCCTGCCTCTGGGGAACAATTTATGCAACTGGAAGGTGCTACTCTCTGAAACAGGCGTAAAGGATGGACAGAAACCGGCTGAAATATATCATCCCCTTCATTGTCGCGGTCATTATCAGCGGAATGGTACTGTTTCATATCACCTATACTTACAGGAACGCAGAGGAGACCTCTGAGGCCCTTCTGCGGAACATCTCCTACTTCATCGGTATAACCCTTGACCAGGCGCTGAACCGGACCGGCATTGATGAGGGACTCTTCCTTGACATCCTCAGGGCACAGAACTGGGAAGAGATCGCCTTCATATCACTCTACGACAGGGATGGGACCATCCTTCTGCACTCAAACAGGAACCTTATAGGAAAGAAATCAGATGACGGAGAAATCAGGGAAAGGATAAAATCCGGGAAACCGGTCTATTATTACAAAGAACTCGGCACAGGCGAGAAGGTCTATGTGCTGGACATGCCACTTCATATACACAGCCTCGGGACAGGGGGGATGCTTCTCAGAATCGCCCTTCACACCTATCCTGCCACCGCTCCTCTGAGGCATGCGAGGGCCCACCTGATAACGGCCCTTACATTTGTACTCTTCTACTGGCTCCTTACCGTTCTGTTTGTAAAATACTCACGAAAGGTGGACATCATGACGCAGAGGGAACTTGCCCGGCAGAACCTGCTGAGGCTCGGGGAGATGTCAGCCGTCCTTGCCCATCAGATAAGGAGCCCCCTCAGTGCAATCAAGGGATTTGCCCAGTATCTGAAGGAAAAGGCATCGGATGAGCCCTCAATGAAGGAGGGGCTTGAGGTGATAGTATCGGAGTCAGAGAAACTGGAGGTCCTCTCTGAGGACCTGCTTCTCTATGCCGGGGGGCAGGAGGTGAGGCCCGAGAGGTTTTCCCTCAGGCAGTTGCTTGATGAGGTCAGAGATCTCTTCAGCGACAGGACAGTCTCTATCAGGCAGAACATCTCCCTTCCTGAAAACTATCTGATTTATACTGACAGGGAAAAGCTGAGGCACGCCCTTATCAATATAGTTGAAAACGCCCTTGATGCCTCACCTGAAGGGGAAGAGGTGCTGATTGATGTAACAGAAGAAGGAGGCAGCATCAGGATAGGCATAACAGACAGGGGAGAGGGAATGGATGAGGAGACCCTTGAAAAGAGCACTGAGCCCTTCTTTACCACCAGGGCAAAGGGCACGGGGCTCGGCCTGCCCGTTGCCATGGACTTTGTGGGTGCAATAGGGGGCAGGGTTGATATAATAAGTACCAGGGGCGAGGGAACCACTGTGACCATT
>CAZITN010000116.1:3628-5024 GCA_964542175.1 uncultured Thermodesulfovibrio sp. | reverse complement strand
TTTATAGGCACTGTCTTTCTCCTCTTAGGGCTTCTCGTCCTCTTCACCATACTGATAACAGAACGGGTTCGGAGCTACATTGAGCAGGTGCTCTCTGCAACGAGGAAGATCGCCGAAGGGAAAGAGACGACCGGCGAGGGTTTCTCAGGAGAGTTCAGCCCACTGGGTGATGCCTTTCTTCATCTCCAGAGGGAGATCCGGATCAGGGAGGAGAAACTCCTGAACTGGTCAGAAAGATGGCAGAATACCTTTGATTCGATAAACGAAATGATGGCGGTAACTGACCACGAGGGAGGGATAATCCAGATGAACCGGGCTTTCAGGAACGGCTTCCCCGGAGCCGGCGAGGGAATGAGCCTGTATGAGACGCTCTGTGAAGGGCTTGTTACCCTGGAGGAATTTACCATTGAAGAGACCATCAGGACAGGAAAATCCATCCACCGGATACTTGAAGGGAAAGACCGAATAATAAGGGCCTCTACCTATCCCCTTACCGGAGAGTCCGGTGTGATAATGGGCGGCATCTGGGTTGGACAGGACATCACAAGGGAGAGGGAGATGGAGGAACGGGCACTCCAGTCTGAAAAGCTGGTCGCCCTCGGTGAACTGGTGGCAGGGATCGCCCATGAACTGAACAACCCCCTTGCGGTCTCACTCGGCTATTCTGAGATACTCCTTGAGAGGAAGGATCTCTCCACCGAGGACCGCCGGAAGATAAAGAAGATCTTTGACTCCACAAAGCGGGCATCCAACATCATCCGGAACCTCCTTGAGTTTGCCAGACGACAGCCCCCACGGAACGAAGAGTGCAACCTGAACGAGATCGCCGAAAGGATGATAGACCTGATGATCTATGAACTCCAGTCTGACGGGATCGAACTCCAGAAGGACTTCCAGGCCGTCAGTCCGGTGATGGGAGATCAGACCCAGCTGGGCCAGGTAGTACTGAACCTCCTGAAAAACGCCCATGACGCTCTCAAGGATGCCAGCCAGAAGGAGAAGATAATCAGCCTGAAGACCGGCGAGACAGAGGAGGGTGTTTACTTTTCCATCTCCGATAATGGTCCGGGCATTCCTGAGGAGCTCATGAACAGGATCTTCGAGCCCTTCTTCACCACAAAGGATGTGGGAAAGGGGACTGGGCTCGGCCTCAGCATCACCTACTCCATCGTAAAGGGGCATGGCGGTGAACTCAGAGTTGACAATCTTCCGGAAGGTGGAGTACGATTTATGGCGATCTTTCCGGTCAAGGTGGGTATGGGAGATGAGAAAGAGGATCCTCATAATCGATGATGACCCCGATGTTGCCGAGGTACTGAGTGTTTATCTTGAGAGTATGGGATACGATGTTGATATTGCTGAAAAAGGAGCCGACGGGATCAAGGCACTGAAGGAG
>CAZITN010000116.1:0-3528 GCA_964542175.1 uncultured Thermodesulfovibrio sp. | reverse complement strand
AGACAGGACGAAGGGGTTCCTGGATTACGAATCCTTCCTTGGCTGGGAATCCCTCCGGGAACCGTTAATGAAGGAGGACGAATGCTTACAGAGGAAGCAATTCTCAAGGACCTGAGCCTTCCCGCCATGCCCCATGTGGCGGCTCGCATACTCCAGATGGTGAACAGCCCCAATGTGCGGGTGGAGGAACTCCAGGAGGCGATGATATCCGACCAGGCCATTACCTCAAAGATCCTGATGATAGCAAACTCCGCCTACTTCGGCCTTAGACGGACCATTGACACGCTCTCTGACGCCATCTTCGTCCTCGGCTTTGAGGCGGTCAAGAAGATAGCCGTTGCTGTCTCCACAAAGGAGATATACAACTTTCACGGCATCATCGAGCAAAAGCTCTGGGAACACGCCATCGGGGCATCCATAGCAGCAGGCCTGATCGCCTCAAGGCAGAGGGCCTACGAGATATCTGCCGAGGAATGTATTGTGGCAGGACTTTTGCATGATATTGGTAAGGCTGTAATGAATCAGAGCCAGCCTGAGAGGTATGCAATTGTGGTAGAAACGGTATATGGCGAGCATCAACCCTTTTACAGGGCCGAACTGGACCTCTTCGGCTTTACCCACCAGGAGGTCGGCGCCCTCCTCTTCAAGAAGTGGAAGCTCCCTGAGGAACTTGCCCTTGTTGTCGGAAACCACCACAGGCGTCATGAAATTGTCAAAATGCCGGCGGTCCATGCCCTCTGCACCGTCATAGAACTTGCAAACCTTATCTGCTCCCGGCTTGGGGTGGGCTACCGCGGGCCAATGCCTGATGCCCCTGAAAACGGGAAAGGGGAAGGCGCCGGAGACCCCCTCAGGGACGAATCGGTGATGGAAGCCCTGGAGATAGGGTTCGAAGACCTTGAGGAGATATTTGGAGAGTTCAAGGAGCGGTACATAGCGGAGAAGCTCTCCTTCATAGACTGATTGAAAGATGGCCGTCGAGGGACTGAAGAAGGTATATGGTATACCCTTTGTGAAGGGGAAGGTGGAAGTCCTGAAGAGAAATAAAAAGCGGGAAGAGAGAAGACCGGGCAAGGAGAGGGAAGAAGAGACCAAGGAAAGAGGGAATAAAAGAAGGCTTGATATCAGGGCATGAAAGTACTTGTACAGCCCCGATTGAAAGGAGGTCTTTATGATCAAACAGATCCTGAAGGACAAAAAAAGGAAATATCCGGAGAAAGAGAATGCAGACAGGCTCCTTTCCCTCCAGATAGACGAAATCGAGGAACTCTCGGCACTTCTGATGAGAAGGATAGATGAACGGGTCAAGGGGCTGAAGGAACTGGAGGAGAGGATTGATGCAAAGATGAAGGACCTCCAGAGACTTATTGACCGGGCCGAGGAACTCTCTGAAGAATCCGTGCCTGATTTTACTGATTACAGGGTCAGAGAGGTGATGGTTCTTGCAAGCAAGGGTCTTCGGATTGATGAGATAGCAACCATCCTTGATCTCCCTGCAGGGGAGATCGAACTGATACTCTCCATGCAGGACTGAAGGGGGAGGAAAAAATTTCCTTCCCCAAAGGGCTCCACCCCCGTCAAATTTATGCCACACCAACTCCGGCCTCCCCTTAGAGCACCCCTCTTCCAAATCAGAGAAGGAAAGAGTAATTTCTTAAAATATTTTTTCATTTCAACATGTTAGCAAAGAAAAATCCTGAACCTCCCCTGTCCATATCCCATCCGGTCTTCACCCTGGCATAACAATTGCCTATCTCCCTTCTGTCATGTACAAAGGCATTTACATAGCCGCATCCGGAGCGATCACAAGGGAGAAAGAACTGGATATCCTGACCCGGAACATCGCAAACGCCTCAACTCCGGCCTACAAGAAGGAAAGGATGGCCTTCCAGTCCTTTCTTCTTCCCGCTGCCCGTGGAATATCAATCCCCGGAAGGGTAATGACCGAGGAGGCCATAGTTGTTACCGACTACTCCCAGGGAGATATGATCACAACGGGCGACCCCTTCGACCTCGCGATCAAGGGAGACGGGTTCTTCGCCCTTGAGGGGAACCTCTACACAAGAAAAGGGGGGTTCCTCCTTGACAGTGAGGGGTATCTCGTGAGTTCTGAAGGACATCGAGTGCTTGGTGCGGATGGCACCCCCCTTCATATAGGAGGGGGAAGGATGGAGGTGAACAACAGTGGTGAGATCTCGGTGGACGGCACTCCACTCGGAAGGCTGAAGATAGTTGACTTCCCCAAACCCTACAAATTGGTAAAAGTGGGAGACGAGATCTTTACCCCAAGCGGTCCCGTAAGCCCCTTTGAGGCTGACAGCGAGGTGCTTCAGGGTATGAAGGAGGGCTCAAATGTGGACATAATCGAGGAGATGGTCAGGATGGTAAGCCTGATGAGACAGGTAGAGTCCTACCAGAAGATGATCCGGGCGATCGACGAAAGCTCGGGCAAAGCGATAAACGAGATAGGGAGGATTTAACCATGATAAGGTCACTCTTTATAGCTGCAACAGGGATGGAGGCACAGAAACTCAACATTGATGTCATCTCCAACAACCTGGCAAACGCAAACACCCCGGGATACAAGAAAAGCCGCGCGGACTTCCAGGAACTGATGTATCAGGTCATCAAGACCCCTGGCGCCACCTCCGGTGAGGGGACCCAGCTACCCTCGGGCATCCAGGTGGGGCTCGGTGTCCAGCCGGCGGCGATCGAGAAGATCTATGAACAGGGCGACTTCGTCGAGACCGGCAACCCCCTTGACATGACCATCGAGGGGGAGGGGTTCTTCCAGGTGGTGAAGCCTGATGGGGAACTGGCCTACACCCGTGCCGGAACCTTCAAGATGGACAGTGAGGGAAGGCTTGTCACCTCAAACGGCTATGTCCTGGAGCCGGAGATCACCATCCCTGCTGATGCTATCCAGATAACCATAGGTGAAAACGGCACGATCAGCGTGCTCCAGCCAGGGAGTGCAGCCCCTGTCGAGGTGGGCCAGATAGAGATAGCCAAGTTCCCCAACCCGACCGGACTGAAGCCGATCGGAAACAGCCTCTTTCTTGAGACGTCTTCTTCGGGAGCCCCCATAACAGGCACGCCCGGCAGTGAGGGGCTCGGGAACATCAAGCAGGGGTTCATTGAGATGAGCAATGTGGATGTTGTAGAGGAGATGATCCAGATGATCGTGAGCCAGAGGGCCTATGAACTGAGTTCAAAGGCGGTCCAGGCTGTGGATGAGATGCTCCAGATGACAAACAACATGAAGAGGTAACGCCGGATGATGATGGCACTGCTCATAACCGCCATTCTCACCTGGAGCCCTGAGGCTGTACTAAAGCAGTACCTGATGGAGAACTATCCATGGCCGGAGATCCAGGTGGAAAAGGTGATTCCTGAGAAGGAGTTTCCCGGAACAAGGCCCTCCCGGATCAGCACCCTCAGGGGTCCCTTGGGGAGAGCGGAATTCATCTTCTCCTTTGAGAACGGAAGCAGTATCAGGGTGAAGGCAAAGGTCACCGCCCGGGACAG
>CAZITN010000115.1:0-5032 GCA_964542175.1 uncultured Thermodesulfovibrio sp. | reverse complement strand
TGAAAGGGCTGTAAACAGGATTCAGGTAGCAGAGAAGGCGGGGCGGTAGGAGTATCCTGCAACGTTTTTTTCTCGGGACATCTTGTTTTACAAACTAAATTGGCTCTTCTCCAAAGTGAGTGGGTAAATCCTGCTCATTTTTCATAACGGCTTGAGCATGCAGGTAAGGACCTTTAACCTGAGATACTCCTCATCATGCAGGCCATAGGCCCTTCTCTGTATCACCCTTATCTTGTTGTTCAGTCCCTCTACAAAGCCAAGAGAGATCTTTTCCTCTGCCTCTATATGGGCAATTATACCTTCCCAGTGCCTCTCTATCATTTCTGCAAATTCCTCATACGGTTTCAGCCTCTGCCACTTCAGCGAGGCCTTCCAGTTGTCAAAAAAACCTCCTTGCCCATCCTGCCTTCTTATAATCCCACAATTGCCCAAAGGTCTCCTTTAACAGATAGGCCGTATTGAGCCTCCTGTTTGCACCAAGGAGTTTCTTAAGCGCCCTCCGGCCCTCCATACTCAGGTTCTCCTTCTTTGACAATAATGTGTATTTCTGCCCCTTGATATATGATCGGTCCTTCCCGGAAAGCCTCCGGTACTCCATCTTCCTTACCTTGTCCAATGCCTCTCCAAGGTGCCTCATTACATGAAACTTGTCATACAGTATCGCTGCAGCAGGAGCATTCTTTACTGTCGATTTCTCAAAGGCACGCCACATGTCCATTACCGCAAGCCTTATCCTCCCTGTCTTCTTCTCCCCAAGCCACTCATAAAACCCGTCCAGACTATCCTCGAAACGGTCCTTCCCCCCAAACCATATCGGCCGCTTCCTTATCAGATCGCTTACTACTATCCGGTATCTGTGTCCCTTCCTGATGGATATCTCGTCTATACCTATCGCCTTCGGCCCAGCTCTGCCTGCCCTCCTTAGCTGCTCCCTCATATACTCCTTCTCCAGTTTCTTCACCGTCTTCCAGTCAAGATTCAACTCCCTTGCCACATCCTTGATTGAACTGTCCCGGCATCGCCTCCCCACATACCACGCAAAACGCTTCGTGTAAAACCGGTTGTCAGCTATCCACGGTATCTTCTCTTGCTTCACCTTCCCACACTCCCTGCATTGGACTCTCCGTATCTCCAATTCCACGTATATCCGCATATCTCCACAGCTAAGGTCCCGTACCCTTTTCACCTTCCGGTCATAATAACTCCGGTGTACCGCCCCGCAACATCCACATGCCGTTTTTTTTGACGCCGCTCAAGTCGTATTACCCTCGCTTTCGGATCGCCAAATATCCCCTTTACTCTGGCCCTCGGACGATACCCGGGGAATTGATATCCATCCAGCAGGCTCCTCTTTTTCCCCATCCATGTATTATGACAACTTCCTCCCCTTTTCTGCTCATCTTATCTCCCTGTTTCTTATGACTTTTTTGCCCCTCCACATCCTTTACTTACCCACTCGTTTGGGAGATGACCCAGTTTTAATATAGCTTCTTTAATTGGAGATAACTTTTGCTTTGAAACTTTTGAAAAGTCTGATTGTTTTGCAGAGGGCACCTTCTACACAGGCCGACTTCCACGACTGTCCGCCGCCTGACTTGACAGGGCCCCCTTCACTTTCCTAATCTATGAAAGCCCTGTCGACAACCATGAAAAACCTTCTGAGAATAACAGTTATGCTGCTGGTTTTACTGCCCGCAGTTCTTCAGGCCACACCCGAGTACGCCCGGCAGACGGGAAGGGCCTGCGGCGTCTGCCACATTGACCCTGCAGGTGGCGGCCCCCTCACAAAGGAGGGAGGGGTATTCAGGAATGACCTGAGAATCAAGGGGCTCTACAGGCCGCTTACGACAACCCAGCATATCGTAAGACTCATAATCGGATATCTCCACATGATGACGGCAATCATCTGGTTTGGTGCAATCCTCTATGTCCATATCCTCCTTAAGCCTGCCTATGCAGCACGGGGTCTTCCAAAGGGCGAACTCCTCCTTGGCTGGGGTTCAATGATCATAATGGGAGTAACAGGCACATTCCTGACCATTGCGAGGGTCTCCTCCTTCAGGATGCTCTTTCATACAAGATTCGGGATACTTCTGACAGTAAAGATACTGCTCTTTCTGATCATGCTCGCCTCTGCTGCAGTGGTGACCTTTATTATCGGCCCCAGGCTCAGGAGGAAAAAGATGGAGGCGATAAAGGCTCACAAACAGGATCTGACCATTGAAGAACTGGCCCAGTTTGACGGGAAGGAGGACAGGCCCGCCTATCTGGCTTACAAAGGCAGGATTTACGATGTTTCAGGGAGCAGACTCTGGAAAGGCGGCGCACATATGAGGAAGCACCTGGCAGGGTTTGATCTCACCGATGCCATAAAACAGGCGCCTCACGGAGAGGACAGGATCATGGGGATGCCTGAGATCGGGAATCTGATAGAAGGCCGGGAGAAGTTCAAAAGACCCCTCCATGAAAGGGTCTTTTACTTCTTTGCCTATATGAACCTTGTCTTCGTCTTCCTGATCATCTTTGTCATATCCCTCTGGCGGTGGTGGTAGTCTCAGAGCCAGAACTCCGGGTATCTTCTTGTCCGCGGTATGTTGTTGACAAGAAGGGCCACGACAAGCATTATCAAGGCCCCGGCGCCTGCAGGAACCAGAGCGTAAAGCAGACCGAGGTTATGAATCTTCTCGCTCCCGATTACTGCGATAAGGGCAGTGGCTCCACCTGGGGGATGGAGCGTCTTCGTAGCATGCATGAATGCAATGGCCGTTGCCACTGCAAAGGCTGATGCCACCCACATATGGGGATGAAATACCTGGTATGAAATCACCCCGATTATTGCTGAAAACACATGCCCCCCCATGAGGTTTCTCGGCTGTGCAAGGGGGCTCTTTATCGCACCGTAGAGCAGGACTGCCGAAGCCCCGAAGGAGCCTATTATCATCACAAGGTCTGTCTTTTCAATAATGTTGTAGTTTATATACGCCACTGCTGCAATTCCAAGGAATGCGCCGATCCATGACCATATTATCTCTGAAACACTCACCCTGGGCGGGCTCTTGGTTGTTCCAGTCATCTTTGCAAAGTACCGGGAAAGATTCAAACCCCTTTACCTCCTTCTGAGGCCACCAACAATATCGCCTCTTGAGACTATGCCTGCCAGTTTACCGTCGCTGCTTACAACAGGCACCCTGTTTATATTCTTCTCGGAAAAGATGCGTGATATCTCAATGACAGGGGTATCCTCGGTTACCGTAATAGCAGGGGAGTGCATAATGTCCATGGCAGTGGCCCTCCTCATACTCACAACAAGACAGCCCTTTCCTTTGAGACACTCTGCCAGAAGGGTCATGAAGTTGCCGACGCCTTCAATCTCCATATTGGCAAGAAAGTCCCTCTCCGAGATAACGCCAATAACGTTCCCTGATTCATCAACAACTGGAACCCCTGATATCCCCTTGCTTCCCATCATCCGGGCCACCTCGGTCAGGGGCGTCTCCGGCTTTGCATATACCACATCCCTGGTCATGATATCACCTGCCCTTACAGAGGTGAGAAGCCTTTCCACGGCATGGCGATACGCCCTTATGTATAACTCCTTGAAGTCTCCGGGGGTTATGTCAATAAACCCGGAGATCTCCTTCATGGCCTCATAGATATCGTCATCGGTAATATCTGTCTTATCAAAGAGGCCGCTGTTCATCTCATCTTCTTTCATTTTTATCTCCTCAGTGGTTGAGCTTTGATCTCCTCCAGGACCTTCCTTGCAAGGAGACTGATAGTGGTTTTCTCTACAGAGTCGCTTGTGTAAATCTTTACCTCTCTCGTATCACTGATATTGTCCTCTATGGACTCAAGGGCATCCTGGATCCTGAGTTCCCCCGATGCCCATATTGCCTGCGACTTCAGGCAGGCATCCTTCTCGTTTATGAACCCCACAATCTCAGGCATGAACTCCAGGGCCCGCTCCATGTCTACCTGGGCGATCCTGCAGATGGCCCAGATATAACCCTGGCAGCTTGTCTCGTCCTTTTCAAACTTCTTGAGGAGCAAAAGGATCTTTCCCCTTATCTCCGGCATGTTCCTGCCGATCTCGCCAAGGGCCTCTGCCGCACCCCAGCAGCTCATGGTATCATCAAAGGCGTAAAATATCCGGTCCCATCTCCTTCTGATTATATCAGGTCTTATCCTCGCTATCTCTCCAAGGGCCTTTGCCGCAGCAAGCCTCTTTTCCATTTCCACATCATAGAGAAGGGAGATGATATGCTTGAAGGCCTTCTTGCTCTCGATGGCTTCAAAGGCCAGAGAATCTATTTCTTCCTTAAGGCAAGTCATATTGACGCCTTTCCACCTATACCATTATTGTCCTGTTAACCACGGAAAATTTCTATGATATAAATCATAATAAAAAAAAAGACAGGACACAGTTATCCTGTCTTTCAACTCTGCCACCCATGGTACTATCTGAAGTTATGTCTGCCTATTCAATCTCAGCGAGACATTCACCCTTCACGCCAATAATTATCTCTTTGAAGGGGATATCCTTGCCAGACCTTTTAAGGGCCTCTTTGAGTATGGCCGTCATTCCACCGCAGCAGGGGACCTGCATCCTCAGGCATGTGAGACTCCTTATGGGTGAGTTGGAGAGGATCTCGGTAAACTTCTCTACATAGAACATGGCATCGTCCAGCTTGGGACAGCCTATAAGGACCTTCTTGTCCTGAAGATACCGGTCATGAAACTCCTTGGTGGCAAAGGCGGTGCAGTCTGCGGCAACCAGCAGGTCTGCATCATTGAGGAACGGTATCACCGTTCCCATCAGTTTTATCTGGATCGGCCAGTGTGAAAGGGGAGCCCTGACCTCTTCAGCCTGCGCTCCCATGGTTGCGCATGACGGACATTCATTATTTGTTGTACTTCCCATCTTTACCTCCCGTTCCTTACATTAGTCTGGTTCAGTACAAAGGCTGAACCTGTAGTTATTTTGGCACATCTCAAGAATTTGTGCAAGAAAGAGGGTCAAAAGAGTTGAAAA
>CAZITN010000114.1:0-5035 GCA_964542175.1 uncultured Thermodesulfovibrio sp. | reverse complement strand
GCCGCCTCAGGTGCAAAATAGGTGAGTATAAGGTCCGCCCCGGCCCTCTTGATGGAGGTAAGCACCTCCATCATAACCCTGTCATGATCGATCCATCCAAGCTGGGCAGCGGCCTTCACGAGGGAGTATTCCCCGGAAACATTATAGGCGGCAACGGGAACGTCAAAGGCCTTTTTTACATCCGATATGATATCGAGATAGGAAAGGGCGGGCTTTACCATTACGATATCGGCACCTTCTTCGATATCAAGGGCCACCTCCTTCAGAGCCTCCCTCCTGTTCGGTGGGTCCATCTGATAGGAACGCCTGTCTCCGAACTGGGGAGCAGATTCAGCCGCCTCCCTGAAGGGTCCGTAAAAGGCGGATGAATACTTGGCAGCATAGCTCATAATCGGGATATCCGTAAAGCCTTCGGAATCAAGGGCCTCTCTTATCGCCTGTACCCGCCCATCCATCATGTCAGAAGGAGCCACCATATCAGCGCCAGCCCGGGCGTGTGAGACCGCCTCTTTCTGTAGGAGTTCGAGTGTTGGATCGTTCAGGACCTCTCCATTCTTCACTATACCGCAGTGTCCATGGCTGGTGTACTCACACATACAGACATCGGTTATCACCATAAGGGAAGGAACGGCATCCTTTATCGCCTTGATGGCCTCCTGGACAACACCATGGGGATCATAGGCACCAGAGCCGGTCTCATCCTTGGTCTCGGGTATCCCGAAGAGGATAATTGCGGGTATCCCCAAGGATTCCACCTCTCTGACAGATTTTACTATCTCATCGACCGACTCCTGGAAGCAGCCAGGCATGGACGAGATGGGCTTCTTCACGCCTTTACCATGTGTTACAAACATGGGATAGATCAGATCGTCCACCCTCAGAACGGTCTCCCTGACCATCCTCCTGAGGCCTTCCGTCTTTCGGAGTCTTCTCGGTCTCTGAAAAGGAAACATCTTCTCCTCCCTTGAAGGGATATCTGGATTAACCTGGATTTCAGGTCTTCAGCAACTACTACAACTGGGACCGCATGATGACTGGCCACCCTTAAGGACAAAACCCTGAGTTATACCGTCATCCACGAAGTCCATCTCCATATTTTCCAACATCCTTGAGGAAAGGGGGTCGATATATACCTTCAAACCATCCTTTTCTATCACCTCATCCCCTTCCAGGGGACTTTCGGCCAGATCAAGCCCATAGGAGGTTGATCAGCCTCCCCCTGCCACATAAACCCTCAGTCCCCAGTCAGGTTTCCCCTCCTGAGCGAGTATCTCCTTTGCCTTGGCCGCAGCCTCTGAGGTTATTGTCAGCATCTTTCCTCCTTTTTTCAACCGGGAACTAATCTCTTTATGTAGAATGTTCCCGTAAATATTCTCTCAACAAACCTGATTTTTATGATAACCTTTCAATGCATCAAAAGGCAATTTGACCCGGGTCTAATCTACCCTTATGGTGAACCACTCTGTTTTTCTCTTGATCTCACTACTGTCCATCTAACTAATTCTAAAAGGCCAAAGTGAGGAGGTATCGTTTCCGGAAGGCTGTCTTTCTCTCTACTTCCCCGGCAAGATGGCATCTCTGACCTGTTTTGCAATAGTCAGTTTTGAGAAAGGTTTCTGTATGAAACCTGCCGCACCACCCCGGATCAATTCCTTTATCCCCGCAAGACCTTCATGGCTGTACCCTGAGCAGAGGAGCACCTTAATCCCCGGGGCGACAGACCTCATCTGCTGAAAGACCTCCGCTCCATTCATCCCTGGCATTATCATATCGAGGATGACAAGGTCTATTTGATCCCTCATCTCCCTGAAGAGCTTCAGCCCTTCCCTCCCGTCAAATGCGGGGATAACCCTGTAGCCCAGGGGCTCGAGGAAATCCTTTACAAGCTCCCTCAGATTTTCTTCGTCGTCAATGACCAGGATTGTCCCCTCCCCTTTCAGTTCCTCAATACTGGGAGTGGTATCTTCCTTAACCTCTCCGTGGTAAACAGGCAGGTATATATTGAACCTTGTCCCCCGGTCAGGCTCGGAATAGAGATTTATATACCCGCCATGATTCGTGATCACAGAATGAACGATATAAAGCCCAAGCCCCGTCCCCTTTCCCTGTTCCTTTGTGGTGAAGAAGGGATCAAAGATCTTGCTCTGCATGTCACGGCTTATCCCCTTGCCCGTATCAGATATGCTGAGTTTCAGAAACCCGTTTTTCCCCTGTATTCCGTTGGCCGCCCCGTTTTCTCTCCCCACGGAAGATGTCTCAATCGTAAGCACCCCACCCTGAGGCATGGCATCCCTTGCATTTATTGCAAGGTTCATCACAACCTGCTGGATCTGGACAGGGTCCACCTTGACAGGGGGGAGGTCCTCTTCAAGATTGACCTTTATCTCCACATCCCTGGGTATGCTTCTTCTGAGAAGTTCCAGCGTCTCTTCAACTATTCTGTTAAGCTCAACAACCCTCAACTCCAGTTTTTCTTTTCTTGTAACGCTCAGGATCTTTCCAGCTAATGAAGCACCCCTTCTTGCGGATTTCCCTATAATATCAACCGCCTTTTTAAGCTTCTCATCATCAGGAATGTTATCCTGGAGAATCTCTGAATAGCCAAGTATGGCTGAGAGGATATTATTGAAATCATGGGCTATACCTCCGGCAAGGGTCCCAATCGCCTCCATCTTCTGAGCCCTCAGGAGCTGCTCATAGAGTTTCTTCTCCTCCGATATATCTCTCTGGATAGAGATGTAATTCTGCACCTCTCCTCTCTCGTCCAGGAGGGGGAAAATTACCGCTGAGGCGGTATAGAGCTCCCCATCCTTCTTCTTGTTTATAAACTCTCCCTTCCAGGGTCTCCCTGAAGCTATTGTCTTCCACATCTCCCGATAGAACTCATCATCATGGATCCCGCTTTTCAGAATCCTGGGATTCTCACCAATAACCTCCCGGGGGTGATAGCCGGTAACCTCCAGAAAGGCATGATTCACATAGGTTATATTCCCATCAGGATCGGTAACCACTATCACATCAAAGGCGCTCTCAATGATCTGCTTGAACCTCTCCAGATCCCTTGTCTCTGATATTCTCTGGATGGCCACAGCAGCATCGGAGGCTATTGCCATCAGAATCTCCTCGTCCTCCTCTGTAAACTCTCCTGTCCGCTTGTTTGCAAAATAGAGGGCTCCAAGGGGCCTGCCATCCCTTGAAAATATGGGGTAACCAAGGAAGCTCTTTATCTCGGGATGTCCCTCAGGAAACCCGCCGGAGTAAGCAGGATGTGCCTGAAGGTCATTTATCCGGACAGGAACCATGGAAAATTTCATCAGCTTCAGTATGCCCTCTCCCTGGGGCATCTTCCCAATCTCATTCCTGGTCTTTTCCACATCCAACCCATACACCCTGAGATGGGAAAACCTTCCCTTCTCATCGTAAATGGCGATTGCAGAAAGTTCCGCATGTATCAGGATACGGGACTGGTCAAGAATCCTGTCCATGAGTTCATCCAAAGTCTGGTCTTCATTAAGTGAGACTGCAATGTTGTGAAGTGTGGTTGCCTGGAGATGTCTCAGTTCCGCAGTCGCCAGGGCATCATTGATAACATCAATAAGCTCATCCAGTTCAGAGACATCGGTGGGAATGGCACATTCCCCCCGTCCTATCCTCTGCATTATACTCCTGAGTGGCTCTATCAGGTTTTTCCTGAGTATGATCATCACTGTGAGGATCATCAGGAGCACTGAAAAAAGAAAGACCGAGGTGTTTGCGTTAAGTTCCCTCTTCATGGCAGAAATCTGGGGGAAATATTTAAGAAGTATGAACTCCGCCTTCCAGGGCTGGTGATAATACCTGAAGCCCCAGTACCCGGGATCGTTCTTTGAAAAGACGATACCGTTACCCCTGATCTCATACTCTTTTACAAATCCGCTACTCCTGGCCACCTCTTTCTCACCGGTGGTCACCCTGTATTCATATCCCCTTGTTACAAGAATCGGGGCATAGGTCTGGAGAAAGTCATCGATGGATCGGGCATCCTTCAGGATGTCAAGAAACTCCCCTCTCTCCCTGCTGACCATTGTCTCCTCATAGTGTCTGCCTATCTTCTGGGTAATAAACTGAACCCTCAGGATGGCAAATACAGAGAGGATGGTCATCAGGACTATTATCGGGAAAAGTATCTTTTCTCTGATCCCACGGGGTCTCATATCATTCTTCCCAGGAAAATAACGATAACAGCAGCAATGCTCAGAATCAGTATTGCAGAAAAGAACGGCCTTAGCCCCATCTCCACCACCGCACCAAGATCAGTTCTCAGACCGATAGCAGTAAGGGTTAAGGTAAGAAATAGGGTGGCCGTCTTGCCGAGGCCCCTTACAACCTCCGGGGGAATCGCAATGAAGTTTGTCATAAGGGCAAAGACAATGAACAGTATCATGAACCAGGGAACCTTCAGAAACCCCTTCTTGATACCTGAAAACAGAACCGCCAGGGCTACCATGAAAACAAGCGAAGCGATCCTCAGAAACTTGTACTTTACTGCAAGCCCCAGGACCGCCCCATCCACCTGAGATGCCGCAGCCTTCACAAGGCCGAGCATGGGAAGGGTTGAACCGGTGAGAAAGGCAAAGTATCTTTCATCTATCAGCCCTGCATCTTTGAGAAGCGGGTAAAGAATCGTATATATGATCCCTCCTGTCATTACAGCAAGTATCGAAACAGATGTCTCTTCCCTCCTGGCCCCTATTGCAGGGGAGATCACCGCTATGGCTGAAGCCCCGCAGACGGAGAGGCCTGAAGAGATAAGAATAGAGGCATTTGTAGAAAGGGAAAAAAGCCTCCTGGATACCAGTATGCCGAGGACAAGGATCATCAGGAAAACCCCGTAAAGGGCCCAGATCTCCTCAATGAAAAGTCCACGCTCAAATCTCAACTGGAATCCGTAAAGGGAAATCCCGATTGGAAGAAAGCACCTCAGGGCAAAGCCGATCCCCCTATCAAAATCAGCTTCTGATTCAAACAGGTTGGAGACAATGATACCAATGGTTAT
>CAZITN010000113.1:0-5222 GCA_964542175.1 uncultured Thermodesulfovibrio sp. | reverse complement strand
ATATTTTAAGAAAAAACTTGACTTTTTTACCAAAAGATGCTTTAATTATCCTATGTCTGCCGACGGGATGTATCGGGGAGGCCGGCCTCAGAAGGTACTGATTGTGGATGACGTGCCATCCAATCTTGAACTCGTCGAGGCCATATTTCACTCCGAAGGCTTCGATGTAATAACAGCTGTCCATCCCCGGGACGCGATCACTGCCTTTGAGGCCCATCAACCCGACCTGGCCGTAGTGGATGTGATGATGCCTGAAATTAACGGTTTCCAGCTCTGCCAGATCCTGAAAGATATGGCAGGAAAAAGCTTCTTCCCTGTCATCCTCCTTACAGCCCTGAGCGATCAGTCAAGCCGGTTGTTAGGCATTGAGTCAGGTGCAGATGACTTCATCAGCAAGCCCTTTGACCAGAAGGAACTGATAGCAAAGTCAAAAAGTCTCCTGAAGGTGAAGGCCCTGTATGATGAACTCGATCATTCAGAAAACATAATCCTGACCCTTGCCGTGGCACTCGAGGCAAGGGATCCCTACACTAAGGGCCACTCTACCCGGGTTGGTGAACTCTCTGAAAGATTCGGTCTGCATATCGGGCTGAGTGAGGAGGCATGCGAAACCCTGAGAAAGGCGGGCATACTCCATGACATCGGGAAGATAGGGCTGAGTGAGTCACTACTTCTCAAACCAGCCCCCCTCTCAGATAAAGAGATAGAGACGATAAAGCAACACCCCCTTATCGGGGAAGAAATCTGCAAGCCCCTCAACTCCCTCAGACATATACTCCCCGCCATAAGGCACCATCATGAGAGATGGGACGGGAAAGGATTCCCTGACGGCCTAAGGGGCAAGGAGATCCCCCTTTCGGCAAGGATACTCTCCATAGCCGATTCCTATGATGCAATGCTCTCGGAAAGACCATACAGGGAGGGGCGCTCCGAGGCAGAAGTGGTTGCCATTATGGAACAGGAGAAGAGACTGGGACAGTGGGATCCGGAACTCCTCTCAGCCTTTCTGGAGATGATAAGGTCTGAGATAGGAGAAAGGGCTGACATGTCATACGAGATGGAGGGATAGGATGCTCAAGATTGCGATAGTCGGAGGAAATATTGCCGGGGGGGCACTCCTCTCACTCTTCAGGACCGAACCGAAAACAACAGTGGTCTGCCTCTATGAGGAAAAACCGGACGCCCCGGGAAGTATCCTCGCAATCAAGTGGGGGATACCCATCTGCAGAGAGATAGATGACTTAGGCCAGTACAACCCGAACATCATCCTGAATGTCACCGGCGACCACGGACTCTCAGAAAGAATCAGGGAGATTTTCGGTCCAGGGGTAGAGGTAATCGAGACAAAAGGGGCAAAGCTGCTGTGGGATACAATCGAGAGGCAGAAGAAATCCCGCGTAGAGGCTCTGAAATCGATGCAGGACCATACCATACTCAATACTTTCTTTGCGGGCATATCAGGGAAGACGGAAGAGCAGTTTCTGGCGGATGCACTCAAGTCGGCACTTCAGATTGCAGACGCCCCGGCCGGAAGCATCCAGCTCTACAGCGGTGAAGAGGTCATTCTCAAGGCATCCCAGGGACTGAGCAGACGGTTTCTTGAAAGCACCGGCAAATCCGTCCTTCCCGGCGGGCTGACTGAAAAGATCCTCACCCAGAAGAAGATCATTGAGATCCAGGACACCCTCACAAGTGAATTCAACAACCCCGCCTTCCTGATTGAGAACATAAGGTCGATCCTTGCAATCCCCCTTGTCCAGGGAGACTCCGCCATGGGGATACTCTTCATAGACGATTTCAAACCCCGGCGCTACTCCGCACGCCAGAAATCCTCCCTCGGCATCCTCACAAGGCTCACAGGTGAGTACCTCGGCCTCCTGACCGGATCAAGGCAGGCGGAGAGAGAACGGGCCAAACTGACAAAACTCTTTGAGACCGCCAGGGGGATCATATTCATAACCGATGATCAGGGGATAATAAGGGAGACGAACCTCACCGGCCCTGAGAATGAAAAAAGCCACCTCCTAGGGACCTCCTTCGGGGACCTCCTCAGCAATGAAGACAGGGCGGCTCTCCAGCGGGAACTGGACAGAAGGGGCATTGCCAGAGACTTCAGCCTGAAGCTCAGCCTGCCAGGCATGAAAGTAGAAGAACCCCAGGACTTCCTCCTGAATGCAACGGTCCTCTCCGATGAGAAGGAGGGGAAGGCCCATTGCGGGATATTCCTTCTGGAGTATATCGGCGAGGTTACAAGGCTGGAAAAGGCTCTCCGGGAGAAGGAAACCGAGATAGAGGAACTCCAGGAGATCCTCGAAAAGAAGGTGATAGAGAGGACAGAGGTCCTTGAGAGGATGAACGAGGAGTTGGAGAGAGCCAATGAACTGAAGGGCCGATTCATAGCGAACATGAGCCATGAACTCCGCACCCCTCTGAACTCCATAATCGGATTTTCCGATGTGCTCCTGGAAGGGACCTTCGGGAGCCTGAGCGAGGACCAGAGCCGGTATATCAACAACATAAAGACCGCCGGAAAGCACCTGCTCCAGCTTGTAAACAACATCCTCGATCTTGCAAAGCTGGAGGCCGGCAAGGCGGAACTCCAGTATGAGGAGTTCTACATCGATGAACTCCTCCATGAGGTCCTCTCTACGATGACACCCCTTGCCGAGAAGAAGGAGATAACGATTACTGCTTCCATTGATCCTGACATTGACGAACTCGTCGCTGACAGGATAAAGATAAAGCAGATTCTCTTCAATCTCCTCTCCAATGCTGTCAAGTTCACACCCGAGGGCGGGAGTGTCTCCGTCCATGCAGAGAAGGTTCAGGGAGGTGAAGGGGGCGGCTTCAGGTTCTCTGTGAAGGATACAGGAATAGGGATCCCCCCTGATGAGATAGAGAAGATTTTTGATGAATTCGAACAGGTGGATTCATCCACATCACGTCAGCAGATGGGAGCCGGACTCGGGCTTTCACTCACGAAGAAGCTGGTAGAGCTACATGGCGGAAAGATTTCAGTTCAGAGCAGTCTCGGGAAGGGAAGCGTATTTTCATTCACCATCCCCGAAACTGTCGTGACTGCTGAAGAAGGAGCCGAACCGGCTGAAGCAGTGGAGGCTGTAAAACTGGACTTCCCCTGGATGAAGGAAGAGGCCCCTCTCATCCTGGTGGTTGAGGACGATCCTCCCACGGCGGAACTCCTCACGCTCCATCTCACACAGGCAGGTTACAGGGTCGCCCATGCCTTTGACGGGAGAGAGGCGGTGGAAAAGGCAAGATCCATGCGACCCTTTGCAATCACCCTTGATATAATGCTCCCCAAGAAGGACGGGTGGGAGGTACTCCAGGAACTCAAGGCAGACGCGGAGACATCCCACATCCCCGTCATAATTCATTCAATCGTGAACAACAGGGAGCTTGCCTTTGCCCTTGGTGCCACAGACTATCTGATGAAGCCCCTCCAGAAGGAAGACCTCCTTGCAAAACTTGGGGAACTCACGGCTATCAGGGGGAAGATGTCCGCGCCACCCACAGTACTCCTGATAGATCCGGACAGAACAGAGGCCGAGGCGATCAAGGGCCTCCTTGAGTCAGAACAGATTATCACTTATATCGCAGAAGACAGAAGCAAGGGGCTGGAACTCTCCGTCGCCCTCAGGCCGAGCCTGATAATGGTGAATACGGAGTCACCCGAGATCGATGAGTTTGACCTCATCCAGGAACTCAAGTCCTCTCCATCCACGAGGGATATCCCGATATTCATCATCACTGACCGGGATATCTCGGTGGAAGACCGGATGACCCTTCTTGGAAAAATCGAGAGGATCATAAAAAAGCACGGTTTTGACGAGAAGGAACTGATCGATCATATTAAGGAATTAGAGGTACTCTACCCGAAGAGGGCCGGCCTGATTGATGAGTCAACGGGTCTCTTCAGTCACAGGTATTTCCAGATCAGGCTTGCCCAGGAGGTGGAACGTGCGACACGGTACAAACTCCCCCTCATACTCGTAATACTGGACCTGGACAACTTCGGGAATTTCGTCAAGGCCAACGGTGAGACACGGGGCAACAGCGTCCTCAGGAAGGTGGCAGAACTGATCAGGAAGAATATCAGGGGCTCTGACCTCGTTGTTCGTTACGGTGGGGACTCCTTCGCCGTCCTCCTGCCGAACACGGTCCTGAATGCCGGACTCTCTTTAAGCAACCGCTTCAATGCAATAATCAAGAACTATCCCTTCCCTGGAGAGGAAGTCCAGCCCAGGGGATGTATAACGGCAAGTGCCGGCCTTGCTTTTCTGGGAGGACAGAGTCCTGAAGAGCTCATCCTCTGTGCAGAGAAGGCCCTTTCGCTGGCGATAAAGAAGGGTGGTGACAGGGTTGAAGTCTTCGCTGAGACAGAAGACAGTCCGGTCAGAAGCTGAGGGCCTCCTTGACACACTGGAAAGCCCCCTGGGAAGAATGTATATTATTTACAGGAACGGGGGACGAGGGAGAAAGGTTATACTTCTTCATCTCGGGTTCAGCATGGAGAAGGCCTCGGAATACCTCCCATCCCGGATAATCAGGAAGACACCCCTTCCGGCGAGTGTAAAGGATCAGTTCAGCCGTTATTTCAGAGGAAGCCTCAGGACATTCAGTCTGAACTACCACCTCGAAGGGACTGATTTTGAGAAGGCCGTCTGGGAGGCCCTGAAAAAGATCCCCTATGGAGAGACCCGGACCTATCAGTGGCTTGCCCGGGAAGTGGGGAATCCCAGGGGAGTGAGGGCCGTCGGGCAGGCCCTGAGCCGGAACCCCCTTCCCATAGTCCTTCCATGCCACAGGGTGATCCAGTCGGACGGGAAATTAGGGGGCTATTCCTCTGGCGTGGACAGAAAGAGGAGGCTCCTTGAACTTGAGTATTACAATACGATTCAGGACAGATGAGGTACCATACAGTTGCATAAATTCTTCCCCGGAGGCAAGGGGCGTACACTCACGGAGGTTTCTCACCATGCCTTGTATCCGGGAATTGCACCATATTGTGCTGGAAGGCTGTGAGGGGATTTTAGTCGCATCGACGCCCCATGCCGCGCCTTATGTTTTTTACAATCTTCAGGAACCTTACTGCTTCGTCAGCCCTCCGTGACTGAACCTATCACTTCCGAAACCCTGTCCCTCAAAGCTCCTATCTTCTCAGTCAGCTCATCAACGGACTTGAGTCCCGCCTCCCGGGAGAT
>CAZITN010000112.1:0-5588 GCA_964542175.1 uncultured Thermodesulfovibrio sp. | reverse complement strand
TTCACCGCAGACGGAAGAATCGATTTCAGGGAACTCGTGAAGGACCTTGCCTCGAAGTTCAGGACGAGGATAGAGATGAGGCAGATAGGGGTGAGGGATGAGGCGAAACTCCTTGGCGGCATAGGCATCTGCGGAAGGACGCTCTGTTGTAATACCTTTCTTGTTAACTTTGCTCCCATCTCGATCAAAATGGCCAAGGAACAGGAACTGGTACTTAATACAACGAAACTATCCGGTGTCTGTGGCAGACTGATGTGCTGCCTTGGCTATGAATACGGAGAAGAAGATGTTGAGAAGGTTGCTGGCCTGAGGGAGGAGGTCCTTTCGGAGAAGGAAGGGGGATGTCTCTGTGAAGAATGCGAGGGTATGACCGTTGGTCAGGTTGAGGCAGGAGAGGCTCCAGAGGTTCCGATACCATCTGAGGTTGAAGCTGGGATTCCAGGTGAGATACCCCCTTCGACAGAAGCGGAGAAGCCAGAGTCTGCTTCGTCAGAAGAGGGCAAGCAGGAAGATGTGACAAAAAGGGGTAGAAAGAGGAGACGCCGGCGGAGGAGAAAAAGACGGGACAGGGGTGAGAAATCGGAGACCCCTTCTGGTGAAGCATCTGGTGATGGTGGAGATCAGAAGAAACCCCTGAAGACAAGGAAGGGCCACTCAGGACACAAGAAGAGAAAGAAGAAACGGAGATGAAGATGAAGAGGTTCTATGTCACTACCCCAATATACTATGTGAATGACCTTCCCCATATAGGACACGCCTACACAACGGTGGCTGCCGATATACTGGCGCGGTTTCACAGGCTGCTTGGTGAAAAGGTATTTTTTCTTACCGGGACTGATGAGCACGGCCAGAAGGTGGAGAAGGCGGCTGCCGAGCGGGGAAGGACTCCCAAGGACCATGCCGACAGCATGGTGGAGAACTTCAGAGACCTCTGGGAGGCGCTCAATATATCCAATGATGCCTTTATCAGAACCACCGATGAGGAACACAAGGCCGTGGTCCAGGAACTTCTTCAGAGGCTTTACGAAAAGGGTGAGATAGTGAAGAGGCCCTATAAGGGATGGTACTGCACTCCTGACGAGAGGTTCTGGACCGAAAAGGAGATAAGGGACGGGAACTGCCCTGACTGTGGCAGGCCTGTTGAGGAGATAGAGGAGGAGAATTACTTCTTCCTGATGTCCAGGTATGCAGGGAGGTTACAGCATCACATTGAACAGAATCCACACTACATACTGCCTGAGTCCAGGCGGAATGAAGTGCTTGGTTTTCTCCGGGCCCAGCCCCTTGGTGACCTGTGCATCTCCAGACCCAAAAAGAGGCTTTCCTGGGGTATAGAACTTCCCTTTGATCCTGATTATGTCACCTATGTCTGGTTTGATGCCCTGATAAATTATTTTTCTGCAACGAAATACCTTTCCCCTGGTTCCCTGAAGGAGGGATGGTGGCCGGCTGATCATCATATAGTGGGAAAGGATATCCTTACCACCCATGCCGTTTACTGGACAACCATGCTTATGGCCCTTGAGATGGAATTGCCCGGCAATATCTTTGCCCATGGCTGGTGGACCGTTGACGGAAAGAAGATGTCCAAATCCCTCGGGAATGTGGTGGATCCCTTCAAGGTATCAAAGGAGTACGGAGTTGATCAGTTCAGGTACTTCCTCTTCAGGGAGGTCACCTTCGGTCTGGACGGGGATTTTTCCGAGTCAGCAATAATAGGGAGGATTAACAGTGACCTGGCAAACGATCTTGGCAACCTCGTAAGCAGGACTCTCTCCATGGCCTTCCGTTACTTTGATGGGGTTGTGCCTCAACCCCGTACTTTTCATGGAGAGATAGGAGACAGGGCGGCTCAACTACCTCTCAGGCTGAATGCGCATCTTGATGTACTTGCCTTCCAGAAGGCATTGGGAGAGATCTGGGATTTCCTGGGGATGCTGAACAAGTTTATTGATACTGAAAAGCCCTGGGCCCTTGCAAAGGATCCGGAGAAGAAGAAAGAGTTGGAAAGAGTGATATATACTGTCCTTGAGGGGATCAGGCATATAGCCTGCTTTATCGCACCCTTCATGCCTGAGACTGCAGAGAAGATGGCTGAGATGCTTGGACTGGAAGGTCTTGTCAGGCCCGGCGTTCTTTCAGAACTCAGGTGGGGTGGCCTTGAGCCTGGCACGATGCTCAAAAAGGGAGAGCCCCTCTTTCCGAGGATAGAGAAGAAAAGGGAGGTCTCAGGTATGGGTAAGGAGAATGCCGTCAAGGAGAAAAAGGCAGCAGTGGATGCCGAAAAGAGAATTGAAAAAGATGTTCTGATCAGTATAGATGAATTTGCGAAAGTGGAACTCAGAACAGGCAAGGTCCTCGAGGCAGAGAGGGTGGAGGGTTCAAGCAAGCTCCTCAGGATTGTAGTGGATATAGGGGAGAAGAGACAGATAGTTGCCGGTATCGGGAAATCCTACGCCCCCGAAGAACTCGTTGGGAAGACGGTTGTGGTGGTTGCCAACCTGAAGCCTGCAAAACTCATGGGGGTAGAATCGCAGGGGATGCTCCTTGCTGCAGGAGAAGGAAAGGGTATAGCCGTTCTGAGCCCTGAAAGGGAGGTCAAGCCCGGACTCAGGGTCAAATAGTTCCTTCCCGAGATTCTATCTTTATGATAAGGGGAGGAAAATAGACCTCTCTCCCGTTGATGGCAAGTCTGATTTCTGCCTTTACCGCAACGGGAAGGCTCTTTTCTTCAGGCCTCCACTCTTCCACCCAGTCACCGCCAATGCTCTCAGTCGGGTCAAGAAAGCTGAACTTGAGTTCCTCAACCCCGTCGGCAAGGACCACCCCTTCCTCGTCCTCACCGGTGAGGAGATCTTCACTGAAGAAAATGTATTCCTTCATCATCAGTCTCCTGCCCTTCAGGAAGATCCTGACTCCCTTAAGCCCTGGTCTGTCAGGCAGGGATCCTGAATAATCGGATGTTGATGATGTCACAAAGGCAAGGGAATCCTCTTTTCCTTCAAAGAAAGTGACCATACCGTCGTCGGTTCTCTTTCTGAAGGGGTAAGCCCCTCTTATGAGGTGTGTCAGCCTTTCGGAGAGAATCCTGACGGTCTGGGTTGCTTCCTGACGTTCTTCGGCCTTCTCATCCGAGCGGTAGCCCATCATCATCGAAGAGGCCAGCACAACAAGCATCACCGCTGAGATGGCAAGGGCTATCAGGAGTTCTATGAGTGTGAAACCCCTTCTGTTCATTCCCCTTCTCCCAGTATTGCCAAATCGGCAGCCGGAATGAACCGTCTGCCCTTCAATGTAAAGCCTCCCTTTCTTCCCCAGGTCACCCTGACGGTGATGATATACATGGTACCTCTTCCTTCTTCATCAGGTATCTCCTCGACCTCTCTGCTTGCATTAAAGCCGCCTTCAAGCTCCAGGCTTTCATCAAGCCCGGCAGGGTCCTTGACTGCATAGGCTTCATCAAGGAGGCTCCGGGCGATGATTATGGCCTTGGTGTAATCTTCAGACTTCTTTGTACCCCTGAGACCTGCAGAGAAGACCTGGAAAAGGGCCACCACTGCTATACCGAGGATTGCAACGGCCACCATGACCTCAAGGAGGCTGAAGCCGTTTTCTTGATTCTCTCTGGCTGTCAAAATCATCCTTCCTTTATGAGCTTTGCCTTGCCTGAGAGTGATTCAACCACTATTATGAAGCTCCTTCCCTCGTTATCCCTTATAACCAGGCTGCCCCCAGAGCTCTCCCCCCGAGGGTAGAAGATCAGATCATCGCCTTCAATGCTTATTCCTTCAGGCAGCCTTACCGAGTAGAGTATTCGCCGGCTTCTGCCTTTAGCGGGAGAGGCTCGATCTTCCGTTTTCTCTGGTGGTTGGCCAGTAGAAATTGAGTATCCTGTTCCCTCTTCTCCAACAGTCACAGTAACCACTGTCTGTTCAAGTACAGAGACCTCCCGGGCATGACGTATCTGGAGATAGGCCCGCCGGGCCGTATCGCGGAGAATAGTCTTTTTGTGGGCAACATCTAAGGAGATAAAGACTATGGCCGAGGTAATTCCGATGATGATGAGTACGATAAGCAACTCAAAGAGGGTGAATCCAGAGTTTCCAGCCGGCTGGATGCCTCTCAGGGGGTCGTAACGACTCTTATCCTTCAACTATGGCTCCTGGCTCCCGATATAAGTAATGCGATCCCTCTGCCTGAAGACTGTGCAGATCCTTTTCGGAAGGGATCTGCCTATTCCCAGCTTGCTATATCCCTGTTTTCTCCCTCACCACCAGGGGAACCATCAGCTCCGTACGAGAGGAGATCATAATCACCATGAGAGCCGGGAGACTGATATTCATAGGGATGTCCCCATGGATCCTTGGGTATATGACTCTTCCGGAGATAGGGGCCGTCCCATCCATCCACACCCGGATCCTGGAGGAGGGCATCAAGCCCTTCCGATGTAGTCGGGTATCTTCCGGTGTCCAGTCTGAACTGGTCAAGGGCCTGTCCGAGGAGTTCTATCTGAGCCTTTGCAGCAGACTGCTTGCCTTTGCCCAACTTTGGAAAGAGCTTCGGACCCACAAGGGCGGCAAGAAGCCCTATTATAACCATGACGACGAGGAGTTCTATGAGGGTAAAACCCCTTCTGTCTTTAATTCTTCTGTTCATGATTCCTCCTTTCCAGAAAGCATACCATCGTCAGGGACATGCACTGCTGTCTTCCACTGCTTACCGCACCTGGAGCAACTCTCCATGTCCGCGTCGATCTTGCGGCGGCCTTCGGCTGGGGGCGGATGAAACCCCATATCACTTGCTCAGCATGATCGTCACCTGGATCTTCGTCGTCATCTCCGGCGATATTTCGTCGTACCACTTGTGGGCATTGTCGTCCTTGCTTATTGCGACATTGGTCAGCCCAAAGAGGTCGGACCATTTGAGCCCCGGCCTGCCCTTGTAAATATAGTGGACGCCCATGTATTCAAGATACGACCAACCTGTCATCTTCTCTGAATACCACTTGCGGACCCTGTCGATCGGATCTGAAGTCATGAACTTGAACCCGGCCTGGACACTCGACTTGACCGAGCCGAAAAATACGGCGTTCGGATACAGGGGGATCTCCTTGCTCTCAAGAAGGGCCTTGTCCTCCTTCGGAAGCTCGGCGGCCATGACCGGCTTGAATAACAGGAAGCCTGCGACCACCGCCAAAACCAAAACGGCGCTCTTCATCAAACCATGCATCTTTCACGTATGATGACGGCCATCGGGCATCCGGCAGTCATTACAGGACTGAAAAGAACCATGCACGCATTTCATGATTTTCATGTGCTCCTCCATTTTCGCCTTGGCGTTTTAATGTTCCAACCTGGAAACAATTGTAATGATCGTCCTTGCCTCTGTCATCAGTGCCTTTACCATAAAATCAAGCAAAAAATTATTGGTAACTGGTGTACTGGTCACTTTTATGTTGGTTGTTGCATGTCTTGCTTTCCATGTTTCTTGTCTTTTGCCTTCTCTTCCCCGCTCTCTTTTAACCTCAAATCTCTTTTCCACTGGCGGAGGGGGTGGGATTCGAACCCACGGTGGAGTTGCCCCCACAT
>CAZITN010000111.1:0-5719 GCA_964542175.1 uncultured Thermodesulfovibrio sp. | reverse complement strand
TGAAGAACCCTGCGGCAAGACCGCAGGGTATCTTCGATATGTAAGGAAGTTTTATCTCATTACATTCGCTCGCTAACCCCGTGGCAAGACCACGGTGATCGATACGATTAAAAATGAGCTCGCTGTGCATATTCAACATTATAGCAGCCCTGCCCTCTCGAGTATCTCAGGCACCCTGTCCTCCATCCCGATCGCCATGATATGGACACCGTCACAGATGCCTTCTTCCTTCAACTGCCTTATATGCCGTGCACAGATATCGAGCCCTGTGTCAAGGGCCTTCTCCTTGCCTGCAGCCTTAAGCTCCTCTATCAGCTCCTCTGGCACTACAATACCGGGGACAAAGTTGTTCAGGAACTTTGCCATTCCTGCACTCTTCAGTACCACCAGACCTGCAAGTATCTTTACAGGAAACTTCCTTGCATGCTTCATGAATTCCCTGAATTTCTCAATGTCATAAATAGCCTGGGTCTGGAAGAACCTTGCCCCTGCCTTCACCTTCTTTTCAAACTTTATCAGCTGGGGTTCAAGGGGATTGGCCTCTGGTGTGACCACCGCACCCTGGAAGAAATCAGCATTCCCCTTGAGTTCATTCCCTGACATGTCCTTCCCGTTATTCAGGGCATCAACCACCCTGAGTAACTGGACCGATTCCAGATCGTACACAGGTTTTGCCCCTTTGTGATCCCCTGCAGATACATGATCCCCCGTCATGCAGAGAACGTTTTTAACCCCCAGGGCATAGGCACCAAGGAGGTCAGACTGAAGACCTATCCTGTTCCGGTCACGGCATGTCATCTGGAGTATGGGTTCCACACCATGCTCAAGGGCGATCTTGCATCCAGCCAGGGAGTTCATCCTCATCACCGCAGACTGGTTGTCCGTAAAGTTCACGGCATCAACCTTGCCCTTCAGTAATTCAATATGATGAATCATCTCATCTATATCGGTCCCCTTGGGAGGACCGACTTCAGCGGTTACTACAAACTTTTCCGACTCAAGTGCCCCTCTGAATGACATATTCTGCTCCTCCTTAACTCTTGGTCTTTTCCTTCTTTTCTCTTGTGCTCAGCGCCCTGGGCTTCTGCCCCTGGGACCAGTCCTTGGCCTCAACCACTGTCTCACAGAGCTCCTGTAGCTTGTCAAGTTTTTTCATCCGTTCGTATATCCTCACCCATGCACAGGGGATATCTGGTGAAACCTCACAATGGCCGTCCTGCATGCCACCGCAGGGCCCGTTAAGGAGCCCCTTCGGGCAGGTGGTAACAGGGCAGATCCCACCGGTTTTGTCAAGGATGCACTGGCCGCAGAGGGAGCATCTCTCGTCAAACATCTGGAAGCGGGTCATATTGCCGAGGAAGAGTGAATCATTGGTGGGATAGACAGCCTTGTCTTCAAAGAGCTCCACAGCCGTCTGTGTGCCGGCACCACAGGACATGACAAGGATGCAATCAGTTCTGCTGAGTTCATCCTTGAAGGCCTTCAGTTCCTTCTTCGTACCAAGGACCTGACAGCCTGTTTTGGGCACAAAGCCGCCTGTTACCTCTTTCCCCTCTGCCTTGAGGGCTTCGGTCATCTCCTTGATGGCCTCCTCATTGCCCGTGCCGCAGAGGCTGGCACACTCGGAGCAGCCGATCAGGAAGAAGCTCCTGTAGTTCCTGATGTTTTCCATCAATTCCTGAAAGTCCTTCTTTTTAGTGATAATCATACATTACCTCCTTGTTGAAATCGGGATACGGGCTGTCACAAACTGGGAGATCTATTCTACCAGAGCTTCGCTTTCAGACTCTGGCTCAGAGCACCTCTCCCGTATCTTAAAACTCTTTGGCCTTTCAAATCCTGGGCTTGAAAGAGACTATTTTATAGAATACTTTGCTGCCCTTACTGTATTCTTCATGAGCATGGTAATGGTCATGGGACCGACTCCGCCGGGCACAGGTGTGATGGCTCCGGCAATATCCTTGGCTGCATCAAAGTCCACATCACCCTTGAGTATCGGTATCATACGGCCGGTCTTCTCGCTCTTCTTCTCTCCGACCCTGTTCACGCCCACATCGATCACACAGGCTCCGGGCTTGATCCATTCGGGTTTTACAAGACCGGGCACACCGGCGGCAACGATAAGGATATCAGCCCTCTTGCAGTGGGCGGCCAGATCCTTTGTGCCTGTATGAACCACGGTGACCGTGGCATTGGCACCCTTGCCTTTCTGCATCATCATGATTGAAATGGGTTTTCCCACAATGTTTGACCTTCCGACAACAACAACCTCTGCCCCAGAGGTCTCGAAGCCGGAGCGAACGATCAGTTCCTGAATCCCTGCAGGTGTGCAGGGCAGAAACCTCGTTTCATCCCCACCGATAACAAGACGACCAAGGTTTACGGGATGGAAACAGTCAACATCCTTGTCAGGATCAATGGCGTTCAGGACCTTCTTCTCATTGATATGCTTCGGGAGAGGCAGCTGGACAAGGATGCCGTGTATCTTCGGGTCATTGTTGTACTTTTCCACGAGATTGAGAAGGGCCTCCTCGGAGATGTCCTCGGGCTGGTCATCCTGGATGGAATGAAAACCCAGGTCATGGGCCGTCTTCTGTTTTGCAGTCACATAACTGATAGAGGCAGGATTCTGTCCAACAAGGATCGTAACAAGCCCCGGCACGACACCGTGCTTTTCCTTCATCTCCTCAACCTCTTTTTTCAGTTCTTCCCTGATCTCTGCTGCAATCGCCTTTCCGTCAATTATCTTTGCTGCCATAAGATAACCTCCTTATAAATGGTTATTTGTTACTGGTGTATTGCTTAACTGGCTATTTTCTAACTCTCCCTCTTCAGCAACTCGAGCATCTCATCCCTTGTGGACTGTTTTGACCTGAAGATGCCCCTTACGGCCGATGTGACGGTCCTTGAACCGGGCTTTTTGATGCCCCTCATACTGAGGCAGAGATGCTCTGCGTCTATTATAACCATTGCTCCCTTGGGCTTGAGCCTCTTCATTATCATGTCCGCCAGTTGCGAGGTTAGCCGCTCCTGGACCTGCGGCCTCTTGGCCAGGATCTCAAGGGCCTTTGCCAGTTCCCCGATACCCACAATCCGGCCCTTCTCAGGTATGTATGCAATATGGGCCCGGCCGGAAAACGGGAGGAGGTGGTGCTCACAGACCGAATAAAAGGGGATATTCTTGAGCATCACCATCTCGTCGTGGCTCTCCCCCTCAATAGGCTTCAAGAGGTCTTCCGGCTCCTCCCCAAGCCCTGAGAAGATCTCCTCAAACATGGATGCAACACGCTGGGGAGTTCTCCGTAGCCCCGGTCTTTCGGGGTCTTCACCCATCCCCTCAAGGAGAAGTCTTACGCCTTTTTCAATCTTCTTTTTATTCATATCGTCTTGACCTCTATCAACCTTCTGTCCGTAATTATAACATCCACCCTGATATCATGTTCCTCCACAGGTATCTTCTCGAGTATCTGTTCCTCATAGGCCACAGCCACAAGAGGCGGCCTTCTCTCCATCCCGCCAATCAGACGGTCATAGTATCCGCCGCCGTATCCGAGCCTTCCACCCTCAGAATCAAAGGCAATACCCGGCATCATTATCAGGTCCATTTCTCCAGGAGAGACCTTCCTCTCCGGAGCCTCAACAGGCTCGGGTATTCCCATGTACCCACTCTCCAGATCCTCAATCCCATTTATGTAAAAAAGATCCAGTTTTCTTTCTGCTCTGTTCACCCGGGGCAGACAGACCCTTTTCCCGTCGTTCAAGGCATGCCTGATTATCGGTGTTGTAGATACCTCTGAACGGAAAGAGGCAAAAAGAAGGAGTGAGCGGGCCTTCTTATATGCAGGAAGTGAGACGAACCTCTCGCATATCGCTTCATCCTTTATCGCCCTGACCGGTCCGGGAATGCAATCTCTCCGACTCGTTATCTCCCTTCTCAAGTCTGTCTTTTCAGAGCTTACCGGCGGCATAATCCCTTTTGAGATGCATCAAGGCTCTTCTTGATCTTCTTCACCTCCTCAACGGTCTCAGGGCTCACCGCATAGGGTGGGCGCCCGGTAATGTCTGCCTCCATGATCTCGGGTCTGAAGGTTATGGAGCCTAACAATTCCATTCCTTCAGTGGCATGTTTTATGAAATCCAGTTCTTCCTGACGGTGAATCTTGTTTGCCACCAGATAGACCTTTTTCACTCCAAGGCCTGCCGCCATCTCACTCACCTGATGGGCGGTCTGAACAGAGCGCTGTCCCGGCTCCACTACCACTATGAATGCATCTACCCCTTGAGCCGTACCACGCGTGAGGTGCTCGATACCGGCCTCCATGTCAACTATCACCACCTCATCCCGTTCAACAACCAGATGGCTCAGGAGTCTCCTGAGAAAGACATTCTCAGGACAGTAACAGCCCGAGGCAGCCTCCTTAGATCTACCCATCACTAAAAGGGTAATCCCGTCTATTCTCTTCCCGAACTCCTCGGGTATGTCATCCACCCTTGGATTCAGCTTGAAGACCCCACCCATGCTTCCCGGCCTGGCGCCGGTCCGTTCAGCTATTACATCGGTAAGTTCCGAGATGGGACGGATTTCGGCAATCTCCCGTCCGGAAAGGCCAAAGGCCTGGGCGAGATTGGCATCAGGGTCGGCGTCAACGGAGATCACCTTCATCCCCTCATGGGCATAAAGATGGCTCAAAATAGAAGAAAGGGTGGTTTTACCCACCCCTCCCTTGCCTGTGATGGCTATTTTCATGAAAAATTGTAACATTTGCCCCGGGAAAGTGTCAAAGAAAAAATTCTCTTTTTAGGTTAAAATATATTTTCATCTCTGAGTCTAAATCAGAGTATCACATCCCTTGGAAAAGGAGGCAGATATGAACAGAAGGGACTTTCTGAAGAAGGCATCAGCTGTGGTCGTGGCAGGCACGGCTGCATCAATAGGGGCACCTGCTGTGCATGCAAAGAAGAGACACATCTGGAGGATGGTAACCACCTGGCCCCCTCATTTTCCGGTGCTTGGTGAAGGGGCGGACCTGCTTGCAAAATGGATTTCCAAACTCTCCGGAGGGAGGCTCCGGATTCAGGTCTACGGCGGTGGTGAACTGGTGCCCCCGCTTCAGGCATTCGATGCTGTGAGCCAGGGGACCGTGGAGATGGGGCATGGAGCAGCATACTACTGGGCGGGGAAGTCTCCTGCAACACAGTTTTTTACATCCATCCCCTTTGGTATGAACGCCCAGCAGATGAATGCCTGGATCTATTCGGGAGGGGGGCTCAAACTCTGGGAGGAGGTCTATGCACCCTTCAATCTCATACCCATGCCCGTGGGAAACACGGGTGTCCAGATGGGAGGATGGTTCAACAGGGAAATAAGGTCAATCAAGGACATTAAGGGGCTCAAGATGAGGATCCCCGGTCTTGGAGGGAAGGTGATCTCAAAGGCAGGTGGTGCCGCCGTACTCTCGGCAGGCGGGGAGATATACACCAACCTTGAAAGGGGTGTGATCGATGCAACCGAGTGGGTGGGGCCCTACCATGATTACCTGATGGGGTTTTACAAGGTGGCGAAATACTACTACTATCCAGGATGGCATGAACCGGGATCGGTCATAGAGACATTCATCAACAAAAAGGCATACGAGAAACTCCCCTCAGACCTGAAGGAGATCATCCGGACGGCTGCCGCCCGCTCAAATGCCTGGATGTTATCGGAGTTTGAGGCGAA
>CAZITN010000110.1:0-5807 GCA_964542175.1 uncultured Thermodesulfovibrio sp. | reverse complement strand
TGTATATCCATGAGTATCAGGTCAGGAATATGATCGACCAGAACCTGCAAGGCTCCTTCTCCATCATAAGCCGTAATAACATTGTATTTCCCAATCTCAAGCAGTGCTTTAACGAGCTTGAGGTTTACGGGATTGTCTTCAACCACAAGTATTATCTTCTCGGAGCTATCTGGTATCATGAAGGAGGATTCCCCTCAGCCGACATTACTGGAAGGGAGAAAATGAAACAACTTCCTTTCCCATCAGGGTTGTCTTCCACCCAGATCCTCCCGTTCATGCTTTCAACGGCAAGCCTGCAAAAGGTTAAGCCAAGACCGGCACTCCCAGTCTCCTTTTGATACCCCTCAAGCCTTGCCTGTTCAAAGCGGTCAAAGATCCTTTCCTTCAAATGATCCGGCACACCCGGACCGGAATCTGAAACAGAGACGGTAATCATATCATCCATCCTTCTCACATCAACCCGTATTTGCCCGCCCCTTTCGCTGTGTCTGATTGCATTGGATAGCAGGTTCCCCATTATTCTTGTAAAAATCTCCGGATCGGTAGTCAGCATGGTCAGATCGTGCCTCAAATCGAACTGGATATCAATCCCCTTGACCTCAGCCTTCATCTCGAAATTACCCAGGATATCCTCCATAAGCCTCTCCAGTTCCAAAACGCACAGCCTTGGTGTCAGCCTACCCTCTGAAATCTTGTAAACATCCAGAACATTCTGTATCATGTTCATGATCCTGTCACAGGCTATCAATGCCTTCTTCAGCAGTGATTGCTGATGTTCAGAAAGGGTATCACTGGACATCATCATAAGTTCAAGATTTCCGTAAACCCCTGTCAGGGGATTTTTCAGATCGTGAATGATCATATGTATTAGTTCTTCCCTTGCTTTCTGGATTTTCTCAAGCCTCTCGTTGATCCGGAGAAGTTCTCTGTTCTTGGAATGAAGCCTCCTCTGATAGGAAGCTATCCTGAGGAGTGATTTCACCCTGGAAAGAAGTTCTGTTTTGTCCAACGGTTTTGTAATGAAATCATCGGCACCGATCTCGGCAGCTCTTTCCCTCTCTTCTCTCTCCTCCAGGGCCGTAACCATTATTACAGGCACATGAATGTCGGTTTCTTCCATCCTTATCTTCCGACAGACCTCGTAACCATCCATATCTGGCATCATTATATCAAGCAGAACCAGGTCAGGCATTGATTCCCTGTATATCCTTAGGGCATCCCCCCCATTAGTCGCCTCTGAAAGCTCATATCCCTCCGGTTCAAGAAAGGCCCTGAGAAGTCGGATGTTTCTCTCATCGTCATCAACAACAAGGATGGTCCCACACTCTTCGGCCATCTTGCCCTCCCAATTGTCTTGAGGTTGTTATTAGTGATTTCCCCTCTTTAGCTTAATATATTTTAACATAAAAGACAGGACTTTACACCCCCGAGAGAGAAACAAATGCCTGGCAATAAAGACGGGGGCAGATTCTGACTGCCCCCGTCGGGGAGGGATGCAACTGCTTAACAAATAAACAAGCTAAACAACACCTACATACTTATGCGAACTCAGAAGGAGAGGACACCGCGGGCCTTTGTGGCTATGTCAATAAGTGTCATTGCACCTGCAGGCCTGGCACCTTCTATCAGATCCTCCTCGGTTATCCCCTTGTTGGCCATCGTCTGGGTACAGCAAAGGATCTCCACTCCGGCATCAAGGGCTTCCCTGAGCCTCTGGGAAAGTGAAGGACCGGATGATGGGGCCTCTTTTTCCTCTATGGCGCCCTTTACCATTACTTCCACAAACTCCTGCACAGCATAGAGGATGGTCCTGCATTCTGCCGTTGCTGCCAGAGCAGCAAACATCAAGGCAGAACGGGCCCTTGCAACATCATTAAACCCTGATGCACAGAGAACTACAAATATCTCCCGTTCTTCCATGCCCTGCTCTCTCTCTGCAATCAAGGTCTCCACTCAGCCCACCTCTACTTCAGTCTTGATTGAGACAGGACGGGTAAGGGTTGTCCCCACAGGCGAGGTCCCGATGACGTGCTCATGCAGTTGCCTGAGCGTATCTGCATCGGCATCACCCTTCAGACGTGTCTTCACGGTGATTGATTTGTAACCTGGAAGTTTGTCCATATTGAGTGACTCCGGTGGTTCAAGTCCCAGGAACCCCGGAAGATCTATCTCTCCTTCCAGTTCTATCTGGACATCCTGAAGCGTAATGCCCCTGGCTGCGGCATTCATCACATACCCTATCGTCAGGCAGGCTCCATATGCCTGCAGTACTATCTCAACGGGATTCGCCGCTGTGTTTGTACCGCAAAGCATCTCAGGCTCATCAAAACCTATTGTGAATTCTCTTGATGATGTCTTTACCTTGAAGCCACCTTCCCATTGTGCAGATGCCTTCCAGACGGTCTTTCCAATCTCCCAGTTCGCCTTTACCTGCTCGATGACCTGGAGCAGGCATTCTGTCTTGAGTCCGTTGATCTCTGCCATTTTCTTACCTCCTCTAAAGTATTTCCTTAAAACAAAGCAACAATCATACCTGTTAAACTCAATGGCAGCCCCAACAACTTGCCGTGTTATTGTTAGGCAGGGGATAACTTCAGAAAAAACTTTTTTAATCCAGAGGTTATAGGCAGCAGAGAGGATTTCTTTTAGATTGGGACAGAGCTTGTTTTATATGCAGGATGTAGAAATCCTGTAGTCGCACAGGCCACTGAAACTTCATAATGCAATTTATCAGGGTCCGAATATTGCATTATGTAATGCCATTCAATCCGTAGGCCTTCAATTTTCTCCAGAGGGTAACGGGGTTAATACCAAGAAGTTCAGCAGCCTTTTTCTTCTCCCCTCCTGTCATTTTCAGAACGTTCAATATATGCCTTCTCTCAATCGTTTCCAGTGATATATCATCGGGGCTCTCCCTGTCAGGCCTTACCGATTCAGGGAGGTCTTCAAATGTTATGTACTCACCCTCTGTCATTATCATGGCATGCTCAATAGCGTTTTCCAGTTCTCTCACATTACCAGGCCACTCATAAAGAGAGAGTGTTCTGAGCGCCCCGGCCGTTATGCCCTTGATATTTCTTCTAAGCCTTACATTCAAACGCTCAATAAAATACCTGGCAAGCAGGGGGATATCCTCGATCCTCTCCCTCAGGGGAGGGAGGGAGATCTTCATGGTATTCAGTCTGTAGAAAAGATCTTTCCTGAACCGTGACTCCTTTACAGCCCTGTCCAGGTCCTGGTTGGTAGCTGCGAGCACTCTGACATCCACTGAGATGGGAGTTGTCGACCCGACCTTGAAAAATTGCCTGTCCTGCAGAAAGCGGAGGAGTTTGGACTGAAGGCTCTCACTCATGGAGTTTATCTCGTCAAGAAAGAGAGTTCCTCCGTCAGCAGCCTCAAAAAGTCCCTTCTTCTCTCCAGAGGCGCCTGTAAAGGCCCCCTTCACGTATCCGAAGAGTTCTGACTCAAGTAGGGAATCGGGAATGGCGGCACAGTTTACAGGTATAAATGGCCCCTCCTTTCTTGTACTGTTGTAGTGTATCGCCCGGGCTATCAGCTCTTTCCCAGTCCCGCTCTCTCCACAGAGAAGAATGCTTGTTGGAACATTGAGGACCTTGCGGACAAGGTCGAGGACCCTCAGCATCTTCGGGCTGTTTGTGACGATATTCGAAAAATCAGATACCTGGCCCATCCGTTCAATCTCTTCCCTCAGAGATTCGTACATTCTTGCATTCTCAATGGCAAGGGCGATTGGGACCGAGGCGGCAAGGAGTATCTCTATATCATCAGGTTTCGACCTGTAAGGCTTATGGGTTATTGCACAGAGCACACCAACCACTCTTCCACGGATATAGAGGGGGATTCCGGCATAGAACTCCATGCCCTCCCGTTTCAGGGTCTCCCTTGTAAAACGCCTGTCCTCGGAAGCCTTCTCATTGATTATCACCTCACGATTAAACTGTGCAATATTTCCACACATGCACTCACCAACCCTGACCCTGTTTCTGGTCAGATCCTCTACTACTTCATCAGAAAGATTCCTGAAGACCACGGGAAGCATTTCCAGGTTCTCCTCGTTTATGACATATATGACTCCGGAGTCAACACCCATGAACTCGATGACCCGGTCAAGGGCACTGCTCAGAATCTCCTTGAGGTTCAGGGACTTGCTTACCGTAATGGCTATATCGTAGAGGATTGAAAGCTTCCTGTTCTGTCTTTCTATTACCTCTTTGTATGCTTTTTCACTCATAGTTTATTATCTTCCCCGGAGGCGGACCTTGTCAAATGTTCCTGTTTGCATGCTTCTTGCATGTCATTGTCCGTACTGACTGTTTTCTGCAAAAAATATATCATAACGGATATAACTGAAACCGCAAAAAATCTTTTGGAGGTATGAATGGAGAAACCCGTCTACGACAATGAGAAACTTAGAAGGATAGTTTCAAAAAGGACAGCGCTTTTCAAGAAGAAACCTGAGGCGGCCCGGTATCAGCCAAAGGTCTCTTCAAGGCACGTCCTCGGGCTCTACACCGAGACCAGTGTAAGAAAACACACGGTGAAGGCGGACTATCCGGAGCCGGCCGGCGGTACAGACCAGGCTCCAAACCCGATTGAACTTCTCCTCGCCGCCCTTGCCGCCTGCATTGAAGGAGCACTCTACGAATTTGCAGTCCATGAAGGGCTCAGGATTGATTCCATCTCCATTGAAATAGAAGGGGAGCTCGACCTCCGGGGTCTCTTCATGGTGGATGATACCGTACCTGCAGGGTTCGGCGGAATACGGTACTCGTTAAAAATAGAATCGCCGGAGGAAGAGGAAAAGGTCAGGGCCCTTGCGGAAAGGGTTATAGCCCACTGTCCTGTGGTTGACAGTCTTATAAGACCTGTGAACATCAATGGTGAAATCAGTATATCCAGGAAAGGAAGGTAACACAGACTTATGAAGATCAAGGAGGTTCTCGACAAGACTGACAGAGGTATATCTTTTGAGTTCTTTCCTCCCAAGACTGAGGAAGGGAAAGGCCAGCTCCTCCAGGTTGTGAAGGAGCTTCAGAGACACAAACCCATGTATGCATCCGTTACTTACGGAGCCGGTGGTACCACTCAGGAGAGGACAAGGGATGTCCTCTATCTTCTCAGGAAGGAGACGGACCTCACCCTGATGTCGCATCTCACATGTATCGGTGCCACGAGAGAGTCCATGGATGAGCTTCTCAGGGATTACTTAGAGCACGGGATTGATAATATCCTTGCACTCCGGGGAGACCCTCCTCCGGATGTGCCTGATTTCGATCCTACGAAGGGGGAGTTCTCCTATGCCATTGACCTTGTGAGGTTCGTCAAGGGATACAATTCTTTCTCTATTGCTGTCGCAGTCTATCCAGAGGTTCACCAGGAGGCGCCCTCTCTGGAGGCAGACCTGGAGTTCACAAAGGCAAAGATAGATGCCGGGGCTGACTTTGCCATAACCCAGATGTTCTTTGACAACCGGTATCTCTATGACTTTCTTGACCGGGCTGAAAAAAAGGGGATTACCATACCGATCCTTCCCGGGATAATGCCGATAACCGACCTCAAAAAGATAAGGCGGTTTGCCTTGTTCTGCAAGGCTACCATCCCCGAGGAGGTCGAAAAGAGGATGGAACCTTATCTAGACAGGCCCGAGGAGATGGAGAAGATCGGTGTTGAAATCGCCAGCAGACAGTGCGAAGACCTGATTGAAAACGGCATCAGGTATCTCCACTTCTACACGATGAACCGGTCTGATGTGGTTGGAAGGATACTGGATGGACTTGAGTTGAAGG
>CAZITN010000109.1:0-5832 GCA_964542175.1 uncultured Thermodesulfovibrio sp. | reverse complement strand
AAGACCGCAGGGTATCTTCGATATGTAAGGAAGTTTTATTTCATTATATTCGCTCTCTAACCCCGTGGCAAGACCACGGGGATCGATACGATTAAAAATGAGCTCGCTGTGCATATTCAACTGGAAGGCAAAAAGTGAAAATAGACCAAAGGAGGACAGTTGATGAGGAGCAAGTACAGGTTCAATACGATTGATGAGGCGATAAAAGACATAAGAGAGGGTAAAATGATAATCCTCGTGGATGATGAGGACCGTGAGAATGAGGGAGACCTCTGCATTGCCGCTGAAAAGGTGACTCCCGAGGTGATCAATTTCATGGCGAAGTATGGAAGGGGGCTGATCTGTCTGAGCCTTACTCCCGAGAGGGTGGAGGAACTCCAGCTTCCCATGATGACGAACGAGAACACCTCTCCCTTCGGGACTGCCTTTACCGTCTCCATTGAGGCTAAACGTGGGGTTACAACCGGGATTTCCGCCCATGACAGGGCTACCACAATCCTGACGGCGATTGACCCGGAAACAGGGCCTGAGGATATATCCAAACCGGGGCATGTCTTTCCACTGAAGGCCAAGCCTGGAGGGGTGCTTCAGAGGGCCGGGCAGACTGAGGGCTCTGTAGACCTTGCCCGTCTTGCCGGACTGTATCCGGCTGGTGTGATATGTGAGATCATGGATGAGGATGGAACGATGGCCCGCGTTCCTCAGTTGATGGAGTTCGCAAAAGAGCACGGTTTGAAGATCGTGACGATAAAGGACCTTATTGAGTACAGGATGCGGAAGGAGAGCCTTGTCAAGCGGATTGCTGATGTTAAGATGCCTACAGCCTATGGAGGGGATTTCAGGGGAATCGCCTTTGAGAACATGGTGGACGACAGTGTCCATATCGCCCTTGTCAAGGGTGAGATAGATCCTGAAAGACCCGTCCTTGTCAGGGTCCATTCCGAGTGCCTTACCGGGGATGTCTTCGGCTCCCGCAGGTGTGACTGCGGCGAGCAGCTCCACCATGCCATGGAGATGATAGACAGGGAGGGTGCCGGAGTACTCCTCTATATGCGGCAGGAGGGCCGTGGGATCGGCCTTGCCAACAAGCTCAGGGCCTATGAGCTCCAGGATCAGGGCCTTGATACAGTAGAGGCGAACATAAAATTGGGCTTCAAGCCTGATCTCAGGGATTACGGAATAGGGGCACAGATACTAGTCGCCCTGGGAGTGAAGAAGATCCGGCTGATGACCAACAATCCCCGGAAGATCGTAGGGCTTGAAGGCTACGGGCTGGAGGTCGTGGAGAGGGTGCCGATAGAGATAAGGCCCGGGAAGAGGAACCTCCGGTATCTGAAGACAAAGAAGAAGAAATTGGGTCATATGCTTGAGGAGGTCTGAAAAAAAGGAGGATACTATGGGAGTAATTGAAGGAGAAGTAACCGGCAAGGGTTTGAAATTCTGTATCGTTGCGAGCAGGTTTAATGATTTTCTGACTGCACGCCTTGTTGAAGGGGCCCTTGATGCACTCAAGAGACACGGGGCTTCGGAGGATAACATTGATGTCATAAGGGTTCCAGGCGCCTTCGAGATCCCCATGGTGGTGAAGAGGGTTGCGAAGAAGGGGAAGTACAATGCCGTCATAGCCCTGGGAACGATAATCCGTGGAGCCACACCCCACTTTGATTATGTTGCCGCCGAAGCATCAAAGGGGGTTGCCCTTGCCTCAATGGAGACAGAGGTTCCTGTCGCCTTCGGGGTCATAACTTCCGATACCATAGAGCAGGCGATAGAGAGATCGGGCTCAAAGGCCGGGAACAAGGGATGGGATGCCGCCATGACCGCCATGGAGATGGCCAATCTCATGAAGAAGATATGACCGGGTATTACTCAAGTGATACTGGTGCCGTCTGAATGAAGAGAAGAAAGGCACGGGAGTACCTGCTGCAGATACTCTATCAGGCCGACATGACAGGCAGGCCGCCCGGAGAAAGGGAACTTGCCCTGTTCTGGGAGAACCATCCTGCCGATCCTCAGGTCAGGAAATTCACGGAAGAGCTATTAAAAGGGGTGCTCCAGCATCTTGACGAGATAGACAGCTACGTGCGGGGGTCAGCAACACACTGGGAGATGGATAGGATCTCACCTGTTGACAGGAATATCCTCCGTTTCGGTGTGTATGAGCTTCTTTACCGGGATGACATACCAGGGGCGGTCACGCTGAATGAGGCCATAGAGATAGCCAAGAAGTTTTCTACCTCAGAGTCCCACTCTTTTATAAACGGCATACTGGATGAGATAAGAAGGAAAGTCGGGAAGAGGTTGAGGTAAAGAAAAGCGGGTAGCGAGGAGGGAAAACAGCAAAAACAGGTTGAGGTCAAGGTTTAGGCTGAGTAACCCAATAACCCAATACACCAATATACCAATAACCAATACAGCATGCTTCTTGCCGTCATATCCGATGTTCACGCCAACCTTGAGGCCCTTGAGGCGGTTCTCAGGGACATTGAGGACCGGGGGGTGGAGCAGATTCTCTTTGCAGGTGACGCAGTGGGATATGGTCCTGATCCCGGGCAGTGCCTTAATCTTATTGAGCGTGTCTGTGCTGAGAAGGTTGCCGGTAATCATGACCGGGCGGTGACTGGTCATACCCCACTGGAGTATTTTAACGAGAACGCCCGCCTTGCCCTTGAATGGACGCTGCATCAGTTGTCGGATGAGGAGATGGAACTGCTCAAGGGCTACGAGATCCAGAAGTCCCTGAAAGAGCTGGGAGCAATGCTCGTTCATGCCAGCCCCCGTTTCCCCGACTCCTGGCAGTATATCCTCAGCCTCCAGGATGCCTGGAGGGCCTTTCATCACTTTGACGAACAGTTCTGTTTTATCGGGCACAGCCATATCCCCTTCATTATTGAGCTGACCGGTGATGGTGAGATTCCTGAACCACGGAGGAAGGTATCCATTACGAGATATTCCAGATATATCGTAAATTGCGGGAGCGTGGGACAGCCCAGGGACCGTGATCCCCGGGCTGCCTATGCCATCTGGAAAGATGGTTGCATTGAGATAATCCGGGTGGAGTATGATTTCATGATGACCCAGCAGAAGATGACGGAAAGGGGCCTTCCGCCGGGTCTCATAGCAAGACTGCAGTGGGGTGTCTGACTCCTCTCACCTCATGAACGGGTCACGGCCCCTTCTCCTCCGGTCATCCAGTTTCCTGTAGACAGTGGCCTTCAGGTCCCTTGAGAATCGCTCGGAAAAGAGTATGTATCTTGCCAGTTCCCTGGTGGAGAAGACCCTGCTCAGACCTTCCAACTCCCTTTTCGGGAGTTCGGCGATCCTCATGTTCAGTTCGTGATATCTATTTATAAGCTCCTTCAGCCGGTCTTCAGGTGCAGCGGGATCTGATACTTCTCTCCTCAGTGCCCTCATCAATTCCCTTCTCTCCATTATCAACCTTTCCCGTTCCTTGTCGTATTTCTTCAGTATGGAGAAGACCTCCTGTGCCCTCTTCTCACTCAGGTCAAAGACGTCCATTAGTTCCCAGTTTCTCATGGTTACGATTTTCTCCTTGAACCTGCCGGGCCTTTCACCGTCCAGGGGTGCTGCCATGAGACTGAACGGGAATACTAACAGTATGACTGTAACAATCAGGAGTTTTCTCATTTTTTACCTCCAGTGTCCCGGGATCCATCTTCCCCTGGGGCCATAGTGGCCGGGGACCCATATCTTTCCCTTCGGTACCCTTTGATGCCGGGTAATCACGAATGGATGGTTATGGGGATGGCTCATAGATTCACCGACAAAGATTCTGCCAGGCCTTGAGATCCCGTCTATAGTGAGTTCAATCACCAGTTCTCTGCCCTTCCACCGGAAATCCAGCCCGTCAAAACCTGTGGAGGAACGGGCATCGATATGGATGGTTTTCCCTTTTTTCCAGATGTGGTCATTCTTCTCCTTCGATACCTTCCTGATGAGAATGAGTTCTCCTCCAGGAGCATGTATCCGTCCTTCGAAATGGTGCCCTCTGCCGCTTCCGGTCCATCGAAGGTGCCAGCCCGATTCGTCCTTCCAGAGTTCGTAACGGGGGCCTTTTGCTCCGATGGGTCTTCCCTGGGCGCTCCCTGCGGACATGGCATGGGCGGATGCCACGGATAGAATGAAAAGCAATATTAACAATCCTGTGATATTTCTTAATGCCTTCATATAGAACCTCCTTTCTGAATGCTGAATTTTACGGGCACCTCTTCTCCCAGTGACCTTTGATCCAGACGCCGTGTCTGTTGTGGTGGCCGGGTACCCAGACATCCCGGCACCCTATCTTTGCCGGCCGGTGGCGGGGGGATGGTGCCTTCACAACGGTGGTGCAGCCCGTGAAGACAACGCTCAGAAGCAGAAGTGATGCAAGCATTCTCCCTTTCATTTTCTTCCTCCTTTCCGTTATGTCCTGCTGTCGTACAGGTCCATCAAGACCGAAGACCAGTCGGTCATACCAACCAGATATTCTGCCTCGGTGAGGGTATCGGTATCCTCATATACCTCCTCTTCTGCCCAGATATCGGAGTATCCCGGAAGGGCAGAGAGGTACTCTTCAGGCTGGATATACCGTCCAGGATCAGTGCCAGGGGGGATGAGAAAGACGAGCAGGGCTATGGCAACCGTTCCTGCAACCCCTACCCACCAGTCAATCAGCCACGAAAATCCCCTCTCTCCAGAGTCGAGTTCTCTTTTTACGGAAGACCTGAGGCCATTCCAGAACTCATGGTCGTGAGAGCCTTCAAAGCCGGTCCTGAGTTCAGCCATCAGGAGTTGCAGACCTTCAAACTCCTCCCTGCAGGAGCTGCACGCTCTCAGGTGTTCCCTGAGGACAGGGTCTTCAGGATACTCTGGTAACGACTCTCCGGCAGTCTCCCAGAATTTCTTGCAAGAAATCTCCGTCATCTCATCAACCTTTTAAAAGTTATTGAAGTCCCATAATCTGCATGTTTTTGAATTCCAGCCTGCACTTCTCGCAGTCTTCAAGATGCTCTTCCACCTCTTCAGTGATCTCCCTGCCCTCACCATACCTTTCAACCAGGATTTCCCATATCTCATCACATCTCATAACCGACACCTCCCTCCCGGAGCCTGTTTCTGAGGGTTTTCATTCCGAAGTGGAAATTTGCCCTCATGGTCTCCGGTTTTCCGCCTAGGAGTTCGGCGATCTCAGGAAAGGTCATTCCATGGAAGACCTTCAGAATCACTACCTCTCGCTGCTTAAGCGGTAAACTGACGATACATTTCTTTGCCTTCAGGAGGAGATCCCGGTTTATTGCTGATCTCTCCGGTGACGGGTTTTCAGAGGGGATATCATGTTCCTCGACCCGACCCTCATCCCACCGGTTTCTGAAAAAGTCCCTCGTCTGATTTACCGCTATTTTATAGAGCCAGTTCCGGAACTGGGCTTTATCCTTAAGGCTGGCGACTTTCCTGAATGCCTTGATAAAGGTTTTCTGGGTGATGTCCCTTGCATCCTCAGGGTTGTTCACCATGGAATTTACATAGGAAAATATTCTTTTTTCATACCTTGCCATCAGCATCTCAAAGGCCTCTTCGTTTCCTCTCAGATATTGATCGATGAGTATTTCGTCATTCATTCATCTCACCTGTATAGACGCAGGAGTAATGTAAAACGTTTAAAAGTTTTATCGGAAATTTTTATAGTGTACTATAAAGTTGTAAGACAGGGGGGATGGAAGGGGCCGGGAATGTATATAATCAGCCTGTATAAATCTCTTCCCGGGTCAGCCAGGCTGCATGAGAGAACCCAGAGGTATTGCCGCGGGGTTCTTCATTGCCTTATATTTTTTG
>CAZITN010000108.1:0-5883 GCA_964542175.1 uncultured Thermodesulfovibrio sp. | reverse complement strand
GAGACCTCTGTAATTATGCGGGAGCGCATACTGCTGATTTCCTCCCACTGGATCTCCGCACCCCGCTTCCGGAAGACCTCCTCTCTCATTCGCATAAACTTCCATCTCATTGAAGAGGAACCACCTATGGGCCGGGCCTTGATGAGCGCCTGGACCTCCCAGGGCCGGGCATTCCTGAGATAATAGGTCCTGAGCCCCTCCATATCCTTCAGGATCGTACCCTTTGAGCCATCCGGCCTTAAGCGGAGGTCCATGCTGTACAACTGGCCACGGTCCGTGTAGGCTGAGAGAATCCGTGTAATAGTTTCAGCGTACCTGTTTGCCTCTTTACCCCCGGCTACATAGAGTATATCCAGGTCCGAGCCGAAGGTGAGTTCCCTCCCTCCCAGTTTGCCAAGCCCTACGGTAAGGAACGACTCATTCTCCTCTCCCAGACCGGCAAGGCTTTCCGAGATATTGATTATGGAGTCTGCAAGCCTCGAAAGCCCCCTCATCAGATCGGTCAGGTTGAATATGCCGGAGAAGTAGAGAAGCCCTATCCTGAGTTCCTCCCACTGCTTATACTCCACTATGGACTGTTCCCTGTAATCCCCTGAAGCAAGATACCTCTCCAACTGGGCCAGCAACGCACTCTTCCTTTTCCTGATAACCGTACCTTCCAGCAGGAGATCAAGGTATATGGGGTTACTGAGGAATATCCTCCCAAGGTAACCTGCCTGGGCAAATATCTTCACCAGTCCCTTTATAAACCTCTTCTGGTCGAGAAACCACTCCAGATATGCCTCTTCACCTCCGAAGGAAGAGAAAAACTGTTCCAGGAACCGGATAGTTCTGCCCGGGGAAGGACCCCTCAAAGCCTCATCCAGAAATAGAGGAAGGACCTCCCGCATCAGGACCTTCTCTCTTCTGGTCCTGTATCTCCCCGTCCTCTCCCTGAGTCCGACAAGGGATCTCACTGCCTCAGCCGGCTCCTGAATACCCCTCATTGTAAGATATCCAAGAAGCTCCTCCTTCCTCATCTCGTCTTCAAGAAGCGTGAGGGCCTCATTCCTGATATCCTCCTCAGTCCCCAGGAGGGAGTTGTACATGTTCTTGATCCCCATCCGCTTCACCCGGAGTTCGGTGGTGAATTCTTCCACCTTATAGTATCCCATCTTCTTTGCAAGCACCTCCATCCCACCGGGATCTTCAGGAAGTTTATGGATCTGGAGGTCGTCCCTCATCTGGAGATAGTTCTCTATCTTCCTGAGATAGAGATAACTCTCCCAGAGAAAATCGAGTTCCTCCTCAGGGATGACACCCAGTCCCCTCAGGGCGTCAATAGCCTCCGGGATTCTGTTGCTCCTGATTGATTTTCTTTCTGCCCCGTAGATGAGCTGAAAAGTCTGGACAAAGAACTCCGCCTCTCTTATCCCGCCGTATCCCCTCTTGATATCATTCCGGGAGAATGTCGAGTCTATCTTCTTCTTCATCGCCCTTATGTCCTCAATATCGGGGTAATCCAGGCTCCGCCAGACAAAGGGGGTTATCACCTCAAGGAACTCATCCCCCAGGCCTCTGTCGCCCCCAACGGGCCTTGCCCTGATCAGGACCATCCTCTCCCACGTCCTTGCCCAGTTCTCATAATACCTCCGGCAGGCATCAATTGACTGGGCAAGGGGACCTTTCTGGCCCTGGGGTCTGAGCCTCAGATCAGTCCTGTAGCCTATCCCGTCATCGGTCTGGAGCGAGAGTATCCTCGAGAAGACCTCAATCACCCTGTTATAAAACTCATGTACTGAAACCCTGCCCATACAGACCCCTGAGGGGCTGAGTATCCCCGTGGTCTCGCCGGGAGGGCTGTCATAAACTCCGATCAGATCGACATCCGAACTGTAGTTGAGTTCCTCTCCGCCCAGTTTTCCCAAGCCGATGAGCGCGATCCTTGCCCCTTCAGGAGGTTCACCATAACGGCGCCTGCAGACTTCAAGGGACCATCGGAGAGTAACTTCTATCAACCCCTCGGCAAGACAGGTGAGTTCCTCCATCGCCTCAACCGTGCCTGTCCGGCCGGTAATGTCCCGAAGCGTGATCCTCAGGAGCAGGTCCCGCTTGAAGAAACGGACCCACCTTATGAATTCCTCCTCTGAGGTCTTTTCAAAGGGAGGGAGCAGTTCTTCTATCTCGGATGAGACGATGCTCTTTGTCACGGACTGGTCCATTGTTCTGAGGGTATGGAGAAGCCTGTCCGGGAAGAGGGTTGAGAAATGGGCAAGAAACTGGCTGAAGCTGAAGAGCCGGGCGATCTCAGGCATGAAGGTATCAAACGGCTCCGGATCGGAGACTGTCTTCAGAAACCTCTCCAGGTTCTTCCTTGACCGACCGGGATCGGGGGTTTCCCTGCAGAAACGCTCCGTGCTGTTTTTCATTATTCTGTTTCCGTAATTTACCTTACAGTTGAATAAATTTCCCCGGAGGCAGGGGGTGTGCACCCAAGGAGGCCTCTCACCATACCTTGTATCAGGGGATGTGCTCTGCAATTTTTCATTATCAATACATGGTGGTTCATGTAAGTGCATCCCTGTGTCGGCTCGGCGGAGACCGAACGGCCTTATCTGCTCAAAACATCCTTAATACCACTGATCAGGCCTGTTAAGGCACCGTCCATAACAGACTTTCTCTACTCAGACACGACCGGCGCTTTATAATGAAAAATTCAGAGCACACCCCCGGTATTACACCATATATTGTGTTTGAAGACCCGTGAGGGCCCGTGCCGGACCTTATATTTTTGTTCACATCCTCTCTGGGGCCGATATCCCCAGCACCGAAAGGGCCTCCCTTAGCACCAGTTCCACGGCCCTGAGGAGTAGAAGCCTTGCACCCGTCAGCCCTGCATCATCGGAAAGGACCCGGTGAGTATTGTAATAGGGATGAAAGAGCCCGGCCAGTTCCTGGAGATAGAAGGTTATCCTGTGGGGCTCCCTCGCCCTGAAGGCCCCTTCAAAGATGAGCGGATAGAGGAGTATCTTCTTCAGGAGTCTCATCTCTTCAGGCTCCTTGAGATACATTATTGCATCGAAGGGGATATCCTCCAGACCGATTCCCTGTTCAGCCGCCTTTCTGTAGATACTCTGTATCCTTGCATAGGCATACTGGACATAGTAAACCGGATTTTCAGAGGACTCCTTCTTTGCCACCTCGATATCGAACTCAAGGTGACTGTCGGCCTTCCTCGTAAGGAAGATGAACTTGGTGGTATCAGCCCCCACCTCTTTGATAACCTCACGGAGGGTGATAAACTCACCTGACCTCTTGGACATCTGGACCGGTTTCCCTCCCCTGAGGAGGGAGACCATCTGTACGAGGATCACCGAGAGTTTGCCCTCATCCTCTCCGAGGGCCCTTATGACCGCCTTCATCCTCGGGATATAACCGTGGTGATCCGCTCCCCAGATGTCTACAAGCTCATCAAAGCCACGCTGGATCTTGTACCAGTGATAGGCTATGTCAGAGGCGAAATAGGTATGGCTTCCGTCACTCTTTATCACGACCCTGTCCTTGTCGTCACCGTACTCGGATGCCCTGAACCAGAGGGCCCCGTCCTTTTCATAGAGCTTGCCCTCGCTACGGAGTCCGTCAAGGCACTTCTTCACAAGCCCCTCTGTGTAGAGCAGCTTCTCACTCTGCCACCGGTCAAAGACCACACCGAAGATCTCGAGGTCAGCTCTTATTGTATCAAGCATCTCCCTGGTCCCCCGCCCGATAAAAAAACTCCCGGCTTCATCAAAGGACATTCCTGCATATTTCTCACCCACCTCTTCAGCAATCCTTCCAGCGAGCTTGGATATGTAATCCCCCATGTAGCCGTCTTCCGGAAAGGGGTATTCCTTCCCGAAGCGCTCGTGATATCTCGCAAAGACACTCTCCCCGAGGAGCCGGACCTGACGGCCGGCATCGTTTATGTAGAACTCCTTCTCAACCTCATATCCGCCTCTCTGAAGAAGGTTTGCCAGGGCGGCTCCAACCGCCGCACCCCGGCCATGCCCCAGGTGAAGCGGCCCTGTGGGATTGGCACTTACGAACTCGATCTGGACCTTCCGTCTCTCCGGAGGCTCAGGCACGAGACAGTCCGTGCCGTGCCGGAGTACCCTTTCCAGTTCTTTCAGAAGGAAATCCGTGGATATACGGAAATTGAGAAATCCGGGCCCTGCCACATCCACACTCTGAATGGCGGGATCTTCTTCAAGGCTTCTTGCGATCTCCTCGGCTATCTGGCGGGGAGCCCGTCTGAGGGGCCTGGCAAGGGTCATCGCCACCGGGGTTGAGATGTCCCCGAACTTCTCCTCCCTCGGGACCTCAAGCTCAATATAAGGGACCTCAGCTCCCAGCCGGAAAACCGCTTCCCTGATCAAATCTTTCAGGAATATCATACCTTCATGGCCTCCTCATTTCAGATAAAAAAAGAATTTTAGGATAACACAGCGCATGAAATTTTAACACAACTGTAATCCTTCTTTAATAAGGATGTAACAGGGAGTGTAGTAACATATCACAAGATCAATGCAAAAGTACGATCAAGAAATCAACAAAGACCCGGAAGCCCGATTTGCTTACAGAAACAACCTGAGGATCGCCCCCATCCTACAACAACTGACCCGTAGAGCAACTCGGCAATTTGCGGCAGGATAATATTCAAGCCGTATTTAAAGGAGAAAAAATGATCTGCAAGTACTTTGCTCTGAGCAGTGACGGTTGTGAGAACAGGTTGCCGACCACTCTGCTTTATCGTGAACACTTCTGCAGGAACAGACCGGATGAATGCCCTGTTTAGAATTTCCTCTGGACTGAAAGGGGGTGATAAAAAGGATAGATACACCTTGTAACATTCCTGTAATGTTTTTGTAACTTTCCTGTAATGGAAAATCGATTAGAATTGTAAAGGAGGTTTTTGATGAAAAGGTTTATCACAATGATAGCGGCAGTTCTGATTATGGCCTGGTCAGCCGGTCTGGCTCATGCTGCTGAGACCATAAACGGTGCTGGAGCAACATTTCCCTACCCTGTTTACTCGGCATGGGCGTGGCAGTACCAGAAAGAGACCCGCATAAGGCTTAACTATCAATCCATAGGTTCCGGCGGCGGTGTGAGACAGATTGTAAACCGGACCGTGGACTTCGGGGCCTCCGATGCACCCGTCAAGCCTGAGGAGATTGAAAAGAAGAAACTCTACCAGTTCCCGGCGGTGATTGGCGGGGTGGTACCTGTCGTAAACATCAGGGGTATAAAGCCGGGACAGTTACGGCTCGATTCCGGCTCCCTCTGCGGCATCTTCCTCGGGAGGATAACCTCATGGAGTAACAGTAAGTTAAAGGCGTTAAATCCCGGACTCAAGCTTCCTGAGAAAAAGATAACCGTTGTCCACCGTTCTGACGGCTCGGGCACTACGGCGATCTTCACCACCTACCTCGCAGAGGTCTGTCCTGAATGGAAGGAGAAGGTGGGTGCAGGCAAGGCTGTGAAGTGGCCCACAGGCATAGGCGGAAAGGGCAACGAAGGAGTGGCAAACTATGTAAAGAGAAAAAAGTACTCCATCGGGTACCTCGAGTTTGCCTATGCCAAGCAGAATAGACTCACCTATATACTTCTTAAGAACAAATCGGGCAACTTCGTAGCGCCAAGTTTTGAGTCCTTCCAGGCTGCCGCTGCATCGGGAGACTTTGAGCCTGGAAAACACTTCTACCTCTGGCTCACCAATGCACCCGGCAGGGATGCCTGGCCCATTTCAGGTGCCACGTTTATCCTCCTTGCAAGGGATCAGAAGGACTCGAACAAGAAAACCGTCAAGTTTTTTGACTGGGCCTTCCGTAAAGGCGATGATATGGCAAAGAGGCTTGTCTATGT
>CAZITN010000107.1:0-6014 GCA_964542175.1 uncultured Thermodesulfovibrio sp. | reverse complement strand
AAGCCGGGTGAATGCGGTCTTGCTACCATGAAAAAACCAGACGGTACCTGGATTGCCATCACGAACGAAAAAGATTCTTCAATAAGGATACTCCGCATTGAAGACCTCACAGTTGTCAAGGAGATTGGAGAGGCTGGAAATTCCATCCACTGGGCAGTCTTTCCGCCCTCTGAAAACACCATATGGGTGGCAGAAGGAAACGAGTACAAAAACGGGATACCCTACGGTGTGGGATTTGCAAAGACGGAGGCTGTGCCGGGTGGCATAAACATTGTAGATACCGCTACAGGGGAAATTGTTGACCATATTATCGTAGGTGGAAATGTAGTCCAGATAAGCTTCTCCAGTGATGGAAGATATGCCTTTGTAATCTCAAGCCAGATGCCGGAGTATGATGAGGCGACTCTCTCTATCATTGATTTTCCGAAGAGAAGGGTTATAAAGAATTATGCCCTTTGCAAGTCCTGCCATATATGGAAGGGTGTGGAACTGAAGAGCGGCAAGGCCTTTGTCTCTTCCTTTGTTCTGGATGAAAAGGGCTCACCTGCTCAAATAGATAAGGCCCTGGAGGAACCTTTTTTCAGCAGCCAGAGGACAGGCGAAAGCCTGATAAACCCGAAAACGGTGGATTAAGAATTACCTCTCCCCGGACCTGATGGCATGGTAGGGTTCCATCCGTGAAGCCCTGAGTGCCGGATAGAGCCCTGAAAACACACCCACTGTAATCGATACAAGGAGAGTCAGCATAAAGACTGTGAATATGACCCTTGGAGAGGGCCAGATATAGAGTAGGTTAAGGGCGGCCATTATCTGGTTCTTGAAGAGTAATACAATACTCCCTCCGAAGAGCATCCCGAAGACCCCGCCTATCCCGGACAGTATCAATGACTCCGTGATTATCATCCTGAATATGTCGGACCTCCTTGCCCCTACAGCCCTCATAAGCCCTATCTCCCTCTGCCTCTCGGTCACACTCATACCAAAGACCACACCCAGAATCACCGTCCCCATAAGGAGGAGAATCAGTATGGGAAGCATGAAGGCGCTCAGGATGGAAGAAAGGTGCCTTTTGACCGATACGGTCGCCTCTCTCACATTTATGACACTCACACCATCAAAACTATCTTCTATCTTCTTCGTCAGGGCTTTGAGATCGATATTGTCCCGGGCCTTCAGGAAAATGGCAGAGAACCCGTCGGGGTCTATATCTTTTATATCCACCCTCTTCTCCTTGTCAGAGACAAAGAGGTGTGAGAAGGACTCATCGAGTATCTCCTGGCGTGTCGGTATCCTCCTGACCTCCTCGCGCTTCTTCAGATCAGCAAGAAGACGTCTGGCACCTCCAAGGGGGATAAAGGCGGAATTGTCAAAATAGCCAAGGCCGGTAGGCTCAAGGCTCGCTACCACCTTCAGTTTCCGTCCAAAGAGGTTCATACTCTGGCCTGGATAGTATTTCACCAGCTTTCCCACAACCAGGTCATAGGGGGCCTGTTTCCCCCTCAGGGAATACTGGATCCATGGTTTTACTGTAAAGTCCGTCTCGGGGTCATAGGCTATGATGAGTATGCTCTCAACGGTGCAACATACCTTGTAGGAAAAGGGCTGGACATAAAGCTGGGGAGAGACCTTCTCGATCTCCGGCAATCCCTTGAGGCCATCAAGGACATCCCGCTTAATGTAGAACATTGTCGGTCCACCGCTCAAAAGGACCGCCTGTGCAGCCTTTCGTTCTCCTTCCGGAACGACCATCAGGTCGGCACCAAGCCTGCCGGCACCTACCTCCAGGGTGTTCTCAATACTCCGTGAAAGGAGTATGTCTGAAAAGAAGGCCCCTATAACAATGGTAAGGCTGGTAAGGAGCGCAGCGGTCCTGAAGATCCTCCTTCTCAGATTTGCAGAGGAGATCCGGTAAGTCGTAACCATTGCAACGCGGCTGCCTTTTTTAAGAAAGGGGACAATTGATACAACCAGGGAGAGCAGGGAAAGAAGAACCAGAACCTCTCTTATATTAATATGGGCCCTTACCGAATAGGTCTGCCCCAGAACAATAATGGGTTCTGCCGTCTGGAAGTAATAACTGACCGGTCTCAGGATAAGGGCCTGGATGAGCCCAGCCACACCCGCTATTGAGCCGACAAGAAGAAACCTCCTCTGCCTCAGGGAGAGAAGCCCCCCTATCAACAGCAACCCTCCAAGATATGCCTCTGGATGGTATTTAAGAAAGCATTCTGAAAGGAGCATCGCCCCCGTTCCTCCCTTGATATAGTCAAGGGGAAGGACAAAATGGGGAATGAGGATGAAGAGAATACCGGTAACGATGGCAAGAATTGAAGCAATCATCTGATATATTTTACCATATCCGGTACAGGTGATAGAAGACGGAAGGGACGGGCACCTACATGCCAGGCCACAGCTCCGGCTTCTAAATGCCGGAGAAGAATACCAATGAAGAAAGAAATCATATCTTTTGAAAATACGGAGACATTCAGCCTCTTCCTCCTGTTATCCATCTGGGTGATCTTCATCTTTAACGGTATATTCTCCCTCCCCCTTATGCCTCCTGATGAGCCGAAATACGCCTTTGCCGCAGAACAGATGCTCAGAAGCGGTGATTTCATTACCCCTACCTTCAACTGCCAGGTCCGCTTTGACAAACCTCCCCTCATATACTGGCTGATATCCCTCTCCTACAGCATCTTCGGTGTTTCCGACTGGGCGGCCAGGCTGCCATCCATTGCCGCTTCCCTGGGAGTAATACTGATCATTTACCGGTTCTCGAGGGAGCAATGGAACAGGACTGTTGCTGTATTAGGATCCGCCGTATTCAGCAGTACCCTTCATGTATGGGTTATGAGCAGGGCCGTGGCACCTGAAATGGTCCTGGTCTTCTTTGAATCCCTCTCAATCTACCTGTTATGGACGGGGGTAAACCGTAAGAGCAGGGTCCGTATTGTGGGAGCCTATGCTTCAATGGCCCTCGGATTCCTCACAAAGGGTCCCCTCGGGGTACTCATCCCGTTAATGGTATGCGGAATCTATTTCACCTACAGAGACGGAATTATCCGGACAATTAAAGGACTGTTTGATCCTTATGGGATTGTTCTCTTCTGCCTCATCGGCCTTCCCTGGTATATCGTGATGATAAAGATCCACGGTTACAGGTACTTCCGGGAGTTCTTCCTCTACCACAACCTGTACCGATTCACCGGCAAGGCGAGACAGCATCCCTTTGCTTTCTATTATTATCTGCCCATATACTTCGGAGCATTGTACATATGGCTTCCCTTCTCAGGAGGAGTACTGAAGATAATACGGGATGGCTTCAAGAGCAGGACTGCCGAACTCTTGCTTTTTGTCTGGATGTTCTCAGTACTTCTCTTCTTCAGCATTTCCGTGAATAAACTCCACAACTACATACTGATCGCTTACCCTCCTGTAGCCATACTTACAGGCCTTGCAATCGTCAGGGGATTGCCCTCTCGGAGGCTGGTGATGTCAGGTTTTATGATCATGGCCCTTGTAGAGCTGGCTGCCATAGCAATCAGCCCCTTTCTTATCGATGACCTCCACCCCTTTCTTCCCCTCGGCGGGATACTAACACTTGTTCTTACGGTTTTGATCACGGTGAATGCCGGAAACAGCAGCCGCTTTATCCCTCTCATCCTGATAAAGGCCCTCTCGCTCCTCCTTTTGGTTAATTTCTTTATGACGACATACGAAAACAGGGTCAGACCAGGTGAATTCTATGTGATGCTTGAAACGATTTACGGGGAAGAAAAAACACCACTCTTTTTCTATAAGACGACAAGTGAGGACCTTGTATTCTATGCCCACCGGTGTATCTCCGTCTTGCGGAGCAGGGAGGAAGTGGAGAAAGAACTCCATAATACGAATGAACTCCTTCTCCTTGTAAGTGAGAAGGACCTTGGAGATCTTGAGGGATTCAATCTTCAGGAGAAAATTCCATTTTTTGACCTCAGTAACAGAAGGCGTTTTATTTTGGAGCTGGAGAAAAATAAAAAGCCGGGATGATGCTTGATTAAAACGATGTAAGGCATCATTCCCTCCCCTTTCCAAATTTCCTTCCAATTATTTATATCTACAGTTTTAGAATAAATTATAATTATAAATATATATTGACGGGTCATGAAATTCTTTTATATACTCTCTCCATGAAGGGAGTAACGATAGGTCTGGTTGTCCTTCTCTTCATCTCTATCCTGGCGCCTCAGTCTTTGAGCCTGGTGCTCCTTGAGGACGGCACGGTGATAATGAGCCTGGATGTCTGCTCGGCACAGTCAGGGTATGCAAAGTCAGCCAATGATCTCCCTTTCATAACCTCTGATTCAACCGCAATAAATAATCTGTGCCTTTTATGCTTCAAAGATCCCTACAGTCCCAGGCTTCCAAGCCTGATCCTGCCAGACCGAATGGAACACCCTCCAAGAGTTTAACCCCTTTCAGAAAGTCCGAGGTGTTTTTTACCCGACACAAAGTGTTGGGTGAAGAAGTGGTGTTTTCCGCTCTGCGGAAGATACTTTCTTCTTACTACTTCCCCGTAAACTCTCCACCTCGGATATCATTCCCGGGGTGGAGCTTTTTTTAAAAACAAATACCGGAGGTGTGTTCATATGATGGAAAATACAATGTCAAGAAGGGAGTTGATCGTTAATACAGGCAAACTGGCAGCAGGCGCCGCATTCCTCACTGCAACAGGAAAGGTACTCAGCCCCTCACCTGCAGCAGCTTACAAGGTGACAGGTGCAACTCTGAAATACGCCAAGCTCGATCCTGAAATAGTCGGGCTGGTCACTTATGAGAACTATTTCAAGCGGTGGTGCGCCTCATCCGTCATTGCAGGCATGGTTGAAGAGCTCAAAAAAAAGGCAGGTGGGGGATGGAAGGATTTCCCTATAGATGCTTACAGGTGGATGCATGGAGGTATGGCCGGCTGGGGTGCCCTTTGCGGGACCATGCCAGGCGCTGGTGTAATCATAGGGCTTGTTACCGGAGATACCGATACCGCCGAAGCCATGACCAATGATCTCGCCTTCTACTATTCCTATAACGAACTCCCCAGCTTTACACCAAAGAAGATACTGAAGTCAGAGATAAAACACATGACCATTGCAGGCACTCCGGTCTGTCATATATCCGTAGGCAGGTGGATGAGGGCTGAAGGGGTAGGTTTTCTTACCGATGCCCGGGCTGAAAGATGTGCACGCCTGGCAGCAAATATAGCCATCTACACAACGGAGATGCTCAACGACTGGGCCGCCGGCAAATACAAACCCAAGCACTCACCGCTTTATAACGTTGTGGCAAACGGGATCACATCACAGAACAACTGCCGTGACTGCCATGGCAGTTATACACCAACCCCGAACGACACTTATAACACACTGGGAAAATAGCTTGATGGAATCGCCAGGCCGTAATTGGCTATAATTAGGTCATCCCCTTCCTTGGGAGGGGATGACTCCCATTCTACAAGGAGGCAGCATGAAAAGTACACTTGAGAACCTCACGAAGGCGTTCATTGGAGAGAGCCAGGCAAGAAACCGCTACACCTTTTATGCAAAAACCGCCCAGAAGGAGGGATACGACCAGATTGCAGAGCTCTTTCTGCTTACGGCTGACAACGAGCGGGAGCATGCAAAGTGGCTTTTCAGACTGATAAACGAGATAAAGACCCGGTCAGGTGAATCCGCCACTGAAATAGTTGTTGAAGCTGCCGCTCCAACAACACTCGGGACTACTGCCGAAAACCTTGAAGCCGCAATCGCCGGAGAAAATTACGAACATACAACGATGTACCCTGAATTTGCAGATATAGCGGAAGAGGAAGGGCTTCCGGAAATAGCCCAGCGACTCAGAGCGATCGCTACGGCCGAGAAACACCACGAAGAGAGATACCGTAAACTCCTCACCGAAGTCAAAAACGGGACAGTTTTCAGGAAGGCGACTGCCGTCACATGGGTCTGCAGGAAATGCGGTTTTGTCCATGAGGGTCC
>CAZITN010000106.1:0-6438 GCA_964542175.1 uncultured Thermodesulfovibrio sp. | reverse complement strand
AAGGATCGCCTCCTCAGGGACGGCATTTACATTGTGCCGGCTGAGGAGTTCCTCCCCGGGCTGAAGCCCACGGATCAGGCCTGACCATAGTTCAACCCACCCTATCCCTTTAATATAACCTCTGGAATTTGCGGAGTGCTTAAAGGAACTGGAGAAAATCAGGGTCTTGCAATCTCTGAGAATCGGCAAAGAAAAGCTTTATTTAAACGTAAAATTATACGAACTGCTGTCACAATAACATGTCGATGTTATAGACATGTTGCGCATACATGTCTGTAAAATCAAATTTCGTCGACACGTTTAAGTTATGCGCCTGTGTACAGATAACAATGTCTTCACGAATACCCTTTCGTAATCAGGTTTATTCTCTACAGATATAATATCAAATAAATATCTCCACCCCTTCAGGAACCCTGTCGCCACAGCCCAGCACCTCAATCTCAGGCTTTGAAGGGAGAGGATAGAACCTGACATCATCCTCTCCTGCCTCTATTATCCCCTCCAGCTCCCGCATCAATGCCTGTAGCTCCCCTCTGGCAAGGCTGCAGAAAAATACCGAGTACTGAAGATGAGCCCCCCAGGATTTCATTATCCTGTAAATTCTCTGGAGCCTTTTGCTGTCACGCACATCATAACAGACAAGAAACTTTTGTCTCATTCTCCCTTTTTCTCCTCCTTGTCCTGCCCCTGACCTCAAGGTCCCTCATCGCCTCCAGAATATTGTCCACGACCCGGTTAATCAGGCAGACTATGGCCTTTCTCCGGTTTTCAAACCGGAGGGCAATATCCCTCATACCGTCAGAAGTCACTCCGATGCCGGATACCTTTGTCCCGGCAGCCCTTGTTTTAAAAAGCTGAAGGGCCTGCATATGGATTTCCGCCTCTATCATATGGGCGATATCCTTTACCAGGCCGTGGGGATGCCTCCTGTGTATCACCCCTATCCCGGGATCAAGCCCGGCATCCCGCAGAACTGAAAGTATCAACTGGCCGAACATCCCGTAAACAATCCGGTAAACCATCTGATACCGCTCCCTTAAAAATATTGTCTCATGCTCTATGATTTTCTGAAAGAATGTCTCCTTGTATCCGTTGTCTCTGAACACTGTATAAAGTCTCTTTGAGTAACGGTTCAGTGCTGCCTTCTGAGTCTCCCTCCGCCAGTAACGGGTGATATTCCTGAACCGCTCCATGTTGAACTCCGACCGATGAAAGATCTTCTGACGATGGTAGTTTTCAGGAAAAGACTCGTCATACCGGACCATGACAGATACTACGTCGCCTTTCCTTGTAAAAATGCTGACAGGTATATTCCATGATGAAAAGAGGCTCAGCACAAGTGTATTGATCTCAACACTCCCCATTATCACCACCCTTTCAAGCATCTGGACAGGAACCCTCCTCCCGGCAACACCTGCCTGTTCAATCCAGACAGAGGGGCCGTCGCGCCTGATGCTCAATCCCTTGCTTTCACAGAGATAGAGAGTTCTCTTCATTCATAACCCTCCCGGCAAGTTCCCTTAACATCTTCTCCACACCCTTCCTGATCTCCTTTGACCATGTCTCGTAGAGTGGATAAAACCGTCCCCGTGCCTTCTTGCTCAGATAGACACCGCCCTTTTCCGAATAAAAATCTCTTCCGGTGATCGTTCTTTTCCTGAAGAGGTCCCTGACGAACCTGTCAACAGAAGGTCTGAAGGGCTCTTCAATATCACAGGAAAGAGAGTCTCTTCCATATTCAAAGGTATGGTAGAACCCTATTGTAGGGTCAAGTCCCACAAGGTATATCTCCGTGGTTATATCACTATAGAACAGGGTATAACAGAGTGAAAGCATCGCATTTACAGGATCCCGGGGCGGCCTTCTGTTTCTGCCCCTGAACCGGAGGCTTTCAGGAAACAGCGAGGTAAAGGCCGTAAAGTAGGCAGATGATGCACTCCCCTCGTATCCCCTGAGTGAGTCTATGGTTACAGAATCTGCCATTAGCTTATCCCTGATTGTTTCAAGCCTGCTTAAGCCGTCGAAGAGCTCCTTCCGGCGGTCAGGCCTCCCTTCCATGGCTTCATTCAGTAAGGATATCTGGTTTTCAATCTTCATGAGCACAAGTTCTGTTGACCATCTCCTCACGAATTCTTCATCAACCGATTTCTGGTACTGCCGAACCCTCAGGAGACCGTTGTTATGGTGCCTGCCCTGGACAATACATCTGAAGTGGAGCGACCTCTTTGAGAGCATGATAACCTGAACACCCAGATATGCCAGCCGGTGAAATACCGGTGTCTCCACCCTGACCTTTCCGGCAATAATCACCCTCTTCAATGGGTTTATAGGTACAGCACCTTCCCGCCTGCCATTCAGGTAGAAGGCGATAGAGTTGCCATCAAGCCTGAGGTCATAGCCGCTTTTATCAATGAATAAAGTACCCATCATCCAAAAAAGAAAAACTCCGGGTCCCTGGGTTGGACGCCAATCCCCATTGTCAGAGTGCGTGACCGGCCGTCAAGCCGGAAGATATGGACTCTGTCATCTTTTTCATAGATCAGTCTTCTGAGATTGCTGAGGACAAACTTTAACTCCCCCTCCGTCAGGAAGCACTCGTAAACAGACTTCTGCCCTCCCGTGCTGTAGCCTTTCAGGAAATACCTCACGCGGTTCAGCCGGACATTTTCCGTAATATCATAGGCTATGATGTAAAGGGACCTCTCCATACATATATTCTGAAGGAATCTGCTGGAAGGAAAAAAGAAAAGAAATGTTTCGGAAAGGTTTCAGCGAGGGTTCTTTTATATTATCCTGTATTTACCGAGCCCAAAGGTTGTACCTTTCCCGACATGAAGGATCTCACATGCCCTGAGAAAGGGGATGAAAATCTCAAGGTAGCCGCTGTAGGTAATGTCGCCAAGGAAGCCTCCAAGCCTCATCCTGCTGCCCTGACGGTTTGAGTACCGCTCCCAGTCATGCCAGTACAGTGCCTTCCGGGCAATACTCACCGGCTCAGCAAGTTTTATTATTCTTTTGTGATAATCGCCCACATCTGTCACTTCGTCCTCAGCCTTCGAATGAAAATACCACAGCAGAAAGAGCCTCCTCAGCACCTGCCTCATGAGAACGTGAAAGGGCATATCCTTTGTAAGACGTCGCTGGTACTTGATTCTTGCAGGCGTCTCGAACCGGAGCGTAATCCTGCTTTCCTCACCGGAAATCCCTTCGCATTCAAGAACTCTTTTAATGGGGGCCTCAAGGTCAATCAATTCCGGCTCTGTGTGGTTGAGTTTTCCTTCTTTTCCGGAATATATAGTAACAGATCTCTCACCCTTTCCGGCATTGATCCTCTCCAGTGTAAACCTGCCCCTGCCTCTCCCGATACCCTGCTTCCCAAATTCGTCAAAGGCATAGACAAAATAGGGAAGGTACTCTATCGCCCTGCCGATAAGAAGGAGATTAAACTCTATGGGTTCACCAGTCTGATAGGATCTGGTTTCGTCAAGAGGGGGTTCGATAACATAGGGCCTCGGAATGGAAGCCACCCTCCCGAAGACATGGAGGTTCTCCTCCGGCTTTGACTCAAAGACATAGGCGTAGACACACCTGCTGTTAAGAAGACAGTCCCCGCAGTCTGCCCTCCTGAGTGCACATACTACCCTTTTAAAGGCTACTCCAAAGGCGCCTCTGAAGGTCGAACCCTTGTATAGAGGAAGGTGTATCTCCTCTTCAGCCCTGATCCTGATTCTGAAAAGATTGTATCTGAGCCTCATCCCTGTCTCACTGTCATTGCCACTGTTAAGGACTCACAAACAAACAGTTCCGTATTACGCTTTCTGCTTTCAGGTTCTTGAACTGCCTTATGGTAATAGTTCAAAAGCCCTGCAATGGGCTGGCCTTATTGCATTGAAATGCCTTCTGTCTGTTGTCAGAATTTTTGTAACCCTGAACCTTTCAGCAATAGCCACTACTGAAGCATCAACATAACCTATCTTGAGAGCCTCATATTGCCCAAGAAGGTCAACAGCCCTTTCCATATCCTTCGCTTTCAACTCTTCAAGTGATAGTTCCCTGTTCAGGATGGATAGTATGAATTGCCTCTCAGCAACAGGACCAAGGTATTTAAGGATCAGATAGCAAACTTCAGGTACTACTGGAGAGGGAATTATCAGCCTCGCATTATTCCGGTAGAGAAAATCTACCGATTTTTTATGCCAGGAGTCACTCCGGTCTGCAAGTGCATATGCAACACCGGTGTCTATTATTATTGTATCTATCTCTTGCCCTCCTGCCAGAGAAGCTCCTCGTGTCTGCTGGCAACAGTGCGCTTCCCGCTACTGCCAACACCAACAAAGGAAAGGCGCCTCTTTTTTCTCCTTTTGGACCTGACATAGTTTTTCATGGCTTCCCTGATTGACTCGGAAGTTGTTTTCCCCTCCTCTTCAGAGATTGCCTTAATTTCTTCCATTAATGACTCATCTATGAAGATCGTTGTCCTTTTCATACTTCTCTCTTCTAACTGCATGATATATATGATGTATGATATATTACTGGATATTCCCCTGTCAAGGAAGACTGATTCTGCTCTTATCAACCCTTATGCCATATTTACTTGCTCCGTACCTTCTCATACTCCTGACTTCATATAGTTCAGGGTTTGGGAAGTGCTCCTTAATGATTCTGTTGATCTTTGATATGTGCTGACGGAGGGTATCCTGGGGAATACCTCCCTGCTTTTTGTATTTCTGCCATCTTTCATCGTCTAACCTGAGCGAATCTCTTCCGTATATCCGTGCATAAAGAGCCCTTATCCTGTCAAGTACTTTATCGTCAGACAGATCTGACATTTGCATAAAGCATTCACTGCATTCAAGACAGTTCTCCCTTTCAGTGAAGCGACAGTATCTCTTTTTTTCCTCTGCAAATAAAGCATAGACTGCATAAAGCATGGGCTGGAACTGGAACCTCTCATCTCCTATAATAACCTCTATTTTATTGAAATCGAATCTCAGAGGATAATGGCTTTGTGAAAGCCGCATGCCCTCTTCAGCTTTGCTGACTAATTCCCTGAATGTCTTCCCTTCAAGCCAGACCCTCCCCCTGAGCCGCACATAGGGAAGTTCCGCAAGGTGAACCTCGGCTCTTGAGGTTGAGATCAATCGTTCTTTACCATCAGAAGTTCTGCATTTAAGCCTTCGAGGTCTTCTGGGAGGATAAAAGAACTCAGGATTGTTTTCAAACTCAGAGCTTATAAGTACATGATAGAGCCTGTCCTGTGGACGGCCAAAGAGTTGAAGTGCTGCTCCTAGATAAAAACTCATCGTCTTTCTCCCCCCGGCAATAGAGCAGTGAAGCACAGAATCATCCCTTTCTGACACCTTTCTGACGATGTTCGTAATCACATCTCCAGTAAGCTCGTTTTCAAGATCATTCCTGATGTCATCAAGGGGCTTACCACTGTCGTTAATAACGGTTATGTCTTCTTCTGTAAATTTAACTGAAGGGAGTGCATATTCCCTCAGAAGTCTTTCAAGAACTCCATCTTTTATAAGCCTCTCTGTGATGAGTTTCTTGCCAAAGGCGGTGGTGATTACATTAAGTTCGTCAATATGGACTGGCGGAGATTTGCGGGAGAGGGCGTAAATGGTCTCAGTGATAACCTGGGGTGTAGCCCCTGCAACGCAAATAAGGATGTTTTTCATTGTTAGCCCCGTCAACCAGTCCGGTCGATTTTCAAATTCTGTTCATAACTGAGCAATTTATCACAAATATTATATCACAAGCAGTGCGTGAGGAACGGTTATCTTATGAACATCGACTTGCCACAAAGTGTTTTCTTGTTGATTTTCAGACACAGTGTACATCATTCTCAATATCCTCCATATGGTCCCAGTCCAGAAGGGCTTTAAGCAGTTCCGGGCAGTCTTCATATGGTTCATCAGCAAAGATTGTGCCTACCAGTGCAAACATTATGGATAGCAACTCGACTCCGGGTATCTGGTCCCTGCCTGTCAGCTCTCTAAACTCATGAGGTATCTTAACGGTATCAAGCATGATAAGGGAGTCATTCTTGTCAGTTTCCTGTTCTTCGGAAAAGAAATCCAGACCTACGTCAAACAATTTCATCGCATCCTTACGGTGAGAGAGAAAATGAATATAATATTTGTTTGTCAATTTATACAGCTTTTCAGCTATTTCCTTTTCCTTTGTCATTATACTCTCCTCCTCCATATAAAGAATTGTATAACCCCTACTGACTGTTTACTCCTGACTGTTGACTGATACCTGGTGACTGTTGCCTCCGCCAAAGGCGGTAGTCCCTTCTATTTGAGGACACATCAGTGCGGTAGTGCGGCAGTAAGTTAGTGCGGCAGCTAAAGACTGTCGCTCTGCCGCTCTATTGAACTGCCGCTCTGTGCCGTCGCAATCCCTTCTATTTGAGGTCTCTATTCTTAC
>CAZITN010000105.1:0-6765 GCA_964542175.1 uncultured Thermodesulfovibrio sp. | reverse complement strand
CCCCCGACCCTCTGATTAGAAGTCAGATGCTCTATCCTGCTGAGCTACGGGCGCACTGAAAAGCCCTGGAGTCAGAGTCTTTAATAATACAACAGCAACGGTATTTTACTCAAGTGACATTCTAAGTGGAAAGCACTGAAAAGCATGTTTTTTCAGGCAGTTACACAGACCGTGGCTTCAGTTGGTATAAATACTATCCAGCGTCTTTCTTACAATACGGGCTATCTTCCTGGGTGTTACAGGTTTCCGTACGAACTCGGTACCCTCCTTCAGGATTCCCTGCTTCACTATGGCATCCTCGGTATATCCTGACATGTAGATCACCTTTATCCCCGGACAAAGGATCCTGATCTCCCGTGAAAGATCGCCTCCACCCATCCCCGGCATTACTACATCGGTAAGAAGAAGATGCAGACTTCCTTCATATCTGTAACAGAGCTCCAGGGCCTCCTTCCCGTTTGATGCCACAAGTACATTATACCCGAGACCTGACAGCGTTGAGTATATGAGCGCCCTGACCTCTTGATCATCCTCAGCAAGAAGAATCGTCTCATTGCCGGGAATCATATAATTCTCCTCTTTCAGCTGTACTCCCCGCTCATTAATTGCATCATGAGCCGGGAGATATATCCTGAAAATGGTTCCCTCACCCAGTCTGCTCTTGATATCAATAAATCCACCAATCTGTGTGACTATCCCGTATACAGTTGAAAGGCCAAGCCCTGTCCCCCTTCCTTTTTCCTTGGTGGTGAAAAAGGGTTCAAATATATTCTCGATCAGACTTTCAGGAATGCCGATACCTGTGTCCGAAACACTCAAAACCACATACCTTCCCGGAAGGGCCTTTCCTGTAACCTGTTGTATCTCTTCAGCCAGCACCTCATTCTTCGTAGCAATGGCCAGCCTGCCTCCAAGGGGCATAGCATCCCTTGCATTGATGGCGAGGTTCATTATCACCTGCTCCATATTAGATGTATCTGCAATCACGCCCATGAGATTGTCGTCAAGATCCGTCTTTATCTCAACATCCTCTCCAATCATTCTCTCAAGCATCTTCTTCATGTCCATTACCACGGTATTCAGATTAACTATCTCCGGCTTAACCACCCCCCTCCGACTGAATACCAGCAGTTGCTCTGTCAGTCGCGAAGCCCGCGTTGATGCATCATGAATGGTCTCGAGATATTTAATAAGCGGATTCCCTGGATCAGTTCTCATCAGGGCAAGTTCCGAATATCCCATTATGGCGCTAAGGATATTTCTGAAATCATGGGCCACTCCGCTGGCCAGCCTTCCTATCGCCTCCATCCTCTGGGCTTGAAGAAACTGGCTTTCCAGTTCCTTCTTTTCTGATATGTCCCTTATAACCATCTGGAGCGCCTTCTCACCGTTATACCTGAAGATAGTCAGCGCTATCTCTACGTCCACCCCTGTAACCCCTCCGGACATCAACCTGCCCTCCCATATGGCGGATTTTATACTCCCTTCGTTCAATCTCCGCCTTACCTGCTGAAGACCTTTACGGCATTCCGCACTAATTATCTCATCAAACTTCCTTTCATTAAGTGCCTCCCTTGAAAACCCGGTAAGTTCTTCCCCCCGTGGGTTGGTATAAATTATTCTGCCCAGCCTTTCAATTATGATCGCATCAGGACAGCTCCCAAAAAGTGCATTCAGGTTCTTCAACTCCCTTCTGACCGCCACGGATTTTGATATCCAGAGGGCTATAACGAGTATTATGATTGTGAAAATGAAAAACACCTTAACATATGTCCCGAGGTCTCTCTCCCTGAAGGGAAGGGAGAAGGAAAACCACTTGATGGAGAGGTCCTTTTCTATCATCCCCTTGCCGAGTTCCTCCAGTTTATCATTAAATATCCTGAGGAGGTCACGTCTTTCAGGGTTTACAGGAAAGGCGAGTTCTGCTTCCTGAAGAAAAAGGGGGCCCTTCAAGTCCCGGCCGACAATCAGCTGCCCACTGTACTTCTCAAGTATCAGGTAAACAGAGTTTATGTAATCATTCAACAATACATCAACATCCCCTCGTGAGAGAGCTTCGAAGCTTTCCTCAGTGGAATCAAAGGCGACAACACCGGCTCCTGCAAGCCTGCCGGCTATAAGCTCTCCAGTTGCTCCCTTTTTCACGCCCACTTTCCGGCCTGTGAGATGTTTAAGGTCATGGTACTCCCCCACCCTGAACACCGGAACCAGCCCTGTGTGCAGATAGGGTCTTGTGAAGATAAGTCGTTTTTCTCTTTCAGGTGTCCTGTATATGGCCCCTATCGCCAGATCTGCTTCACCTGTCTGCACCTCACGGAGTGCCTCTCCAAAGGAGGTAATATGAATAGGGCAATCGAGACCCTTTGCAGTGCAGATTATATTGAGGATATCTACGTCAAACCCCTTAAGTTCACCGTCCTCATAAAAAAGAAACGGCTCGTACAGTGCGCCTACAACCTTTACGGTCCCCCCTCTTTCAGCAGTCAATCCAGAGGAATAAGACAGCAAGAGGATGCCGGCCAACCCGAGGACCAACATTATTCTTATCTTGCGTACCATCGTACCATCCCTCTTATCTTATCGGCAATCCATGATAAAGCTTTAACTTATGCCTCGTCTGTGATATAATAAGGTTAATGAACGGGACCGCCATTTTCATAATAGCCGGTGCCATTGCAACAGGGGTTCTATTTCTGGCAATGGCGCTTTTACAGCTCAGGAAAACCCTTATCAGGGTAGAGCAGTTCCTTGACCAGACAGAACAGAGTCTGACTCCTACACTTGCTGAACTTCAGGAGTCGCTGAAACAGCTTCGGGAGATCACGGAAGATATAAACTCGGTTACACAGGGGGCCAGGAACATTTCCGATGCATTACAGGATACCGCTGAAAACATCCGCTCAGTCACTAAGACGGTCTCGGGGCTGAGAAGGGAAACAAACGCCTTGGTCGCAGGACTGAAGGCAGGTTTCAGTACGGGTTTTAAGATTATGGTAAAAAATCTGATCCAGAAAGGAGGTTAACCATGGCTGACAAAGAAGGTTACAATGCTGGGTCAATATTTCTTGCCTTTTTGCTGGGGGGAATTGTTGGTGCCGGTGCAGCCCTGCTTCTTGCTCCCCAGTCAGGAGAAGAGGTGAGAAGAAGGCTGAAGGATATGGCTGAAGATGCCCGTGAGAAATCCACAGAGTATGCTGAGGAGATCAAGGAGCGGGTAACCAAGGGAGTCGAAAAGGGTAAAGAGACGATTACCGAAACCATTGAGAAGGGAAAGGAAACCCTTGCTGAAAAGAAATCAGTCCTCTCATCTGCGATTGAAGCCGGGAAGGAGGCCTTTGAAAAGGAGAAAGAGAAACACAGTGAGGCATGAGACCTGATGTAACAGATTTAGCCCGAGGCCGGTTTACAGCCGGCCTTTTTTGTGTTCTCTGACCGTTACAGTGAAGATATCAGCAGACTTTATCTACACCCCTTCCCGTCCCATTTCCCCCTTTATGACATAAATCATAGTTTTTCCTTTTTCCTTAGTGTACAATAGAATCAAGAAACACGATGGAAAGGAGGTCAGCGGTTATGACAGCAACCAAGAAGGTTACCAAGGATACAGTGATTGGAGATATCGTAAAATCAAGCCCGGATGCGAAGAAGGTGATCGAAAAGTATTTCGGCAATGGCTGTTTCACCTGCCCGGGAATAAGGGTGGAGTCCATATCCTTTGGGGCAATGATGCACAATGTTGATCCCCAGAAGATCATCGACGAGCTTAACGCACTGGAGGAGTAATATGGAAGTTAAATGTTTTGTCTGCGGAACTGAAGACAAGGATCGTGTATACCTGCCATGTATTCATCAAGGAGAAGAAAAGACGGTCTGTACCAGATGTCTCCCCATGCTGATACATGGAGCCCATTAACTCTCCCCCTCCAAGAACCGGAAGTTCAACTCCCCCGCTTCCGGTTCTTCTTTTGTTTTTTTACCCGCCTCATATATAAGGGTTGATGGTAATTCTCTCGATTCTTTGATATAATTAGAATAGGGACGAGGATGCTATAACTAATGGAACTTCCGGAACGGTTATCATGTACACACCTGCTAATATACACTTGTTGGGAAAGGAGGTAGAAATGGGTTACACTCAGGTTGCGCTGGGGGACAGACTCTACGAGCTTTATCCGGAACTGGAAAGGCATGACATCAGGATGGCTCTTGAATTCGACGATGGAAAAGACTCCTGGATAATCAGGTTCCAGAAGGGAGAGATGAAGCGGTATGCCATACTTGACAGGAAAGACGCCGACGCCTGCATGGACGGCTATGTCTGCATCTACCTCGGTGTACTCATAGACCAGTACATAAATGAACTGAAGAAGGGAGGATAGGAAGGTATTTCTCAATTCCTGCTTTCAGCACCGGTAACTAGTTACTGGTTATTAACAACTAATAACCACCCATTGGAGGTCTGACATGGCAAAGGTATATGTTGTCTATCACAGCACCTACGGGCATACCAAGCTTCAGGCTGAGGCTGTGGCAAGGGGGGCCGGCCTGGTAGAAGGGGTAGATACAGTTTTGCTGACAGCCACTGAGGCTATTGAGAGGCTAGACGAGCTTGACAGCGCCGATGCCATAATCTTTGGCACGGCAACATATATGGGCAATATCTCTGCTGAACTGAAGAGGTTCATGGAGGCATCAGTAAAAAAGTGGTTTGCCCAGGCATGGAAGGACAAGATCGCCGGGGGGTTTACAAACTCGAGTTCCTTCTCAGGCGACAAGCTGAATACGCTTCAGGGGATCATGACCTTTGCCATGCAGCACGGGATGATCTGGGTCGGTAACGCCATGTTCCCTGCAGCCAATGACATGGGCTCCATGAACTCAACAGAAGGCCCCGGACCGGATGCTCACAACCGCCTGGGGTCCTTCATCGGCCCCATGGCCGCAAGTTTCCAGGTTAATCCTCCCGATGCACCCCCGAAAGGTGACATCGAGACGGCAGAGCTCTATGGGAAGCGTGTGGCGGAAATCACGCTTCATTTTATTAAGGGCAGGGAATAGTCTTCAGTCTTTTCATTGTCTCCCTGTAGCCTGCCTCGATGGCTTCTTCTGCCCTGTTGAATTCAAGAAACCTTATATGCCACAGTGGAGGCTCTATCAAAAGATCAGGCGGGTTTATTTTTAACCTTGAATTGGTGATCTGGACCTCCATGATGTTTATAGCTGATAGCAGAACATCAAATATATTAGGGTCCTTGTCCTCTGATATCCACTTCCTCACCTGCTTAAGCAGAGGTAGTTCTATTTTCTCAAATTTTTCATTCAATGCCTTCAAGGCCCTGTTTTTAATATTGTCTTCATATTTCCTTTGAATCTGTGAGGACCCTTTTATATTTGTAAGGCTCTTTTTTTCAATAATATCCTGATTAAGGTTTACAGCAATGACAAAATCTGCCCCCATATCCCTTACAACATTAACAGGCACAGGGTTCACTAGCCCACCATCAACGAGCACAGCATCATCCCTGATGACAGGTGTAAATATGCCCGGCACAGAGATGCTCGCCCTTACAGCCTCAATAACGTCGCCTTCTGAGATTACAACCTCCTGTCCGTTATTCAGTTTTGTTGATACAGCAGAGAATTTTACAGGCAGGCCCTTTATGTCCTCGCCATGAACATAGTTCCGGATAAAATTTGTTACCTTCTTGCCATCAATCAGACCTGAACGGGGGAGTGTTAAATCAAGAAAGCCGAGAATCTGTCTCCAGTCGATCTGGAGCACTATCTGTTTCAAGGCATCAAGCCTGCCGGATGCAAAAACAGCACCTACAAGGGCACCGATACTAGTTCCTGAGATATATTGAATATCATAGTCTGATTCGAGAAGGGCTTCTATCACTCCTATATGTGCCCATCCCCTGGCAGATCCACTCCCGAGGGCAAGTCCAATCCTCTTTTTCTTTTTTGTGTGCATAATCACTGGTTATCCAGCTTGTTCAACTGCCCTTTAATTGCCTCCCTTAGTAACTGAACAGACGGGACATTGCTGAGCCTTCCCGAGGCATCGGAAAACATCCTTCAGGAAAAACCTGTTATATCAACAGGCTGGATGTCTTCTCCGTTTATAAGCACAGAGGGAGAGCCTCTGAGACCAAGACTCCGGGCCTCATCTTCTGTTATACGATAGTAATTCACTTCTGCCTCAACGCCTTCCGCCTCTAAGGCCCTTTCCATATTTTCTCTCAGTGGCTCCTCAGATGCACAGGCCATCGACATGTAACAGTCTATTTTTAATGGCATTGCTTATTACTCCTTCCTGTCCTCTCGCTCAGTGACCTTCCCCTTATATCCCCCTGCCCTTGAGACAGCCTTCTCAAGGGCCTCATCTGTGACCTTCTCATCAACTACCACCCATGCCTTCTTCTCCTTGAAGGATACCTTCGCCTTTTTTACGCCTTCAACCCCTTCCAGGGATTTTCTTATCGCCAGGGGTCAGAGCTGGCAGGTCATGCCCTCTATCTCCATTATCACCTCCTGCTCAAGGGCATAAGCCATAGAGACGGAAACAAACACAAAAAGAACCAGCAATACCAAAATCCTCTTTAACATTTTAAACCTCCTGTATTTGTTAAATCCGAAATCCTGATATCTAGCTCCTAAACAAATTCCAAACCCTAAATTCCAATTTTTCAAACTATGAATATGCACAGCGAGTCACTGGTGTCCAAAACAATCTGACACGACAGGGAGAGGCGGTATGGCGGA
>CAZITN010000104.1:0-6876 GCA_964542175.1 uncultured Thermodesulfovibrio sp. | reverse complement strand
ACCCTAAATCTGATAATATATAAATTAAATCTTTCAGGCGCTTGTTGTCAAGAAAGGATCTGTTAATGGTTGATAAGACAGGGGAAAAGAGGGTTCTTATACTCCTGGGGCCGACGGCGGTGGGAAAGACGGGAGCATCCATTCTCCTTGCCAGGAGGCTCGGGACAGAGATTATCAGCGCCGATTCCATGCAGATATACAGGGGAATGGATATAGGAACAGCAAAGCCAGGACCTGCCGAGATGAAGGAGGTCCCCCATCACATGATTGATATTCTGGAGCCTTCCGAACGCTTCAGTGCCGGGAAATATGTCGAGGCGGTCAGAGAGATAATAGACCGTCTTCACAGGAAGGGTAAGGTTCCACTGATAGTAGGAGGTACCGGGTTATATATAAAGGCCCTCACACGGGGAATATTTCCTGCCCCCGGAGCCGATCATGCCCTCAGGGAACACCTCCTGAGGGAGGAAAGGGAAAGCCCCGGGAGCCTCTACAGGAGGCTTGAGGAGGTTGATCCCGGGAGGGCTGAAGAGTTGAGCCCCCTGGATACCAGGCGTGTTGTAAGGGCCCTTGAGGTGGTCATTAGCACAGGCCGGAGGATGACCGAACTCATACGGGAAAAGACCATCCCCCTATCCTGCGATTACATAAAGATCGGCCTGACAAGAGAGCGGGATGAACTCTACAGGATAATAGAGAGGAGGGTGGAGGATATGTTTGAAGCGGGCCTTCTGAATGAAGTGAGGGCGCTCCTTCAGAGGAATCCTTCCGAAACTCCTCTTCAGGCCATAGGGTACAAGGAGGTGATACGGTATCTTGAGGGGGAGATGGATTATCCGGGGCTTCTTCAGGAGGTGAAGAAGGCAACCAGAAGGTATGCCAAAAGGCAGTTTACCTGGTTCAGAAAGGAAGAAGGGATCCGCTGGATCGATATCACCGGTATTTATGAGCCAGAGGAAATACTGGAGAGGATTCTGCAGGTAAGGGAGGTTAGAGAACTGTTATAGCAGATCTCCAATCCCCCTGATTCTTGCAACATGGGCAACGTCCTTGTCGCCCCTGCCTGAGAGGTTCACGATAATTATCTTCTTCCTCGGAAGGGTCGGAGCGAGTTTCACCGCCTCTGAGATGGCATGGGCTGACTCAAGGGCGGGGATTATCCCTTCGAACCGTGAGAGGAGTTCAAAGGCCCTGAGGGCCTCCCTGTCTGTAGCATATGTGTATTTAACCCTGCCCCTATCATGGAGAAAGGCATGTTCAGGCCCTACCGAGGCATAGTCGAGACCGGCTGAGACCGAATGTGTCCCCAGGACGTTACCGTCTCTGTCCTGGAGCAGATAACTCCTGCAGCCCTGGAATATGCCAACAGAGCCGCCAGCAAACCGGGCAGCATGCTTGCCGGACCTGATCCCGAGCCCACCGGCTTCAACACCTATCATCTTCACATCATCCTTCAGAAAGCCGCTGAAAAGGCCTATAGCATTGCTCCCGCCTCCCACGCAGGCGATGAGATAATCGGGCAGGCGCCCCTCTTTCCGGAGGATCTGCCCCCGTGCCTCCTTCCCGATGACCGACTGAAACTCCCTCACGATGGTGGGAAAGGGATGGGGGCCGAAGACGGTTCCGAGGACATAATGGGTGGTCTTTACATTGGTCGTCCAGTCCCGGAGGGCTTCATTAATGGCATCCTTCAAGGTCCTTGAACCTATGGGGACTTCCCTCACTTCTGCCCCCAGGAGCCGCATCCTGAAGACATTCAGTGCCTGCCTCTTCATGTCCTCAGAGCCCATATAGATCTCGCACCTGAGCCCGGCGAAGGCTGCACCCGTGGCTGTGGCCACACCGTGCTGGCCTGCCCCGGTCTCGGCGATAAGCCTCTTCTTACCCATCCTCTTTGCAAGCAATGCCTGTCCGAGGGCGTTGTTTATCTTGTGAGCGCCGGTATGGGTAAGGTCCTCACGCTTTAGATAGATCTTTGCTCCACCCAGATGCTCTGTGAGACGGGCGGCGTAATAGAGAGGGGTGGGCCGTCCCACATAGTCTCTGAGCAGTTCGGAAAACTCTCTTCTGAACTCTTTATCCTTTCCTATCTCCCGGAATGCCCGTTCAAGTTCATCAAGGGCAGGGATGAGGGTCTCCGGGACGAACCTCCCGCCGTACTGTCCGAAATATCCCCTTTTTTTCTTCATTTCTCAGACTATTCCCTTTCTCAGTATGTCATGCAGATGGATCACCCCAAGGGGCCTTCCCTGATTATCCGGAACGACAAGCGCTGTTATGGAGTGCCTTTCCATGACCGAGAGGGCCTTTGCTGCAAGTTCTCCTGGACCGATCATCTTTGGTTTGGGGGTCATCACCTCACCGGCCTTTTTCTGAAAGAGTGAGGTTCCCCATTTTTCGAGCCCCCTTCTCAGGTCACCATCGGTGATTATCCCTTCTATCATCCCCCCCTGGTCACAGACGACGGTCATGCCGAGCCTTTTTGAGGAGATCTCTATGGTTGTATCGGTCATCGGTGCATCCCGCCGGACGACCGGGATGTCCTTGCCTGAATGCATCAGATCTTCAACCTTCACAAGGAGTTTTTTACCGAGGGAGCCGTTGGGGTGAAAAAGGGCGAAGTCTTCCTCACGGAACCCCCGTCTGATTATCAATGCCACGGCAAGGGCATCGCCCATGGCGAGGGTTGCGGTGGTGGATGCCGTAGGGACTATACCCATCGGGCATGCCTCCTCCTTTACCGAGACATCCAGGACCACATCAGATGAAAGGGCGAGAGTGGAGCCGGGACGGGTCATGGAGATGAGCCCCACGTTGAACCTCTTCAGGTAGGGGACGATCCTGAGGATTTCATCGGTCTCACCACTGTTGGATATCCCGATCACCACGTCCTCACCAGTCACCATACCGAGGTCTCCATGACCGGCTTCTGCCGGATGAAGGAATATGGCAGGAGTCCCGGTGGACGAAAGAGTGGCGGCTATCTTCTTGCCGATCAGACCGGATTTCCCCATACCGGTGACCACGGTTCTTCCCCTGCTCTGGAAGATCATCTCAATGGCTGCCTCAAAGGAGGCATCCAGCCTCTCAATAAGTGAGACTATCGCATCAGCCTCAGCCTGCAGAACCCTCTTTGCCACGGAGAGCATGTCTGTGGTATCAGAGCCTTTACAGTTCTTCACTTGAGAAACACCTCGGTCTTGTTGTTGTCACTAATACCTGCATTAGTAAAGCCATAAACCAATACCGTCGGGCAGGCGGGTCTCGGGAGAAATCCGGATTTCAGCGATACCGACAGCAACTCCCGATAACTTCCGGATGCATGTATTGTAACTGAACAGGACAGGTTTCTGTGTAATGAAACAACATCGCATCTAATCCGGTTTCGAGGGAGACCCGCCTGCTCTGAGTGGCATTACTGATGACAGCATGTCTGTCCGGGATAATTTTCATGCTTCCCTGTGCAGCTTTTGCGGCATGGATGTTTCATTTTCCCGTTCCTTCCGACAGCAGTCTGTGTATCGCCTTCATCTCTCTGAGCATGCCTTCGAGGGTCTTGAGGTTGATCATGTTCGGGCCGTCACAAAGAGCGCTTTCCGGGTCAGGGTGGACCTCCAGAAAGAGACCGTCCACGCCGGCTGCAACGGCTGCCCTTGCGAGGGTTGGGGCGAATTCACGGTTTCCGCCCGATGCATCACCCCGGCCCCCAGGTAACTGGAGGCTGTGGGTTACATCAAAGATCACTGGATAACCGTAGCCCCGCATGATGGGAAAGGCCCTGAAATCAACCACAAGGTTATTATAACCAAAGGTGGTTCCCCGTTCCGTAATCATCAGGTTTCTGTTTCCGGTGGAGATGAACTTCTGAATTATGTTCTTCACATCCCAGGGTGCAAGGAACTGTCCCTTCTTTATATTTACGGGCTTTCCCGTTTCAGATGCAGCGATGATGAGATCCGTCTGTCTGCAGAGGAAGGCGGGCACCTGGAGATAATCCACGACCTCCGAGGCCGTGCGGGCCTCATCAGGTGTATGAATGTCGGTCAGAACGGGAAGGCCAAACCTCTCACGCACCTCCCTGAGGAGTGCAAGTCCCTGCTCAATCCCGGGCCCCCGGAATGATGAGAGGGAGGACCGGTTCGCCTTGTCATAGGAGGATTTGAAAATGATGGAGAGTCCGAGACCCCCGGCGATCTCCTTGAGCCTCTCCGCTGTCCCGAACAGGACCTCCTCCGATTCGATCACACAGGGACCGGCGATTATGATCAGTTCGTCAGTCATCTTAAACCAGAACTTTATATTCTAACTTAATCCGGATACAATATTAAACTGATAAGGGCTGACATTTCAGCAGAGACATATGGAGTCTGCCTGCTTTTTGAGTCTCTCGGCCTTCTTCTCAGAGAGGGATAGCAATTTCATTATCTCTTCAATACTCATCCTGGTCAGATCAAGGAGGAGGATAATCCCGTTATTTATGAGTCTGTCTACAAGCCCCTTCTCAATGCCGGAAAGCACGGTCACGGGGTACTGCCTCTTGGACTCTATCATCTTCTCAAGCCCGCCATCTGGGGGATACTTCCAGCCGATGGCGGTGTAGCCGGAACATTCGGCATACTGGGTGGCATCGGAAGAGAGTCTCGTATTCGTTACAAGCCATCCGGCGAATTTCGCATAAGGGTATTTCTCACTGATTACCGGTTCGAGATCCCTGAAGCGGGAGTGAACATAGAGGGCATCCTTTGAGTTCGTTGCCTTTCCGGGGGTGTTGTGATACTTGCATTCAACCACACAGACCTCATTTTCGTTTCTTGCAAAGACATCTACTTCATGGGATATACACCTTCCCCTGATGATGGTTCCCACCTCCACCTGGTAGCCCTGGCTCTCGACAACCTTGGCGAAGTATTTTTCAAAGGGATAGCCCGTCGGGCCAAGCTTGAAGAGGGCGTTTTTCAGCGAGTATCTGAGCCCGGAGGGATGATGAAGGCGTTTCAGGTGTTTCATGGCGGTCCGGTAGATCCTGCTGGTCTTCATGTAAGGCGTGATATCGGGAAGGACCATTTTTACTATCTCTTCTGCAAGTGCCTCATCAGCGCCTGCCCGGATCAGCGACTGCTTGAGCTTGTTCACATCAAATCTCTCGGTCTCTCCCGATGCCTTTGTGATGATTATATCACGCATGATCAGAATAAATATAACAGATTGGCGATCCTATTTCCCAATGATTGACCTATCCAAACAGGAGGGGTATAATATGCAGGAGATGTTCAGCAGGAATCCAGAGAAGGAAGAATACCCGGAGATTCCCTCTAACAGAGGGGATGACCTGCATAATATCGAGGTTGTCGATCAGGCTGACCTCATCCTCTTCATGGCCGGCAACCAGTTCATGGTTATGGATGACCTGGTAAGGGCCTTTCAGAAGAAACATCCCGAGGTGGAGAGGATCTTTTATGAAACGCTCCCTCCCGGGCTTGAACTCCGGCAGATACTTGCAGGGGGAGCCCTTTTCAGGGGCCGGGTGATAACAGGGAGACCCGATATTTATACCTCCGTAACTACTGAGACCATGGATGAACTCAGGGAGAGGGGGCTTGTTGAGGACTTCCATGTTTACCTCCACAACAGGATTGTCCTTATGGTGCCTGAAGGGAATCCTGGAAGGATAGAGGGAGTGCAGGACCTTGGACGGGATGATGTCCGGATATCCCAGCCCGGTGCAATGGAGGATATTACAAGGTACATCCTGATGATGTATGAACAGGCCGGGGGAAAGAAACTGGTAAAGAGGATAATGGAGGAAAAAAGGGCTGAGGGTACGACCATTCTCACGATTGTTCACCACAGGGAGACACCTCTGAGGCTCAGGAAGGGGACCGTTGATGTCGGGCCTGTCTGGGCTACCGAGTATGTCCATGCCCGGAGCATGGGGCTTCCTGTAGAAAAGGTGGAGCCCGGTGAGGGGCTGGATCAGAGGGATAAGGTGAATTACTGTGTCGCTCCGATGAAGGATGCCCCCAACAGGGAGAATGCCAGGAAGTTCGTTGACTTTCTGCTCTCTGACGAGGCCCAGGGAATTTACAGCCGGTACGGGTTTGTGACGGTCTCCTGAAAGACATCTTCAGGCAACTTAAGATTCATTACATGTTGCATAAGAGATAGGTATTGGCCGGGGGTGTGCTCTGAAATTTTTCATTATAAAGCTCCGGTCGTGTCTGAGTAGAGGAACTCTGTTATGGACGGAGCCTTAATAGTCCTGATCAGTTGTAAAAAGGGTTTTTGAGTAGAGAAGAGCGGACGGTTTCCGCCGGGCCGACACAGGAAAGCGCTTTCAAGAATGATCAGGTTTTGATAATGAAAAATTCAGAGCGCACCCCCGGGGATCGAAACAGGGAGAGAAGGCTCCGTGAGGGCATTTAGTCGTATCGACCACCCTCTGCCTTCGAGGGACAACTTATGCAACTGTAAGGTACAGAAGCTCCTGCATTGACAGCATAAATTTATGCATCTGGAAGGTTTATATGATACAGATCATTTACTTCCCGGAGGGAGTTTAGTAAAATAAAACAATAAGAGTATCCGGACAATCAGGGTGTAGAAGACTGGACAATCAGTTTTCGCCGGATCGTTTGGAACATACAAAGGAGGTCAAAAGATGCTTGACAGGACAAAGGTTCAGGAAGTGATCAATAAGATCAGACCGGCACTTCAGCGTGACGGCGGTGATGTGGAACTCGTTGAGATTACCGAAGACAATGTGGTGAAGGTCAAACTCGTAGGGGCCTGCGGTCACTGCCCGATGTCCATAATGACCCTCAAGGGCGGGATAGAGGCAACGCTGAAACAGGATATCCCTGAGGTGAAGGCAGTAGA
>CAZITN010000103.1:0-7075 GCA_964542175.1 uncultured Thermodesulfovibrio sp. | reverse complement strand
GAGATCAGGGTGATTGCCGAGGACATGGGCCCCGGGATCGAGGATATAGAGCTTGCCATGCAGGAGGGATACTCCACTGCACCCGACTGGGTCAGGGAGATGGGCTGGGGGGCAGGAATGGGGCTTCCGAACATGAAGAAGAATTCCGATATCTTCAGGATAGACTCCACTGTCGGCGAGGGCACAACAGTGGAGATGATAATCACGATAAGGGGAAAGGAGCAGAGTCGTGAAGATTGAAGAGATCCGGAAGTCTCTGGGGCTTGAAGAGATAACCCGAGTGGGTGATGATGAGCGGGGGGTCTCCGGAGGTTATGCAAGTGACCTCCTGAGCGATGTGATGGCCAACGCTGGAGAGGGAGACCTCTGGATTACCCTTCAGACCCATCTGAACATCGTTGCTGTTGCCTCAATGAAAAAGGTGGCTGCTGTGGTGATAGTGAATGGTCGGAGGCCTGATGAAGAAACAGTCAGTAAGGCGGAGGCTGAAGGGATCCCTCTGTTTCTTACGGGCATGACGGCCTACGAGACAGCCGGAAGACTCTACCAGTTACTGAATGCTTGACCGTTACAGGGCAGATCTCCATGTTCATACCTGTCTTTCTCCCTGTGCATCCCTGGATATGACCCCTGCAAGGATCATTGAGAGGGCCGGAGAGACGGGGCTGGATATAGTAGCCATCACAGACCACAACTCCGCTGAAAATACCGGCCCAGCGCTAAGGCTTGCCAGGGAGAGGGAGATGCTGGTTATCCCCGGCATGGAAGTAACCACATCCGAAGAGGTACACATACTTGCGCTCTTTCCCTCGGAGGAGCCTCTTCATGAATTGCAGGCCATGGTATATTACGGACTGCCCGAGAGGGAGGGAGGGGTTCCGGAATTTGAACAGGTAATCGTGAACGAGTTTGACGAAGTGGAGGGGTTCAACAGGAAGAACCTGATAGCTGCGACCACCCTCACCCTTGATGATGCGGTGAGGGAGATAGGGAGGCTTGGAGGCATTGCCATCGCCTCTCATATGGACAGGGAGGTCTTCGGGATCATCTCCCAGATGGGTTTCATACCGCAAGGAACGGCTTTTGATGCACTGGAGATATCCCCATCTTCTGACCTTGAGAGGACAAGGGCTCTTTTCAGTGAATACAGTTGCTTTCCGTGGGTGAGGTCATCCGATGCCCATCATCTGAGTGATATAGGGAGACGATGGACGGAGTTCTTAATCCGGGAGCCTTCCTTTGAAGAACTCAGGATGGCACTGAAAGGGAGCGGGGGGAGGACCCTGAGGATTGAGTGAATATGGAAGACCTCTCACTACACATACTCGATATAGCCCAGAACTCCCTTCAGGCAGGTGCCAGAAATCTGGAGATAAGCATAGAGGAGAATGAGGAGAGGGACGAATTGGTCCTTACGATAAGGGATGACGGGGCAGGCATGACGGAAGAGGAGATAGCAATGGTCCTTGATCCGTTCTATACATCGAAGGACAAGAAGACCGGTCTCGGGATCCCTCTGCTGGCCCAGTCAGCCCGTGAGGCCGGTGGTGATGTCTCGGTTGAGTCGATGCCAGGGAAGGGAACGGTCATAAAGGCAGGGTTCAGGCTCAACCATATCGACAGAAAGCCCCTTGGTGACCTGGCATCAACAATCAGGGTGATAATAGCCGGTGCACCCATGGTTGATCTCCTCTTCAGCTATATCTGTGGTGGAAGAGAGTATCGCCTTGATACGGCAAGTCTCAGGGATGCCCTGGGAGAGGTCCCGATTGATTATCCGGACGTGCTCAGACTGATCAGCGAGGATGTTGCGGAGGGACTGAAAGAGTTGAGGAGGGGGAAATAAACCAAGTTGTTCTGAGGATTTCATCAGGTTTTGAAAAAGGGACGATTCATGATCATCCCCGGAATGCAGAAGTAGATTGCTTTGATGTTGATATAAAGGGTTCCCATTGGGCAAAATAGAACACCCCTTTTGGAGACGGGAGGTAATTATGGAAAAGGGACGGGTCCTTGTAATTGATGATGAAGCGATCGTAAGGGTGAGCTGCCAGCGTGTGCTTGAACCTGCCGGGTACGAAGTGGTTTTAACTTCACGGGGAGATGAGGCGATAGAACTCCTTGAGAAGGAGCAGTTTGATCTTGTCCTGACTGACCTGAAGATGCCGGACATGGACGGCCTTGAGGTGCTGAAGGTGATAAAGGAGCGATGGCCCGATATCCAGGTGGTTATAATAACCGGTTACGGGACGATCAGCACTGCGGTACAGGCGATCAAGAAGGGTGCCTATGAGTATATAGAAAAACCCTTCACCCCTGAGGATATCCTGGATGTTGTGACAAAGGCGCTAAGTGAGGCAGAGGAGTAGGGGTCACCTCTTCATGCTTCTTGTCATTGGTCATTAAGTCATTAGGTTACTAAGCCTTGACTTCGATTTTAACCTGCCTTTATTCCCTCAGTCTTTACCTGTCTCTCATCACGGTTTCTGTCGCGGAGAGACCCGTTTTTTTTGAAGCATATCCCACCAGTATGATAAAATAAATATTCACCATTTCCAATAATCTGAAAAAGAAACATGAAATACGCAATAGGAATCGATATAGGAGGGACGAATATCCGGGCCGCCCTTGTGGATGAGGAGCTCAGGGTTGTCCGTAAGGAGAAGCGGTCTTCGATGGACGGGCTGAGGGAGAGCCTTCTTGAGATGACCGATTCTCTCTACGGCCCTGAAGTTGTTGGAGTTGGTGTTGCCGTTGCCGGGCTGGTTGACAGGGAAGAGCGGGTGGTGAAGAAGTCGCCCAACCTTGAGCAGGTGGAGGGGCTCGACTTCGGGGGGCTTCCCGGAAGGGCCTTTTCCCTTCCTGTATTTATTGAAAACGATGCAAACGCCCATGCCCTTGGTGAGAGCAAGGCCGGGGCCGGAAGGGATTTTCTGAACTTCATCCTCCTTACCCTCGGGACCGGGATAGGAGGCGGAGTGGTATACAGGGGAAGGCTCCTTGATGTTGCCGCCGAGCTCGGTCATATCACAGTGGAGACGGGTGGATTGAGTTGTCCCTGTGGAAATTCCGGCTGTCTGGAGTCATATGCCTCCGGGAGGGCGGTAGTGAATGCCGTCGTCTCCGAGATAGAGGCAGGCAGGGAAACCATGCTGAGTGAATGCTGTGACGGCAATCTCTACAGGATTACACCCCTTCATATCTTCGAGTACGCCCTTGAGGGTGACAATCTTGCAAGGGAGGTTCTCAAGAATGCCGGCAGGTACCTGGGAGTCGGGATAGCTTCACTTGTGAACATTTTCAGTCCCCAGGCCGTCCTGATAGGCGGAGGGCTGGCAAATGCCTGGGACATACTTGTGGAGGAGGCTAAGCGTGAGGCAAGGCGGAGGGCCTTTGATGAACTGATAGAAAAGGTGGAGATTATCCCTGCTGAACTGAGTGATGATGCAGGTGTTGTAGGTGCGGCATCTCTGGTGTTTGACGGGCTTTAATAAAGAGTTGATGCCTCGGGATGAAGTGAAAGGAGAAACCGGACATAGATGGGAAAGCGGATCAGGAACTTTTCAATAATTGCCCATATAGACCATGGAAAGTCCACTCTTGCAGACAGACTTCTGGAGTTTACAGGTACCCTGAGTGAGAGGGAGATGGAGGAGCAGGTACTCGACACCATGGACCTTGAACGTGAGAGGGGTATAACCATAAAGGCCCATGCCGTAAGGCTCCGCTACCAGTGCAGTGATGGCAACGAATATATACTGAACCTCATAGACACCCCGGGGCATGTGGATTTCTCCTATGAAGTATCCCGGAGCCTCGCCTCCTGTGAAGGTGCCCTCCTTGTTGTGGATGCCACTCAGGGGGTAGAGGCCCAGACCGTGGCAAATGCCTACCTTGCCGCGGACAACAACCTTGAACTGGTTCCCGTGATCAACAAGATAGACCTGCCTCAGGCAGATCCTGAGAGGGTGAAGGAACAGATCGAGGAGATAATAGGACTGGATGCCTCCGAGGCGGTCCTTGCCTCTGCCAAGGAAGGCACCGGTACGGTTGAGATACTCGAGGCCATCGTTCACCGTATACCTCCGCCTTCAGGGTATGACAGCCGTCCTCTCAAGGCCCTCATATTTGACTCCTGGTTTGACAACTACAGGGGGGTCATTGTCCTGGTAAGGGTTTTTGACGGGGTGGTAAAAAAGGGTATGAGGGTTCGCTTCATGGCTACGGGAAAGGAGTTCGAGGTAGGGGAGGTCGGTGTTTTCATCCCCAGGATGGATCCAGTTGAACAGCTCTCTTCAGGAGAGGTGGGCTATATCATTGCCGGTGTGAAGGACGTCCATGATACAAGGGTGGGCGATACCGTGACAGATGCCGCCAACCCTGCCGATGCCCCATGCCCGGGATACCGGGAAGTAAAGCCCATGGTCTTCTGCGGTTACTATCCCATCGAGTCGAGCCATTATGAAACACTTAAGGATGCACTTGAGAAGCTGAGCCTGAATGACGCCTCCTTCAGATATGAGCCGGAGAGTTCAGGAGCTCTGGGATTCGGCTTCCGGTGTGGTTTTCTGGGACTTCTCCATATGGAGATCATAAAGGAACGGATAGAGCGGGAGTATGGGGTCTCGATCATAAGCACGGCACCCACAGTGGTTTACAGGGTGACGGACGGGAAGGGTGAAGTCCATCTGGTAGAGAGTCCTTCCAGGATGCCGCCGGGACCGAAGAAGATAGAGGAGCCCTTCATAAGGGCTACGATCTTTGTGCCAAAGGAATTCGTGGGGAACATACTTACTCTCTGTCAGAGCAAGAGGGGGGTCCAGAAAGAGTTCAATTATGCCTCCAGTGAGAGGATAATGATAGTCTATGAACTTCCTTTGAGTGAGATTTTGTGGGACTTTTATGATAAACTAAAATCTCTTTCCCGTGGATATGCATCTCTGGACTACGAGTTTGCAGGATACAAGGAGTCGGATCTGGTGAAACTCGATATCCTGCTTAATGGTGAGCCTGTCGACGCCCTGAGCATGATAGTCCACCGTGACAGTGCCTATTACAGGGGGAGGGAGGTCGCCCAGAGGCTCAGGAAGATCATTCCGCGACAACTCTTTGAAGTGGTTATCCAGGCAGCGATAGGGAGCAAGGTGATTGCGAGGGAGACGGTCAAGCCCCTCAGAAAGGATGTCCTTGCGAAATGTTACGGCGGCGATGTCTCAAGGAAGAGAAAACTCCTTGAGAAACAGAAGGAAGGAAAGAAGAAGATGAAACAGATAGGGAGAATCGAAGTGCCCCAGGAGGCATTTCTGACTGTGCTGAGAGTGGAGGAATGAGCATGAAGAAGAAGGGAATCGTAAGGGAATACGCTGAAGCCATAGTCCTGGCCCTGATACTTGCCCTCATTATCCGGACCTTTGTGGTCCAGGCATTCAAGATACCCTCGGGCTCAATGATACCAACCCTCCTGATCGGGGACCACATCCTTGTGACGAAGTTCATCTATGGGACCCGGATTCCCTTTACTGACAAGAAGATACTCATCTTCAGGGAACCCCGGAGAGGTGACATAATAGTCTTCAAGTACCCCAAGGACCCCTCCAGGGACTTCATAAAGAGGGTGATTGGTGTAGGAGGTGATGTGGTAGAGGAGAGGGACAAAAAGGTGTATGTTAACGGCAAGCCCCTCAATGAGCCCTATATACAGCATACTGACAATGATACCAGGCCGATAGGGATGGATGTGCGGGATAATTTCGGACCGGTCTATGTACCAAAGGGGAAGCTCTTTGTTATGGGCGATAACCGGGATCAGAGTTATGACAGCCGGTACTGGGGTTTTGTGGACCTCAAGGCCGTAAAGGGGAAGGCCCTTATCATATACTGGTCATGGGACGGTAAACGTCACCTGCCAAGGCTTTCAAGGATAGGGAGGTTCATAAAATGAGAGGATACCTTTCGAATCAGAATGGATGGTTCAAACCTGTAGTGACCCTTATCCTGGTCACTGTGCTTGCCTATGCCGGTTTCAAGTTCTCCATTCCTTATTACCACTACCATTCTTTCAAGTCTGAGGCACGGGAGATAGCACGGCTGTATTATTCAAGGCCTGAGAGATATCAGGAACTCCTCTGTGAATCTGCAGAGGGGATAGGAGTGCCCATTGAGTGTAGTGATATCCATGTAGGCATCTCGAACAAAAGGGTTACTGTCAGGGCGGCATGGTCTGAGACGGCTGATCTGATGGGATATTATCAGAAGACATTCCATTTCAGGGTTGATCTGACGGAGTAATAGAGTAATAACATGTTTACCGGAATTGTACAGGACCTGGGGAATGTGGTGGATATAAGACGGAAGGGAGGCATAACCGAACTTACCGTCTCTACATCAATGGATATTGAGCCGTCTGTAGGTGAGAGCATCGCCGTCAACGGGGTCTGCCTTACCGTAACATCCTTCAGCCGGAAGGCTGACGGCAAGGTTGAGATGAGTTTCGATATCTCCGATGAGACCATGAAGAGAACCAACCTTGGTGAATTCAGAAGGGGATCACTTGTGAATCTGGAGCCTGCGCTCAGGCTTTCGGACAGGATTGGAGGTCACCTCGTCTCAGGCCATATTGACGGGGTTGGACACATATACAGGAAGCGGAAGGCCGGGGATTCCACTGAAGTGACCGTAAAGGTTGCCCCGGAACTGATGAGGTATATCGTTGTGAAGGGGTCCGTTGCCATTGACGGGATCAGCCTGACGGTGGTCGAGACCGGTGAGGACTTCTTCAGTCTGGTAATAATCCCTCATACTGAGAAAGTGACCACCATGGGAATGAAAGGCCCTGGAGATACGGTCAACGTGGAAACTGATATAATAGGCAAGTATGTGGAGAAGATAATGGGTGGCTCCGGTGAAGAGGGGCTTGTGAAGAAGCTGAAGGATGGAGGGTTCATGTAACGGCATGATTCCTGGATAACTGAACAGGCAGGGGAAGCTCCGTGAGTGTACATCCTCTGCCTCTAACAACTTAATGAAGAACCCTGCGGCAAGACCGCAGGGTATCTTCGATATGTAAGGAAGTTTT
>CAZITN010000102.1:0-7186 GCA_964542175.1 uncultured Thermodesulfovibrio sp. | reverse complement strand
TGCTGAACTGCTGCTTTCAAGGGATAGAGGATATTATAAAACGTATTTCAAGGATCTGAAGGTCGTTTAACTTTTTACTGTCAGCGGGTTCGGGTCTCTGACCGGAACCCGAAGGTTTAATCGGGGTCTCAGACCCCGCAACTAGACCTGCCCCAAAAAAAGAGAGTTCTCCTCTCATTGCCATTGTCATTTGAAAAGGAAAACATAAATAATGTATAATTTTTACTTGCTTTTCTTCTTTGAGGATAAATCCGTAATAAAGGATAAAGGGAGGCTGCTATCAGGATCAGACTGAAAGATGAAGTCCGCGAGGTGACGCCCGGGGAGGCGGAGTCTCTCCTCCGGAAAGGCGGCGCCATTGCGGTCAGGTATGGAGAGAGCCTTATGGATCTTTCCGACCTCCCGGGGCTCCCCGATGATGCAGAGATAGAGCCCGTGACTGTTGACTCCCCGGAGGGGCTTGAGCTTTACCGGCACAGCACATCCCATGTGATGGCCCATGCCGTGAAGGACCTCTTTCCTGATGTGAAGGTGGCCATAGGTCCTGCCATTGAGGATGGCTTTTATTACGACTTTGATACGGAGAGGGCCTTTACCCCTGAGGACCTTGAGCGGATAGAAAAGAGGATGAAGGATATAATAAAGGCAGACACCCCCTTCAGGAGGATGGTCCTTCCCCGTGAGGAGGCCATTGAACTTTTCAGGCAGAGGGGAGAGACTTACAAGGTAGAGCTTATCGAGGAGTTAGGGGATGAGACCGTCTCCCTTTACAAGGAAGGGGATTTCATTGACCTCTGCCGGGGACCGCATCTTCCTTCCACAGGAAGGATAAGGGCGTTCAAGCTCCTGAGTGTTGCCGGGGCCTACTGGAGGGGGGACGAACGGAACAAGATGCTTCAGAGGATATACGGGACGGCCTTTGGTGACAGGAAGGCGCTGAAGGAGTATCTCCAGTTTCTTGAAGAGGTCAAGAAGAGGGACCACCGGAGGCTCGGGAAGGAGCTTGATCTGTTCAGCATAAACGAGGAGATAGGCCCGGGCCTTATACTCTGGCATCCAGATGGCGCCCTTATCAGAAAGACGATAGAAGATTTCTGGAGAGACGAGCACCTCAGGGCCGACTACAAGATTCTGTATACCCCTCACATTGCTAAACTGAATCTCTGGGAAAGGAGCGGCCACTGGGATTTCTACCGCGAGAATATGTATTCACCCATGGAAGTTGAAGGCGTGAATTATGAGATAAAGCCGATGAACTGTCCTTTCCATATAGCCATATACAAGAGTGCCCTCCGGAGTTACAGGGAGTTTCCCATCCGGTATGCTGAATTAGGGACGGTTTACAGGTTCGAGCGGTCTGGTGTGCTCCACGGCCTTCTCAGGGTACGGGGCTTCACCCAGGACGATGCCCATATCTTCTGCAGGGAGGACCAGATCGAGGAGGAGATCCTCCGGGTCCTTGACTTTACCCTTTTTGTCCTGAGGACCTTCGGGTTTGATGAGTACAAGGTATATCTTTCAACAAGACCTGAGAAGTATGTTGGCTCCCTTGACAACTGGGAGCGGTCAACGAATGCGCTGAAGAGTGCCCTCGAGACCACGGGGCTTGATTTTGAGATAGATCCCGGGGAGGGGGTCTTTTACGGCCCGAAGATTGATATAAAGGTGATGGACTCACTCAGACGCCAGTGGCAGTGCAGTACCATCCAGGTGGATTTCAACAACCCCGAGAGGTTTGATGTATCTTACAGGGGGACTGATGGTGCGGAACACAGGCCGATCATGATTCACAGGGCACTGATGGGCTCACTTGAGAGATTTTTCGGCATCCTGATCGAACATTACGCCGGGGCATTCCCGCTATGGCTCTCACCTGTCCAGATCGGGGTGATAACAGTGGCGGAGAGGCATATACCCCGGGCCGAGGAGATACTCAACAGCCTGAGGGATGCCGGTATCAGGGCAGAGGGATATTTCGACAATGAGAAGGTCGGTTACAAGATAAGACAGGTCTCTATTAGAAAAATACCCTATTCAGTTATAATAGGTGACAGGGAATTCGAGACCGGCATGCTTCCGCTCAGGAAGAGGGGCGGCGAGCAGTCCGGTCCCCATCCGCTTGAATACATAATCTCTGCCATGAGCAAGGAGATAGAGGAAAGGAGCCTGAGCCTTCAGGCTTAAGGCAACAATTATTAATCCCCAGATTCGGGAGGTGGTGTTATAGCACAGCAATACAGAGTGAATAATTTCATCAGGGCCAGGGAAGTCAGACTCGTTGATGTCGACGGGAAACAGGTCGGTGTGGTCCCGGTCTCAGAGGCCCTGAAACTGGCAGAGGATCGGGGACTTGATCTTGTTGAGGTGGCGCCACAGGCAAAACCCCCTGTCTGCAGGATCCTTGATTACGGCAAGTTCAAGTACCAGCAGTCAAAGAAGCAGTCCCATAAGAAGACGGCCACACTCAAAGAGGTGAAGGTAAGGGCCAGGATCGATGATCATGATCTCGATCTGAAGGTAAGAAATGCCGTTCGTTTTCTTGAGAGTGGCCATAAGGTAAAGGTCTCCCTCTTCTTTCGCGGGAGAGAAATTGTAAGGCCCGAACTGGGGATGCAGGTATTTGAGAAGATTATTGAGAAACTGGGAGACAAATACAATATCGAGAACAGACCCCGTCTTCAGGGTAAATCCATTACGATGGTGATAGCCCCGAAATAATGAGGACAGGGGGTGTTAGTTTTGTTACACAGAATGAGAAACGGAGGATAGTTAAATGCCCAAGATGAAGACTCACAGAGGTGCCGCAAAGAGGTTCAAGTTCACAGGTACCGGGAAGATCAAGAGGTCGAAGGCGAACAAGAGCCACCTTCTGACAGGCAAGCCTGCCAAGAGGACGAGGCGGCTCCGTGAAGGCGGTCTTGTGGACAAGACCCAGGTGAAGACCGTGAAAAAGATGCTCCCCTACGGCTCTTGATGGTTTCTGGAAGGTGAATCCAGGCTATTTTAGCTTGTAATCCGGAATGGGATTATAGAGATACTCAGATACAGGAGGTTTAAAGGATATGCCAAGGACTAAAGGTGGTTTCAAGACGAGGAGGAGACGTAAGAAGGTCCTCAAGATGGCTAAAGGCTACTATGGTGCCAGAAGTCGGTGCTATAAGGTGGCTAAACAGGCGGTTGAGCATGCCCTCCAGTATGCCTATCGTGACAGACGGGCCAGGAAGCGTGACTTCAGACGGCTCTGGATAATAAGGATAAATGCTGCTGCAAGAGCAGCAGGACTTACATACGGTGAGTTCATCCATGGCCTGAGGAAGGCCGGGGTAGGGGTTGACAGGAAGGTCCTTGCCGAACTCGCCTATCATGACCCCCGGGCATTCGGCGAACTGGTGGAGAAGGCAAAGGCCTCCCTTGCCGCTTAATAAAAGGCATGGATGATCTCAGTAAACTGAGAGAGGATTTTCTCCAGTCCCTGAAAAATGTCCGGACTGCCCAGGAACTAAGGGAGTTAAAGGCAAGCTATCTCGGGAAGAAGGGACTCATTACCGCCAGACTCAAGGAACTCTCCCGTCTGCCAAAGGAGGACAGACCTGAGGCAGGCAAGAAGATTAACGAAGTAAAGGTCTTCATAGAGAAGGAGACTGAGCGGTTTGAGAAGGGGCTCAGGGAGCGGGAGATAAAGGAGAAGCTCCATGCCGAGTCAATTGATATAACCCTTCCCGGAAAGTTTATCCCACCAGGAAACATCCATCCCATCAGACGGGTCCTTGACGAGATAACGGAGATATTCGTTTCAATGGGGTTTACTGTTGAAGAGGGACCTGAGGTGGAACTTGACTACTACAATTTTGAGGCCCTGAATATCCCGAAGGAACATCCGGCCCGCGACATGCAGGATACCTTCTATGTAGAGACAGGCACTTCCGGTGAGGATCTTGATAGCGATGTGGTCCTTCGTACCCATACATCGCCCGTACAGATCAGGGTGATGGAGAATAGAAGGCCACCCTTCAGGATTATTGCACCAGGGAAGGTTTACCGGTGTGATGCCGATGTCTCCCATACCCCGATGTTTCACCAGGTTGAAGGTCTCATGGTAGGAGAGGACGTGAGCTTTGCCCACCTGAAGGGTGTTCTTGAGGTCTTCATACACAGTCTGTTCAGTCCTGAGACCCCTGTGAGGTTCAGGCCGAGCTACTTCCCCTTCACCGAACCATCGGCAGAGGTGGATATCGGGTGTATCCTCTGCGGCGGTGACGGATGCAGGGTCTGCAAGGGAACCGGATGGATAGAGGTCCTTGGAGCAGGCATGGTTCATCCGAAGGTCTTCGAGGCGGTTAATTACGATCCCGAGGTGACCACGGGGTTTGCCTTCGGGATGGGCGTGGAGAGGCTGACAATGCTCAAATACGGGATCGACGATATCAGGCTCTTCTTCGAGAATGACCTCCGGTTCCTGAAGCAGTTCTGATGATACCTGACGGTCATCATGGAATGAAATGAAACCCCTCAGAGATATGAGCCTCACAACCAAGTTCTTTCTTGGGACGGGGCTGATCTTTCTCTTCTTCTGGTGCCTCTTCAATGTACTTATCTATTTCAACCTGAAGGATACCACCATCGCCCAGACCTATGAAAAGACCGACATCCTCTTTTCCCACATCCAGGCCACGGTCCGGTACATAAGGAAGAAGGTGAGGCCTAAACTCTTTCATATCCTTCCCCAGGACTCTTTCATCCCTGAGGCGATGTCAGTCTCTTTCATGAACAAGGAGATAATGTCGGAGTTCAAGAAACACTTCCCTGACTTTATCTACCGCCGCGTTGCCTATAACCCTATGAATCCCGAGAATGCCCCAAATGAGATCGAAAAGCGGTATATCTCCCTCTTCAGAAAGGAAGGACTGGAGAGTATTAAGGAAATACTCAGGAAGGACGGCCACAGGCTCTTTGTGCATGCCAAGCCGATTGTGGTTGAAAAGGAGTGCCTTGCCTGTCATGGCAGACCGGAGGATGCCCCTGTCAACCTCGTCAGCCTATATGGTACACAGGGAGGCTTCAACAGGAAGGAAGGGGAAATTATAGGGGTGGAACTGATCGCAATTCCCGTAGATGAGACATTTCTCCAGATCAAGGGTCTTGTCTTTTCAATCTTTCTTACCGGGATTGTGGGGGTGGTATTCCTGTTCTTCTCGGTCAATTACTATATCAATGTCGTGGCTGTCCGGCCGATAAAGACGGTCAGCCGCTTCTTCCGGTCAGTTGTGAAGGGAGAGAAGGATCTGGATACAAGGGTTGAGGTGAGAAGCCGTGACGAGATAGGAGATCTTGCATCATCCTTCAACCGGATGATGGCTTATCTGAAAGAATCCCAGGAGAAGCTCAGAAGCTCCGAGATAAAATACAGAAGGATCTTTGAAGGATCAAAGGATACCATTGTGGTTGCCGACTGCGATGGTCTTATCCAGGATATCAACCCGGCCGGTCTTGAGCTTCTTGGGTGTGACGACAGGGACAAGCTGATTGCAAACAGGCGCTTTCCCGACCTCTTCAGGGACCAGAAGGACTATGCGACTTTTCTTGGGAGGATGGAGTCCGAGGGATATGTAAAGGACTTTGAGACGGCCATTTCCGATAACCTCGGCAATGAGGTCGATGTACTTATAACTGCAAATTACAGGAGAGATGAGTCAGGTGACATATGCGGGATTGAGGCGATCATAAAGGATATAAGCGAATGGAAGAGGGTGCAGGAGAGGCTCAAGGAGGCGGATCGCCTTGCCTCGGTGGGACAGCTTGCCGCTGGCCTTGCCCATGAACTGAATAATCCCCTCGGGATCATCCTTGGCTTTACCGGCATTCTGCTCAAGGATTTCCCGGATCCTGATGAGGCGCAGAAGGATGTGGAGGTGATAAGGCGGAATGCCGAGGCCTGCAAGAAGATCGTCGAGGACCTTCTGAAGTTTTCCCGGCGGACAGAGACAAACCCGGAGCATCTTGATATAGATCGGCTCGTTGACGAGGTGGTGGACATGCTTTCATTCACGGCAGAAGACCGTGGTATCAACATCAGAAAGGAGTACGCCGGAGATCTTCCGCCTGTGATGGTTGACCGTGAGAAGATGAAACAGGTCTTCATGAATATACTCCTGAACGCGGTGCAGGCCATTCAGGGGGAGGGAGAAATCATCATCAGAACAGGCCGTTATGAAGAAGACGGGAAGGTATATATATCAATAATTGACAGTGGTGTAGGGATTCCCGAGAATATAAGGGGAAGAATATTCGAGCCCTTCTTTACCACCAAGGAGCCGGGGGAAGGGACTGGGCTCGGGCTTTCCGTCAGTTACGGTATAGTAAAGGAACATCATGGAGAGATACTGGTGGAATCAAGGGAGGGCAAGGGAAGCAACTTTACTATACTTCTTCCCCTCAGGGCCGGGGAGGCTTAGATGAGCGAGAGGATACTCCTTGTAGATGACAGGAAGGATATGATCGCCTTTATCCAGAGGCTTCTCAGGAAAGAACTCGGTCTGGATGTTGAAGGGGTGATGAGGGCAAAGGATGCCTTGCGGGTGATAGAGGCTGGAGACTATAACCTTGTGATAACCGATGTGAAGATGCCGGGCATGGACGGAATAACATTCCTTGAAGAGGCTAAGCGTAAGAAGAAAGACCTGATTGTGATAATCCTGACCGGTTTCGGGACTGTGGACATGGCAGTGGCTGCGCTGAAGAAGGGGGCCTATGACTTTCTTACCAAGCCGGTGGATAATGACCGCCTTGTTCATACCGTGAAGAGGGCCCTTGAATACGGCAGGGTTCTCCGGGAGAAGGAGGCCCTGGAGAAACACGTCCGCCATGCCTCCCTGAGAAGGGAACTTATAGGCGAAAGCGCGGTCATGAAGGAACTGGAAGAGAAGTTGAAGGTGATAGCCGACACTGATGAGACCTTACTGATTACAGGCGAGACAGGGACGGGGAAGGAACTTGCAGCAAGGACCATCCACCGGTTCAGCAGGAGGGCGGAGGGGCCCTTTATTGCTGTCAACTGCCCGGCGATTCCTGAGAGTATCCTTGAAAGTGAACTCTTCGGGTACAGAAAGGGGGCCTTCACCTCTGCAACGACTGACAGAAAAGGGCTCTTTGAGGCAGCCGACGGTGGGACGATCTTCCTTGATGAGAT
>CAZITN010000101.1:0-7200 GCA_964542175.1 uncultured Thermodesulfovibrio sp. | reverse complement strand
TTGTTCCTCCTTCAGGCAGGGAGAGGATAACGAGGTGGAAGGGGAGCCTCCTTGGACGTGTGATAGAGGCAGGAGAGGCGGTGTACCGGTCGGATCTGAGCCAGGACTCCCTTCCGGCCCTTCCGGAGGGTCTGGATATAGATGGGGAGATCATCTCAGTTATTTTCATCCCCATGTTTCATGAAGAGGAGACAGTGGGGGTGCTTACTGTATTTTCTCCTGAACGGGATGCATTCACTTCTCATCTCTTCGAGCTTCTGAAGGTGCTTGCTGCCCAGGCCTCACTCAGCATATCAAATGCCCTTCTCCATGAGGAGATAAGAATGCTCGCCCTTACAGACGGTCTTACCGGTCTGTACAACCACAGGCACTTCCAGGAGAGGCTTGCCGAGGAGTTCAAGAAGGCGGAGAGGTTTTCCGAGCCCCTTTCCCTGATACTCACGGATATAGATCACTTCAAGAGGGTGAACGATACCTATGGGCATCCGGCAGGGGATATGGTGCTGAAGGGGTTTGCCAGTATTATCAGGGAGACGGTCAGGGAGATAGACATTCCTGCAAGGTATGGGGGAGAGGAGTTTGCAATTATGGCACTCAAGGCTGACGCCGGCGAGGCAAAAAAAATCGCTGAGAGGATCAGGCAGAGGGTGGAGGCTCACCGGTTCGAGGCGGATGGTGTGAGTATTGCTGTGACGGTGAGTCTGGGGATAGCCTCCTATCCACGGGATGCCTCGAGCAGGGAGGAACTCATAGAGAGGGCGGACCAGGCCCTCTATGGGGCAAAGGAGTCGGGCCGGAACAGAACGGTTCTCTACAGCAAGATAAGGGGAGGCTGAGAGGATGAGCAGGAACCATGAGTTTATACCGCATGTCACTGAAGAGGAGATCAGGTGGGAGAAGGAGAAGGCCCGGAAACTGAGGGCCACCCGGTGGTGGAGGCAGAAGAAGGAACGGGGCATGTGCCATTACTGTAACCGGAAGGTGGGGCCCGGTGAACTGACGATGGACCACATCGTCCCCCTTGTCAGGGGAGGAAAGAGCACAAAGTCCAATATCGTGCCTGCCTGCAAGGAGTGTAACAACAAGAAGAAATACCTCCTCCCTATTGAATGGGAGGATTACCTGAGGGGCTTCAGGAAAGAGGACTGACCATCACTGACCATCTGATAAAATTCAGGATAATGACACAGGCAGGGCTGGTTCCGTGAGTGTACACCCCTGCCTCAGGGAAACAAATGCAACTGTAAATTAATCATGCTCAGAAGGGGGCCCCCTCTGCCTCCTTTATGGTAAACCCTTCAGGTATTGTGAATGCCCATTCCCCGACTGGCCTTCTGGAGGAAAACTTCTCTATCACCGCCTCTATCTTCAATTCATCCACGGACATGCTGAACCAGGAGGGTATGCCATTTGAAAGCGTTCTGACTTCCAATGTAATCTTCCGGCCGTCAGGGAGGATGTACTCAGTCCCGGACCAGGAAAGATCTGTTCTGAATTTATGGACAGTCATGTGCCCGTCAATGACAGGTTTGTCTGTCTGGAGGATGTAACCGTCTTCCCCCCTCTCTACATGGAGGTCCTTTGTCTGGATGACTTTTTTTAATGGGAAAATTTCAGTTATTCCGGTCTTCCATATCATCCCGGTATGTCGTGAGGGGTCAAGAAACAGGAGTTCGCCATTCCTGAAAAGTATCTCATAAACGCTCATCCCAAGGGATGACAGCAGCATAAGTCGCATCATGGCAGGCTTTCTGTAGACCAGCAGCCCCTGGAAACTTCCACTGGAGACACCATTGCGGGAGATCTTGAAACTCCCGCTACCTGTAAAGGAGTCAGGCAGGTCGGGGAAATGCCTGATCAGTGCCTCAACAGGCGGAAGAGGGGCCTCCGGCCCCCTTACTGCCTGTCTGCATGAGAAAACAAGCAGAAGAAGGGGGATGAGCATCAGTAAGATGCCCTGACTTCCATACAGTCTCTTCAGAGGTGCTTTCATTGTGTATGATTTTACCTGAACAGGACAACTCTTGCCAAAGTCAGTGTATGAGTGATATTATTACAGCTCCTCTTTTACAGTTTCTGAAAGGCAAGAAAGATTAATATAAAGATGAATATACTGAAATTCAGAAAGCCAAGCAGATACATAAATCACGAGGTGAACTCCATAAGAAAGGAGTCTGCCTCACTCAGAGTGGCCCTTGCCTTTCCTGACATATATGAGATAGGGATGTCCCACCTCGGGCTGAAGATACTCTACCATATCATCAACGGGATTGATTACGCCTCTGCCGAGAGGGTTTTTGCGCCCTGGCCTGATATGAAGACTTATCTGGAGGATTCGGGGAGCCCCCTTGTATCGCTTGAGACAGGAAGGCCACTCAGGGAGTTTGACATTGTGGGATTTTCTCTCCAGTATGAACTCTCCTATCCGACCGTCCTTGGCATGCTCAGCCTTGGAGACATCCCCATAAGGCGCGAAGAGAGGGGGCCGGGAGATCCCTTCGTTATAGGAGGCGGACCCTGCACGGTAAACCCTGCCCCCCTGGAACCATTCTTTGATGCCTTTCTTGTAGGAGACGGGGAGGAGGCGGTTCTGGAGATGGCCAACCTCTGGCGACATTGGAGGGCCTCTTCCGGGAGCAGGGAGGACTTTCTCCGGGCCCTTTCCGGGATAGAGGGTTTTTATGTGCCCGGGCAGAGGCAGAAGAAGGTGCAGATGAGAGTTGTGAGTTCCCTTGATAATGCCCCCTTTCCGGTATCCCCACCGGTTCCCTATACCCAGATCGTCCACGACAGGGTGAATGTGGAGATAAGCAGAGGATGTACGAGGGGTTGCAGGTTCTGTCAGGCCGGGATGGTTTACAGGCCCCTTAGGGAAAGGACTCCGAGGAGAATACTCAGAATAGTCGAGGAATCTCTCCAGAATACGGGTTATGATGAAATATCCTTCACATCCCTGAGTGCAGGGGATTACACCGCGCTGCTTCCGCTTCTGAGGACGGTCAATAACCGTTTTTCGGGCAGACAGATTACCATCTCCCTCCCTTCTTTAAGGGTGGGGGCTGTTCAGAAAGATGTTCTCAGGGAGATAAGGCAGGTCAAGAAGACGGGATTCACCATAGCGCCGGAGGCAGCCACCGGCAGGCTCAGGGCGGTGATAAACAAGGAATTCAGCCCTGAAGATTATGAGAAGGCACTCCATGCCCTCTTCAGTGAGGGATGGCTCAACCTGAAACTCTACTTCATGATAGGGCTTCCGTCCGAGACAGAGGATGATATAGAGGCGATTCCCGGGATGGTGCTTCAGGCCCTGAACATTGCAAAGAAATACACCCGGAAGCATGTAAATATAACACTCTCAATTTCACCCTTTGTCCCGAAGCCTCATACACCATTTCAGTGGTCAGGCCAGGAATCCCAGGAGGAACTGGAGCGGAAGGTAGAGTATCTGAAGGAGAGACTTCCGAGGAAGGGAATTAACCTCAAGGTCCATGACAGAAAGATGAGCCTCCTTGAGGCGGCCCTCTCAAGGGGAGGGTCTGAGACGGGGGACCTTCTCCTGGAACTCTACCGTCAGGGTGCTTACCTGGACGGCTGGACAGAGCATTTCGATCTCCAGAAGTGGGAGGCAGCCTTTGAGAAGACAGGACTTTCCCCTGAAGGACTTGTTTCAAAGACCTTTGAAAGAGAAGAGCCCCTCCCCTGGGATGTGGTGGATATCGGTGTGAAAAAGGAGTTCCTCTGGAGGGAGTATGAAAAGGCAATGCGGGGTGAATGGACAGGGGACTGCAGCACCACCGCCTGCCATGCCTGCGGTCTGGGCTGCAAGAGCGGGGAGTTTCTCTCCCGTGAAGAGGTGGGGCTCCAGAGGACATTCCATCAGGAGACAAGGAGATTCAGCCCTGTCAAGGTAAGGGTCCGGTTTTCAAAAACATTCCCCCTTGATTGTCTTTCCCACCTGGAACTCACAACCGCCCTTCTGAGGGGGTTGAGGAGGGCCGGAGTCCCCCTCGTTTATTCCGAAGGCTACAGTCCTTCACCAAGGGTTTCCTTCGGACCTCCCCTGAGTGTCGGTATAGGAGGTCTTCAGGAGTATCTTGATATGGAAATATATCCACCCTTTGATCCTGATGAGTTCATCCAGAGGATCAATCAGCACCTTCCCGGAGGGCTAAGGGTGGATGATATGGCCTTCGTATTCGGGAGGGTCCCATCCCTGACAAGTTTCATCACCCTCTATGAGTATGAGGTCCGGTTTCCTGAAGATGCCGATGTAGACCTCGGCTTTATGCTGAAGGGGGGAGGGGAATTCAGAGAAAATATGCACAAATTTGATATAATGGGTGGCAAGCGGGTAAAGTTGCAGCTTCTTGACAGGCCTGAGAAGAAGGTCAAAGTGAGGGAGATGTTGGAGGGCCTCTTCGGTATGCCCATGGAAGAACTGGAGATAATCAGGACAGGCCTCTTCGGGTTCAGGAAGCGATGGATTACCCCCATGGAGCTGGTCAGGACCTCCAGAGGCGTTCCTTCTCCGGCGGGAAGCTCCTGAAAACGGGGTGCTTGTCCCCATTCTTTGATGTCAAGTGAGATTCTAATAAATGTAACCTTTGATGAAGTACGGGTCGGGCTTTTAGAAAATGGCCAGTTAGTTGAGTTTTATGTAGAGCGGAAAAAGGACACCTCCCTTGTCGGAAACATTTACAAGGGAAAGGTGGTTAAGGTCCTTCCTGGAATGCAGTCCGCCTTTGTAGACATTGGCCTTGAGAAGGCCGCCTTCCTTTACGTAGCAGATATAAAAGCCGACATAGAATCCTATGCCCCCTTTCTGGAAGAGGAAGAAGAGTCTGAAGAGATCCAGATCCAGATAAAGAAGGGCCGTCAGGATGTTCCGATTGAGGATCTGATTCAGGAGGGACAGGAGATTATCGTCCAGGTTGCGAAGGACCCCATAGGTTCAAAGGGTGCCCGGGTGACCTCCTATGTGACGATACCCGGCAGGTACCTCGTCCTGATGCCCGGACTTGACCATGTGGGGATCTCGAGAAGGATTACCGGGGAGGACGAGAGGCAGAGACTGAAGGATATTGTGGACGAGATCCGTCCTAAGGGCTACGGCCTTATAATCAGGACCGCCTCAGAAGGTGAGGATACGGAGGAACTGAGGGGAGATCTGGAATTCCTCCGGTTCATCTGGGAGAACATCCAGGAGAAGAAGGACAAGGTCTCCGCACCAACACTCCTTTACAGCGACCTTGATCTTGTTTTCCGGAGTGTAAGGGACCTGATGAGCCAGGATGTGGAGCGGATGATCATAGATTCAAAGGTGGAATACGAGAGGATAAAGGACTTTGTCAATACCTACTTTGAGAAACTGGCTGACAGGATTGAGCTTTATGATGGCCCTGAGCCGCTTTTTGATGCCTTTGGTGTGGAGCTTGATATTGCAAGGGCCCTCGGGAGGAAGGTCTGGCTCAAATCAGGTGGTTATATAGTGATAGACCAGACCGAGGCCATGACCGTGATAGATGTGAACACCGGCAAATTTGTAGGAAAGGAAAACCTCGAGGATACGATCCTGAAGACCAACCTCGAGGCTGTCAAGGAGATTGCCTATCAGATAAGGCTGAGGAACCTGGGCGGGATAATCATCATAGACTTCATTGATATGGAGGAGACAGGGAACAGAGAGAAGCTCTTCAATGCATTCAGGGATGCACTGAAGAGGGACAAGGCAAAGAATACCATATACAACATCTCTGAGCTGGGGCTTATCCAGATGACCAGAAAGAGGGTCCGTGAGAGTCTCGGCAGGACCCTCTGTAACACATGTCCCTACTGCGAGGGAAAGGGGTTTGTCCTTTCGCCAAGGACGATCTGTTTCGAGATTTTCAGGAAGATCGAGAAGATGACCATTACCCAGGGTGCAAGGGTGCTGATCACCGCCCACCCCTATGTGGCTGAACTCCTTTCGGACGAGGAGAGCTATGCCGTCGAGGAGATTGAGAAAACGAGGGGTATAGAGGTTATAATAAAAGAGGATGCCCAGCTGCACCAGGAAAACTATACCATATCGGTTCTTCGCTGAATATGTCTCAACGTTGCATAGGGAGGCAGGGGGCCATGCCCTCAAACCCTTCCAGAACCGATGAGGTATTTTAAGAGTGAGGGTAGATCTGGACTTATCAGCAGGTGAAGTTCTGATTGAGGTAGTGTTACCTTACACAAAGGTATCGCCGGAAGGGTTTTCGGTCATAACCCCCTGCCATTTCCGGGCAGTTTTATGCAACTATAAGGTATGCACAGTGAGATTAAGCGAACGAATGTGACAGAAAAATCTTCCTTATCCGGAACGGACTCGCATCGAGCATATCGAAGATACCCTGCGGTCTTCCCGCAGGGTTCTTCATGCGGACTGAGGACCGTCCTTCCCGGGATATGAAATCCACTTACACCCGTCTTGTCGAGATTATCATAGAGCTTGAAAGCATACTGGTTGCCTATTCAGGCGGGACTGACAGCACCCTTCTTCTGAGGGCAGGGAGGGATGCAGGAATCCCGGTCCTTGCAGTCACAGGACTGTCCCCTTCCACTCCGTCCTGGGACAGGGAGAATGCCCGGAAGATGGCAGAACTCATAGGTGTGCCACACAGGTTTATAAGAACCAGCGAGATGGACCGGGAGGAGTACCGGAGAAACACCCCCCGGAGATGTTTCTACTGCAAGGACACCCTCTTCAGAGATCTGACCAGGATGGCCCGGCAGGAGGGGTTCCGGTGGGTGGTTGACGGGAGCAATGCTGACGATACCAGTGATCACCGGCCCGGCCTTGAGGCGGCGAGACGTCATAGGGTCCGGAGCCCCCTCATCGAGGCAGGAATGGGAAAGAAAGAGATCAGAGAGATATCCAGGACACTTGGCCTTCCCACCTGGGACAGGCCTGCTTCTCCCTGCCTGGCTTCCCGGATACCCTATAACATCGCCGTCACCCCTGAGGCCCTTCAGCGTATTGAAAGGGCTGAGGCCTTTTTGCACGAGGAAGGACTGAGAGAGGTAAGGGTGAGGGACCACGGCGGTGTTGCCAGGATAGAGGTGAATGAGACGGAGATGGGGAGGTTTCTCGAAAGTGCATTCCGTAAGAGGGTTCTGAAGCATCTCATGAATGCAGGTTTCAGGTATGTCTCCCTTGACCTTGAGGGGTTTATT
>CAZITN010000100.1:0-7370 GCA_964542175.1 uncultured Thermodesulfovibrio sp. | reverse complement strand
ATTCAAATCAGCCGAAGATAATGCTCGCCCTTTCCCGTATGAGCCTCCTGCCGAGGTCTATCATGGAACAGTACATCCTTTCGGCAAGGTCTTTTCTGCCTATGGAAAAGGGGGTCTTCAGCGAGGAATTTATCAGGTATGCCTCTTCAGCATAAAGCTCTATCAACTCATCATTGATCTCAAGGTATTCATCCCTGCTATAAGCCTTCCGTGCCATCTCACCGTAATCCCGGCTGGTGCCGGAAGAAAGCATTTTAAGGAAAAAGCCGGTCTGTTTCTTGAGCCTTTCCCTTCTGTAAGGAATTATCCTTTCATAATCAAAGGAGACCTCTATGGGCAGAAATCTGATATCCCTGAGAAGCTTTTTGTCAAGGATCATGCTTTTTTCAATCAACTCCTCCAGGTCCTGTTCCGCCACTGCACAGCCGATCTCCTTTAACATCTCTGAAACCTCAATGCACTCCCTGTTGAGTTCCCTCTCACGCCTGACCCGAGCCTCAAGAAAACGCCTCATAACAGCCCTTTCGATAGATGTCAGTGATCTGCCACATTCCTCAACGCATTTCCGGCAGAGTTCTTCTAGAAATTTTTCTTCAAACTGTATTATCCTGTTTTTCACAAAAATACCTCTGTTTATATTATAATTATTTCTGTAAAAAACATTGGGGAATTGACAAACCACACAGAATATGTTAAAAATTATATAGTTTACATATTAATATACCATGCCAGTTACGAAGCCATTTGATATAAGTTACACACCTGGCCTATGAGTTGTTCAGCAAAGGAAATCTTCAACAAGGGAGGTGATAGAGTAAGGTTTTCCGCAGTTTGCAAACACCCAAACCAAGGAGGTAACAGATGAAATCATTGTCAAGGTATGTTCTTTTGCTGGGATTAATCATTCTTGTTCTTCCCCTTCCCGCTCTTGCAACAAACGGCGATAACATGATTAGTATCGGTCCTATCTCCCGTTCCATGGGAGGAGTGGGAATCGCCGCCCCCCAGGATGCAATCAGTGCCGTCTTCTCAAATCCAGCTGCCATGTGTTTTGGTCCATTCTGCCCAGGATCGGAATTTAATTTCTCAGGGACTCTTTTCATGCCCCATGTAGATGCCAAGATAACCCTCAGTCCCGTTCCTCCGAACCCAATGATGCCAACAGGACTCCCAGGAGGTTCCGTCGAGGTAAGCAGTGACTTCAAAATCTACGGCATACCTGCTATCGGCCTTTCCGTCCCCATAACCACCACATTCCCGCTATGGAGGTTCGGGATCGCCGCCTATGGCGTTTCCGGGCTTGGTGTGGACTACAGAAACAGCAATATCGATACGGCTTATGACGATTTCCTCATGGGGCCAGGATCCACCGCCTTTGATGGCTTTGGTGACCCTCCTATCATTGCAGGAGAATACACCCAGCTTCAGATCATGAAGTTCGCCCCCACCGTAGCCTATCAACCCAATGAGAAACTCTCCCTGGGTCTTTCCCTACATATCGATTATGCCAACCTCGATCTGAACAATGGCTCTTCCTTCAATTACGGCTTCGGGGCCCAGTTAGGGGTCCTATATAAGGTAAACGACATGATCACCCTTGGAGCCACATATACCACCCCGCAGGAAGTGAAACACGAAAACGTTAATGACTTCGATGGTGATGGTGTGCTGGATGACCTGAAGCTTGAGGCACCTCAGCAGGTCGGCCTCGGAGCGGCCTTTGATATCATTCCCGGCAAACTCCTCGTCGAGGCCGATGTAAAGTGGATTAACTGGCAGGATGCAACAGGCTATGAGGACTTCGACTGGGACAATCAGTGGGTTTTTGCCATAGGCGCACAGTTCAAACCAATCAAGAACCTGGCCGTACGTGTGGGGTATAACTATGGAGACAATCCTCTAAAGGAACATGACAACTTCTCAGGGTTCGATCCAGCAACAGGCATGCCCACCATGAGTACAGTCCAGGGCAAGATGCTCCCCACTTACTACTATGAAACCTTTAGGATAATCGGGTTTCCTGCAATCGTCCAGCACCATATAACCTTGGGGATAGGCTACGAACTCTCCAACAAGTTCGCCCTCCACGCCGGCTACATGCATGCTTTTGAAGAGACAATCACCGAAAAGGGCACCACCCTCTTTGGACAGCCCGTTGAGATCCAGTCCACTCTGAGTGAGGACAGCCTCGAGTTCGGCCTTACCTGGAGGTTCTGATCACTTACTGACCTGCGCATAAAAAGGGGAGTGGACCATCCACTCCCCTTTCTTATTCACGCTATAAACACACACACACAAAGACCGACAGATACAATTAGACGGTTACTTCCTTTATTGTCTCCCCGGTCTGTTCCATCAACCGGCAATGTCCCTCAAGTGCTGGAATCAGGTTAATCCTCTCTATTGATGGTGGTGTAAGAAGGACAACGGAGACAAGACACATGAACCCTATCTCCACCCTTTCTCCGTCATCCCTTCTGAAACTTATCACATACCCCCTTTCCCGGTCATCTCTGCTGTAAAATGTCTTAATCTTGCTTTTGAAAAGCCTGTTGGCTTTTCTTATCATTCCCTTGATCTCCCCAACAGGGGCGATAAGGAGGAAGTCATGGGTCCCTACGGTCCCCACAAAACTCCCCTTCACCTCCTTAGAGACGGTCTTGAGTATTCCCGCTGCCCACTGGATTGCATCGGTATGTCTCTCAGAGCCGTATTTAAGGAGATATGGATGGATATTTGCTATTCTCAGATAGGCAATCCCGTACCTGCCGATCTTCGGAAAAACCTTCTCGATCTTGCTCAGAACTGCAGCCCTGTCCGGCAGCCCTGTCAGGTAGTCGGGCCAGAGAAAGGGGTTGTCCTGCTTTTTCCTGAGGGCATCAATATACTCCTTTGCCTCCCGCAATCCCATAAAACCTCCCCGTTTTTTCTGTTTGTTGGACTATGGTGATCCCACCTATAAGATTATAAATAATAAGGAGGGCTTTGTCAAATAAAGGCATGTTTCAATCTATGAACTGTTGGTGTACTTACTGCTGTGAAAGCGCCTCAAAAACAGGTATTGGACAATTGACACTGTTTTTCAGTTATAATTTCCTATGGAAGCAATCTCTCAGGAAAGACTTGAGGAGGCCCTTGAGCTCCTCTGGATCTTAAATGAAGAAAAAAAGGGCGGGATGAAGCTCTTCAAGGGCTGTTCCGACGATGACGGCATAGAAAATGTAATAGATGAACTGGAGAGTAAAGGGCTGATAACCATCAAGGGCGAGGATGTCCGATTCACTGATGAAGGACGGGCGATAGCCCGTGGGATTGTACGGAGACACCGTCTTGCCGAGAGGCTCTTTGCCGATGTCTTTGAAATGAAGGAAGAGTCAATCCATGAAGATGCCTGTCGTATGGAACACATATTGAGCGAAGAACTGACTGACAGTGTCTGCACTTTCCTGGGCCATCCTCCGACCTGTCCACATGGAAAACCCATCCCCCGGGGGGAATGTTGCAGGAAATACAGCACCAGCATTGAACCCCTTGTAGTAAGGCTCATAGATTTCGAGGTCGGCGAGAAAGGGAGAATAACCTACATAGTCCCGACAGAGCCCTCAAGGATCAATCGCTTGAATTCTATCGGAATTTATGCAGGCTCTGAACTGAAACTTATCAGAAAATGGCCTTCCGTTGTACTTCAGGTGGATGAGACCACAGTGGCTGTTGATCCTGAGATAGCAAAGGAGATATTCATCAAACGTCTTTCCTGAGTGGGAGGAAGACCCTGAATGTACTCCCTTCACCCACACGGCTTTTCACCTCTATCCTGCCTCCGTGTTCCTGGACAATCCGGTAACTTATGGGAAGGCCGAGACCAGTCCCCTTATCCTGTTTTGTCGTGAAGAAAGGCTCGAAGATCCTCCTGGAAACATCATCGGGAATCCCCATCCCCGTATCTGTAATAGCGATCATCAGGTACTGTCCCATCGTCTCGGTCTCTATTATAAGATCCCCACCTTCTGGCATGGCCTGTATTGCGTTGTTTATCAGGTTCAGGAAGACCTGTTTTATCTGGTTCTCATCAACCAATACCTTGGGTCCGTCGGTGTATTTCCTGTGTACCTTCACCCGGGACTGTTTTATATTAGGTGATACCAGCCTGAGGACACCATCAATAGTGCCATGGACATCCACCTCTTTCAGTTCCAGTTTCCTTTTTCTTGAAAATTCCAGGAGTTGCTGGACGATCTCACGAGCCCTCAGTGACTCACTCTCGATTATGGCAAGATCCCTCTTGATGTTTTCCGGGTCTTCCTCCTCACTAAGGAGTTCCGAATAACCAAGAATCGTGGTCAGGGGATTGTTGATCTCATGGGCCACGTTTGCAGCAAGTTCCCCGACTGCTGCAAGTTTTGCACTCTGTACAAGCTGTTCCTGAGCCTCTTTGAGCCTCTGCATCTGCTCATGCAGGTTCTGGTAGAGTTCCACATTTTCAAGGGCAACGGCAAAGTTGTTTCCCATTATGCTCAGCAACCGCACGTCCTCCTCAGTGAAATCACCGTCCTTTTCATTTTTAAAGAGCAGCAGACATCCTGCAAGTTCTTCCTTCTTCCTCAACCAGAAGAGGAGTATGTTACAACCGTTACCGCAGAGGCTGAAAAAGCGGCCAAGGACCGGATGGTCTCTCCTGAGATGCACCGCTCGTCGTCCGCTCTCCTGATATATCCGGTATACCTGATCGGGGTCACAGGCAATATCCCTGATGGCATCTTCATCAACTCCAATATAAGGCGGGACTGGTCTGAAGACCCCATCATCTTCCCTGAGCATTGTAACTATACCTTCAAGTCTCAGGATTCCCCTTATACCCTCCACCATCTCCCTTATTACATCTTCCCTTTCTGATGCAATATGAAGGGACAGGGTTGTTTTGTAGAGGACTCTCAGTTTCTCCATGTAGGAAAGAGTCTTCTTATATCCCTCCTTCAGGGAACGGCTCATCTCATTGAATGTGGCGGCAAGTTCACCGAACTCTGTTGAATCCCTGTAGTCGACCTTATATCCAAGCTTCCCGGCACTTATCATTCTTGCTCCTCTTATAAGTTCCTCGATCGGGGTGAGAATCTCCCTCGTGAGGCTCACTGCAACAACAAACCCGAAAAGCATCGTCAGGAACAGACTTGCCAGAAGGAGGTTCTTGATGGTCTTTACATCATGAAGGGCCTTTTCGGTCCGTTCCTGAAGACTCTGATTCGCCACAAAGGTCATCTCATTGGCCTCGTTCAGGAGTACATCCCCTATCTCAACGGCCGCCCTCTGAAGGCGGTTCACCCTCTCCGGGTTTGCCGTTGTGGTTATGAAAGCACTCAGGGCGTCCTTATACTTCTCTACATACTTTGTAAGCCTGGTAAGACGCCTGGTTATTGCCGGGTTGTGATGACAGCTAAGACACTTTCCCACCGCTCTGTCAAGGGACTGGACATTACCCACTATTACATCCAGTTCCGAGCCGAAGGATGTCCCTATCGTGTACAGGTGCTTCTGGACTGTCTGGAGATTTATTATCAGATCCTGCCGGAGTATCTCCACCCTGTGCAGTGTAATGAGAGAGTTCAGGTCACTCGACGTCCTTGTAAGAGATATGATTGCTATTCCTCCACCAATCCCGAAGAGCAAAAAGATGAAGAAGAGATATTTAATTATTTTTCTTCTCATCGGTGTATCATCTCTCCTTCAAGGTGGTCCTGTAGTCGTAATCTTTCAACCCGATCCCTATCTCTTTCATAATCCTTATGACAGGGGCAAAATCATTCCTGCTGGCAGGGGTAAAACCGGAAAGCCCCATTTCCTGAAGAACCTTCATGCCTTCATGGTCCTTCTTCATCCCGAGTAGCAGCTCTCTTATCTTTCTTCTCACCTCAGGAGCCAAATCAGTCCTCAGGCAGAACGTACCCTCTGGCATGGGGGAAGATTCAGCAAGCACCATCAGTTCATCTGCAATGGTGTTGTCCTTCCTGATAAGATCATTAAGAACCGTATCCTTGAGGCTTCCTGCATCGGCCCGGCCATCAAGAACCGCGAAGACGGCCGAATCATGACTTCCAGTAAAGTAATACTCCGAGAAAACCTCCTTGAGGTTGCTGAAACCCGCTTTCCTTAGGTAATATAACGGAAAGAGGTAGCCGCTCACAGTCGCCCTGTCAACGAAGGCAAATACCTTTCCCTTCAGATCCCCTGGCTTCCGTATGCCGCTGTCCTTTCTGACAATTATGACCCCCTTTGCAGAAGAAGCACCGTCCAGCCCTACCGGTCTGGCCACAGGCTCAACCTTCAGCAGTTCAACAGCCAGGGCTCCCGTGAGGTCTCCGAAAAAGGCCCCGTCCATCCCCCGCTGGCTGAACCGGTCTATGATATCCCCATACCTGCTGAGTATTGTAAGCCTGACCTTTATGCCCAGCCTCACTGAAAGATAATCGGCAAGGGGCCTGTATCTGTCGATCTGCCGGAATATGTTCTGTTCGGGAATCAGCCCTATCAGCAGATAGCGTTTCCCGGTTTCAGCCCAGACAGGAGGGATGGAGAATAAAAAGAAAAAGACGTTGACAGAAATCAGCCATCTTAAGAGAGCTCCCCTCACCGAATCACCTCGTCTGCTTCGGTAAGAAGCTCAAGGGGGATATCAATCCCCATTTCTTTCGAGATGGCATAGTTGAATACAAGCTTGTTCCGCCTCTCAACCCTGAAGTCCCCTCTCTTCCCCTTCTTCATATAGCCAGTCAGAAGTTCAGAAAGGTCCCTGCCTATCAAAACAGGATCAGAGTAAAGAGAAAGCATGGCCTTATCTTCAAGTCCTCCAGAGGAGGTTACCACCGAAAGTTTTCTTCTCTGCACTTCAGATATGTACTCAGGGAAGTGCCAGAGCACGAAGGAGCTTCCCGTAATGTAAAGTCCTTCAAGGTCAAAAAGCCTCAGCTTCTCACCTATCTCTTTTGATTTATGGACCGGAAGCATGACGGGAGACAGACCCAGAGCCATACATCTCTCCCTGACCTTTTTGGCCTCTTCAAGGGATGTCCTTTCGGCAGGGAAGAAGAATATGCCAATCCTCTTGACTGAATCCATCTTTCTTAGATATCTGAGAAGGCTTGTAACAGGAAGGGTATACTCAACCCCACCGGCAAAATGGGAATTTTTCAAGACAGTATCATTTGAATAAAGACCGGCATAAAAGACCGGAACATCGCTTATTTCATACTTGACTGTCTCTGAGGTCCCAGGCCCATAGGTGATTATTATTGAGGCGTCATAGACATAGAGTTTTCTGAGGGCATTACTCCAGGCTATTGGATCGGGATGAGGTTTCTGGACAAGAAAATCAATCT
>CAZITN010000099.1:0-7799 GCA_964542175.1 uncultured Thermodesulfovibrio sp. | reverse complement strand
CCTCCAATGCTACGGGTTGTCTGGAGGTCTCCACAACGATCTATCCCTATTCAGCCTGGAAGATTCCCTGGATTCATACCGCCTTTGAGAATGCGGCAGCCACCATCTCCGGGGTTGAGGCCATGTACCAGTCACTGAAGAAGCAGGGAAAGATCAGCGAAAAGATAAAGTTCATAGCCTTCGGCGGTGATGGCGGTACCTATGATATAGGGTTCCAGAGTCTCTCAGGGGCGATGGAGCGGGGGCACGATATAGTTTATATCTGCTACGACAATGGAGCCTACATGAATACCGGCATCCAGCGGTCGAGTGCCACCCCCCTTGGGGCCAATACTACAACAAGTCCTGCCGGATCCGTTATCCCCGGCAAGCTCCAGCCGAGGAAGAACCTGACGAAGATAATGGCCGCCCATGGGATACCCTATGTGGCCCAGACCACCCCGGCCCACTGGCGGGACCTGATGACAAAGGTGAGGAAGGCCCTTGATGTGGATGGTCCGGCCTTCATAAACATCCTTGCCTCCTGTAACCGTGGATGGAGGACCACCACGGACAGGGCGATTGAGGACAGCAGGCTTGCCGTTGAGACCTGTTTCTGGCCCCTTTACGAGTATGAGAATGGGAGGCTTACGATAAACCACAAGCCGAAGGAGAAGAAGCCTGTTACGGAGTTTCTGAAGACTCAGGGAAGGTTCAAACACCTCTTTTCTCCCGAGAACGAGGGGGTCCTCAAGCGGGCTCAGGAACTGGTTGACAGGGAATGGGAGGCGTTACTCAGGGAAGAGTCTCTTTATAAGTCGGAAGAGGAAAAGGCGTAACTCTTTGCATATTTAGAGATTTTTTGGTATAGTTAAATATCCCTTAATGAGGGAAATAAAGAAACACCTGGTGGGGGTATGTCAGAGTTTGTGATGTATGAGCCGGAGTTCCGGCGGATCGAGGAGGAACTGAAGAGGCTCTTTCAGCAGGCAAATGCAAAACTCGTTTTCCTCGTTGACAAGAACGGCCAGCTGATCGCCTCTGCCGGGGATACCCATGACATAGATACCACAGCACTTGCCTCGCTGACGGCGGGAAACATCGCCGCCACGGGAGGTATTGCCAAACTTCTGGGCCAGAAGGAATTCTCCATACTCTTTCACGAAGGTGAGAAGGACAATATACATATTTCTCTCATCGCCGACAAGGTGATACTTGTGGTGGTCTTTGATCAGCGTTCTTCCCTCGGACTCGTCAGACTGCGGGTGAAAAGGTCAGCGGAGTCCCTCACCCGGGTCTTCAGGCAGATGGAAGACAAGACAAGGGTGGCCCGGGAGGAAAAGGTTGAACCTTCGCCCTTTGCCGAGATAACCGATGAAGACATCGACCAGCTTTTCAGATAGGAACTTCAAGTGTCCTTTATAAACTATTCTACAAGAGAAATAAACTGCAAGATTGTCTATTACGGTCCCGGGCTTTGCGGCAAGACGACCAACCTCCAGTTCATTTACAAGAAGACGATGCCTGACCAGAAGGGGAAGTTGATCTCCCTTGCCACCGAGACCGAAAGGACCCTTTTCTTCGATTTTCTTCCCCTTGCTCTCGGAGATATAAGGGGGTTCAAGGTCAGGTTTCATCTCTATACTGTTCCAGGCCAGGTTTTTTATGCTGCAAGCCGGAAGCTGATCCTCAAGGGCGTGGACGGGTTGGTCTTTGTGGCTGACTCACAGATTGAGAGGATGGATGCCAATATCGAGAGCCTGGAGGACCTGAGAATAAACCTGAACGAACACGGCTTTGAACTTGAGAGGCTTCCCTATACAATCCAGTACAACAAGAGAGACCTTCCCAATGTTGTCCCCATTGAAGAGATGAACAGGATACTGAACAGGGACAGTGCACCATGGTTTGAGGCAGTCGCTACAGTAGGAAAAGGAGTATTCGAGACCCTGAAAGACGTGGGCAAGCAGGTCCTTGTCGAACTGAAGAAGAGTTATTAAAGGCGGTTATTGGTGTATTGGCATAGTGGTTGCTGGGTTACCCAGCCTTGACCTCAGCCTGAAGGCTGTCATTGGTCATTGAGTCGTTGGTCCTTTCTCGCGTTCAACATTTCTCGCCTCTCTCGCCTTCCCGCTTATACGCATATGCGCTTCCACGCAACAAACGCAATTAACGCTATAAACGCAGAACCCTGAACGTAGAACGTCGAACATAGAACGCAGAACGCAGAACGTATCAACGTCCCGCGCTCCACGCCTGGTCGTATCGACCTATACGCTTTCTTCTCAACAGTCCCTGCGTTAATACCTGACTCTGAGTGCCTTTGGATGGACCGTTATTTCCCGGGGGGTAAATCCTATGAACTCCCCATCAACCTGGATCGGTGCCCTGCCTGCTATCGAGATCTGCCTCCCCGTCACTATGCTGCTGCTGCCTCCTTTTCCCGGCGATTTTCTGATCACCCCGGTGATGGTTCTGACAAGGGCAAGCCTTCCAGGATTTCTCATGAGGAGGATATCGAGACTGTCGCTCTGGATATCTGCGGAAGGGCAGGCATGATAGGGGCCTGCATAGCACCTCCCGTTACAGACTATAAGACCGAAAGCATGGTATACCCTGCCGTCCACCGCTATCTCAAGCCTTTCCGGACGGTATCCTGCGAGAGTCATGAGGCCTGCAATGATATGGGCCCCCTTGCCGGAGATGGTTTTCAGGGCAGGACTGACCCGGTAGACCGTTTCGGCATCAAACCCGATCCCTGCCATGGAGACAAAGAACCTCTCCCCCGCTCTTCCGAGGGATATGTCGTGTTCACGAGCCCTGATAATCCTCTCTGCCGCCAGGGAAAGGTTGTTCTGTGGAAGCCCGAACTCGTAGGCAAGTACGTTCGTTGTGCCTGATGGGAGAAAGGCAGCGGTTCTGCCTGTGAAGGCAAGACCGTTGGCGACTTCGTTGAATGTCCCGTCGCCTCCTGCGGCAATGAAAAGATCAAAGTCCTCGCGGGACTCCCTGGCGATAGACTCGGCATCACCCCCTTTTTCAGTATAGACAACCTCAACAGGGGAAAAGGCGGCACGGAGCATTTCAATCGCCCCTTTAAGTGAGTCTTCAGAAAAAGAGCCTGACCGGGGATTAACTATCAGGATTGCTGAATAGTTCATCAAGGGTAATTATACCATGTATCCCCGGGGGCGAGGAGACGATTACCGGAACCCTTTCGAGGTATTCGATGACCCTTTCCTTATCTGCCTTTTCATCCAGGAAGAAGACCCTTCCACCCGAGGGAGAGCCCCTCTCCTTGATGTTGGTAAGCCGTATATAGCCATAGGTGCTGGAGGCTAGATAACCTGTTGTATAGGACGGGTCGTCAGAGATGCAGAGTTCGGCTGTAATCCCCGGACATGAGGCCACCTTGGATGCAAGGGTGACTGCCTCTCTCACCACGATGGGATCCATCCCACGGGTTTTCAGGTCCTCCTCTGTCTCCCCGATCAGTGCTTCATGCATCCCGAGGCGTGAAGCCCTTATACCCCGGCTCTGATCAGGATCCTCCCTCCTTCCCGATACTGTTCTGACAAGGGCGGCCCCCCGCATTGTCATGCCGGACCTTACGATTCGGATTGCCGTCCTTATGGCCTCTCCTGATATCCCAAGGGAGAGGAGGATCCTCTCTGCCACGGCCTCTGCCTCTGCAGGGCTTTTTGTATCGATGGTCCTGATATCAAGGGAGGGGATGCGCTTGGGGATGCTCTCAAGTCTTTCAATACTGATAACTATGTGGTCCGGCTCCCCCCTCTCATGGGTGAGCGCCCTTTTGGTATACATGTTGATAAGCTTCATTATACCGGACTCACCCGTTATCGTCTCGGCCCCTGAGATATGCCGGTTTCCTGATGTTGCCCTCATTCTTATGTTCCAGAAGGAATCTTTCATCTGGTGTCTCCTGACCAAAATTATAGAAAATATTGTCTTTCATCTTCAAATATAGGTAAAATAATCAATTATCCCTGAACAGAGGAGCGGCTTATGAACGAGAGTTGCGGACCGGAGAGATTCGTCTTTAACAGGATAAGGCGGCTTCCCCCTTATGTCTTTGCCATTGTGAACCAGTTGAAGTATGAGGCAAGGAGACAGGGGGAGGACATTATTGATCTGGGTATGGGGAATCCCGACCTGCCCACACCTCCCCACATAGTGGAAAAGCTCTGTGAAGCGGCAAAAAACCCGAAGAACCACCGTTACTCCGCCTCAAGGGGGATCACCCAGCTCAGGATGGCGATCTGTGAGTGGTACAAACGGCGGTTTGATGTCGATCTTGATCCTGAGACCGAAGCAGTAGTCTCCATAGGGTCCAAGGAGGGTCTGAGTCATCTTGCCCTTGCCGTAGTAGAGCCCGGCGACGTTGCCCTTACCCCCACCCCGGCCTATCCCATACATCCCTACAGTGTAATCATAGCCGGAGGCGAGGTGAGGAGTGTTCCCATCGGGCCGGGGATTGATTTTCTTGACGAGCTTGAGAGGGCCTACAAAAATACATGGCCGAGGCCCAAGCTACTGATCATCAACTTCCCTCACAACCCCACCACCGAGGTGGTTGACCTGGAGTTTTTCAGGAGGGTTATAGACTTCGCCCGTGAGGCCGGCCTGATAGTCTTCCATGACCTAGCCTATGCCGACCTGGTCTTTGACGGCTTCAAGGCCTCAAGCATACTCCAGATTCCTGGTGCCCGGGATGTGGCCGTTGAGTTTTTCTCCCTCACAAAGAGCTACTCCATGGCGGGATGGAGGGTGGGGTTCTGTGTCGGTAACAGGGAACTCGTCGGGGCACTCACAAAGATAAAGAGCTATCTTGACTACGGGATGTTTCAGCCCATCCAGATAGCAAGCATAATCGCCCTGCGGGGTGAGCAGTCCTGCGTGGAGGAGATCCGCAGGACCTATGAGAAGAGGCGTAACACACTCTGCAAGGGGCTTAACAGGGTGGGCTGGGAGATAGAGCCGCCCAAGGCAACCATGTTTGTCTGGGCAAGAATACCTGAGCCTTACCGGAAGATGGGTTCTCTGGAGTTTGCAAAATTTGTTCTCAAGGAGGCTAAGGTTGCCGTGTCTCCCGGGATCGGGTTCGGGGAAGGTGGAGATGAGTATGTGAGATTCGCCCTTGTGGAGAATGAACACAGGATAAGGCAGGCTGTGAAGGGCATCAAGAGGTTGTTCAGATAATGGTGAATGTAGGAATAATAGGCTTCGGTACGGTCGGAACTGGAACAGCGAGGATACTTCTTCGGAACAGGGAGGTGATCCGGAGAAAATCCGGTCTGGATATTAACCTGAAGAGGATCGTGGACAGGGATACTGAAAGGGACAGGGGTTTGGACCTCCCTGACGGTATCCTGAGTGCCAGGATTGAAGATATCCTGGAAGACCCCGATATTGATATAGTAGTGGAGCTTATTGGCGGGATTCACCCAGCCAGGGAATTCATTCTTGAGGCCCTTGACAGCGGGAAGCATGTTGTTACTGCCAACAAGGCGCTCCTTGCAACAGAGGGTGAGGAGATCTTTGAGACAGCCCGGAGGAAGAACCTCTCCCTCGGTTTCGAGGCAGCCGTGGCAGGAGGCATTCCCATAATAAAGGCACTCAGGGAGGGCCTGGCGCCTAACAACATCCTCTCCATATACGGTATCATAAACGGAACCTCCAACTATATACTCACCAGGATGACCGATGAGGGGATGGGATTTTCCGAGGTCCTCTCCGAGGCCCAGAGATTAGGATATGCCGAGGCAGACCCAACCTTTGACATAGAAGGGATTGATACGGCCCATAAACTCACACTTCTTGCCTCGCTGGCATTCGGGATACCGCTCTCATATGATAAAATTTATATAGAGGGTATATCCAGAATCACGGCCCAGGATATCGACTTTGCCCGGGAACTGGGATACAAGATAAAACTGCTTGCCATTACAAAGATTTCCAACGGGAAGGTGGAGATGAGGGTCCATCCGACCATGATACGGGAAGACTACCTCATCTCGAAAATAGACGGAGTGCTGAATGCCGTTTATATCCTTGGTGATGCCGTCGGCGAAACCCTCTATTACGGCAGGGGAGCGGGAGATATGCCGACAGGCAGTGCCGTAGTGAGCGATATCCTGGATATTGCAAAGGGTCTCAAGGGAGGGCTTGAAACGAGGCGGGATCTGGACTTCATCGGGAGTCAGAATGATATAGAGGTGATGGAGATCGGGGATGTGGAGTCCATGTACTACTTCAGATTCAGTGCAATAGACCGTCCCGGTGTGCTCTCAAGGATCTCCGGTATCCTGGGTGCAAACAATATCAGCATATCCTCTGTCATCCAGAAGGGCAGAAGGGTGGGCGAGGCCGTTCCCCTTGTCCTGCTTACCCATACGGCCCGGGAGAGGGACGTGAGGAAGGCGATAGAGGAGATAGACCGTCTTGATGTGGTCAGTGAAGAGACCATGATGATAAGGGTTGAGGGCAATGAATATTGAGTCTGGGAAAGAAAATCTCTCTCCGAAAGGAAGAGAGGTCTTGCAGTGGATAAAAGGTCAGGGAGGCATTGCCCGAATGTGCCTTGCCTGCCACCCTTTTCCGGACTTGCTTATGAGCAGGATATTTCTGCTTGATCCATGTATATGACTGTAAAGTTTGTAATATAAAGACAGGGAGAAAATATTATGGAAGATCTGAAGATCGACAAGAAGATAGATATAAAGGGCCTGATCTGCCCCTATACATTTGTCAAATCAAAGCTTGCCATCGAAGGGATGAAGGTAGGGGAGGTGCTGGAGATACTCCTTGATTACGAGGAGGCATCCAGAAGCATCCCCAAGTCCATGGAAGATCACGGGCACACGGTCCTGAAGGTGGAGAAGATAAATGATACGGACTGGATAATCCATGTCAGAAAGGAGCGGGAATAATGGACTTTACCGATGCCCAGATAGAGAGATACAGCAGGCACATAATCCTTCCCGAAGTGGGGGGGAAGGGGCAGGAAGCCCTCCTGAAGGCAAAGGTGTTCATGATCGGTGCCGGGGGGCTCGGCTGCCCTGTGGGTTACTACCTTGCAGCGGCAGGTGTGGGAACGATCGGCATAATTGACAATGATACCATCGAACTGAGTAACCTCCAGAGGCAGATCGCCCATAACACCGAAAGGGTCGGGATGAACAAGGCAGAGTCAGCAAAGATGACCTTTGAGTCGCTGAACCCCGATGTGAAGGTCGTCGCGGTGAAGGACCGAATCACAAAGGACAACATCATGGATCTGATAAAGCATTACGATATCGTGGTGGACGGAAGCGACAACTTTCCTACGCGGTACCTAGTGAATGACGCTTGCGTGCTCACAGGGAAGCCCCTTGTGAGCGGGGCGATACTCAGGTTTGAAGGACAGGTCACCACCATCCTTCCCGGGAAAGGGCATTGCTACCGGTGTCTCTTCGAGGAGCCTCCTCCGCCCGGGCTTGTACCGTCCTGTCAGGAGGCCGGTGTCCTGGGGGCCCTTCCCGGTGTGATCGGGGGGCTTCAGGCTATGGAGGTTTTGAAGCTGATCCTCGGAAAGGGTGATCCCCTCAGCAACCAGCTTCTGATATACGATGCCCTGAAGGCGAGTTTCCGGAGGGTCAAGGTACCAAGGAACCCTGATTGTCCGGTCTGCGGGGAAAATCCCCGCATTACCGAGCTCCAGGATTATGAGGCGGAATACTGCCAGATGAGGTTCTGACTACCGTTCGACGTTCTGAGTTCTACGTTCGACGTTCTGAGTTCTACGTTCGACGTTCTGAGTT
>CAZITN010000098.1:1431-8116 GCA_964542175.1 uncultured Thermodesulfovibrio sp. | reverse complement strand
AGAAAATGATTCTATTCAAAAAGTCCTTTTCATCAAAGGTAAGTTTTTCAGATTTATTACTGCTATTCAGGTAGGAGATTTTTTGCCAGCAGATGGGAAAGTAAGATGGTCGGGGCGAGTGGATTCGAACCACCGACCCCCTGCTCCCAAGGCAGGTGCGCTAACCAGGCTGCGCTACGCCCCGAAGTGTTCCAGATGTGAACCTTCCTATTTTATCATAACCGCTGAAAATCATTCCGGAAGAATGAATGAGGGGCTTTATTGGTGTACTGGTGTAGAACGTTGAACTTAAACCTCAGCCACTGATTCCAGATCCCCTTTCAGTCATGCTGAACGACAGCGAAGCATCCTGTTTTGAGATTCTTCGGCCTGCCGGCCTCAGAATGACGGCGGGAAGCGCAACTTTTTCCCGTCCCCGTCTCCCGGCCCCTGTCGTACGTCCTTCTCTACTTCACCGATAAACCCGTCATCCTTCCTGCCCCGGCCGGGTCTCCAGCACCCCGTCCACCATCGTGAGCCTTCTTGAACAGGCGGAGGCGATGGATTCGTCGTGGGTGACGATTATGAAGGTCGTACCCCTTTCTTCATTTATCCTCTTCAGGAGACCGAAGAGCTCCTCGCCGGTCTTTGTGTCGAGGTTTCCCGTGGGCTCATCGGCAAGGATGACCAGAGGGGACATTATCAGGGCCCGTGCCACGGCAACCCTCTGCTGCTCACCGCCCGAAAGCTCACCGGGCCTGTGCAGGAGCCTCCCGGCAAGTCCCATTTCACCAAGAAGGGATTCTGCCTTCTGCCTCACCTCTTCCGGGACCATACCGGAGATAAGCCCTGGCATCATCACATTCTCAAGGGCGGTAAATTCCGGCAGAAGATGATGAAACTGGAACACAAAACCGATCTTTCTGTTCCGGAAACCCGCAAGCGCCCTTTCCTCAAGGGCAAGGACATCCTCGCCCTGGTAGTAAAGACTCCCTTCGGTAGGCCGGTCAATCGTGCCCAGTATATGGAGAAAGGTGCTCTTTCCCACCCCTGAGGCACCGAGGATTGCTATCATCTCACCTTCAGAGACCTCAATGTCAATGCCCCTGAGGACCTCCAGCCTGCCTGCATCTGTGATGAAGGACTTTTTTATCCCCTCCGCCCTGATAAGGGTGGTCATTTCTTCACCTTCTCCATGAGCTTTTCCGATTTCTCCTTCGCAACCTCCGCTCCCTTCTTCACAGCCTCTGTCCTCTTCTTTATCATGTCCGCCTCTTCTGCAAGTTCCTCAGACTTCTTCTTGAGGACCTTCCCGGTCTCTTCCGATTTCATCCCGAACCACCTTATGGGCTCTCCTCCCCGGAGTATGGCTATTACAAAAAACCCTGCAACAAAGAGGATGACAAGACATATAAGCCGCCTGATCAGTTTACACATTGGCAATCCTTCTCATTTTAATAAAACCATTCTTCACCACGAAGCACGAAGTCGAAAAAGCCTTATTAATTTTTCTCCGTGACCTTCGTGTCCTTCGTGGTTTATTCTTTTTATCTTAACCACTTCTTCTATTTCCACCACAAAGTTCACGAAGAGCACGAAGTCAAAAACCTCTTTAATTTCTCTTTGTCCTTTCTCCGTGTCCTTCGTGCCCTCTGTGGTTTATATCTTAATCACAACCAATTTTTCTAATTCCACCACGAAGAACACGAAGTTAAAACAATCTCTATGAGTTTCCTCCGTGACTTCTGCGTCCTTCGTGGTTTATTCTATTATCTCATGATTCTCTGTGGTTTCAATCTCTTTCATCTCCCCTTTACTCATACCTCAGAGGCTCCACCGGATCAAGCTTTGCCGCCTGATAGGCCGGATAGATAGTCGCCAGAAAACTTATCGTGACTGCAGAGAGGGAGACGATCAGGAAGTCCGAGAGCTTCATCTTCACCGGGAGATGGCTCAGGTAATAGACATCAGCCGGAAGCTTGATTATCTCATAGTTATTTATCAGATACCCGAGCAGGTACCCTCCCACGACCCCTATCAGGGTACCCACGACCCCGATCATCAGCCCCTGAAGAATGAATATCCTCATTATCCCTCCCCGGGTGGCGCCCATCGCCATGAGGATGGCGATCTCACGTTCCTTCTCTATCACGTTCATTATCAGGGTAGTCACGATATTGAAGGATGCAACAAGGACTATCAATGTGAGGATGACAAACATGGTGAACTTCTCAAGCTTCAGCGCAGAAAAGAGGTTCCTGTTCATCTGCATCCAGTCCTTCCCGTAATAAGCGGGCCCAAGGAGACCGGGTATCGCCTCCCTTACCTCTCCAGCCCTGTATATATCCGAGACCGTAACCTCCACCCCTGTTACCCGGTCACCAATCCGGAAGAAATCCTGTGCTGCCCCGAGGGATGTAAGGACAAGGTTGGTGTCGTATTCGTACATACCCACCTCGAATACTCCAACCACCCTGAACTTCCGCACCCGGGGAATCATCCCCATCGGGCCCATCTCCTGGACCGGTGAGATTATATTCACCTCATCACCCTTGTAGACCCCAAGGATGGCGGCAAGCTCACTCCCTATGATAACCCCTTTCTCACTCCCCTTGAGGTCGTCAAGGCTTCCGCTCTTGATATGCTTTCTGATGGTGGTGGTCTCCTCCTCATAGGAGGGATCAATCCCCCTCATAAACACCCCATGGGCCCTCTCGCCCCTTGAGATCATTACCTGTCCAAGCACGAAGGGAGAGACATTCCTTACCAGCTCATGGGAAGAGACCTTCTTGATCACATCCTGATAGTCACTGATCGGGCCGCGGTAATTCATCACTATGAGGTGGGCGTTCACCCCCAGTATCTTCTGCCTCAGATCCTCGTGAAACCCGCTCATAACGGAAAGCACTACCAGAAGTGCCATAACGCCAAGGGCCACACCGCCTATGGAAATGATAGTATTGAAGGAGATGCCCTTGTGCTTCTTCTTCGACCGGAGATACCGGAGCGCTATGAAGAGTTTATAGTTTTTCATCTGATCTTATTTCTAATCAAACACTTTTACCCTGTTTTCACCACGAAGAGCACGAAGTTTAAACAACCTCTTTGAGTTTTCTCCGTGTCCTTCGTGTCCTTCGTGGTTTATTCTTTTATACTCACTTCCACTGTAATCCCACCACGAAGATCACGAAGAGCACGAAGTTTTTATAATACAAATCTTTTTATCCCATCCTTCAATCTTACTGCGTTGAAATTTATCAGTAAGCCAACCTTGATGTTTGCTAATTTCATGTATGTTAATATTTGAGCTTCATGTATAGGAAGTATTTTCTCAACACTTTTAAGTTCAACAATCAGTTTGTCTTCTATAAGCAGATCAATTCGATAACCACAATCTAACCTAATTCCTTTATATTCAACAGGCAAAGGTAATTGCACCTCAAAAGATATCCCCGAAAGATACATTTCTCTTGCCAGAGACTGCTCATAAGCAGATTCAAGCAACCCAGGCCCAAGAATCCGATGTACTTCTATAGCACATCCGATAACTTTATTGGATATTTCTTCAAAATCCACTTCTTATCACTGAAGTCGAAAAAACCTATTAATTATTCTTCGTGTCCTTCGTGCCCTCTGTGGTTTATTCTTTTATCTTAACCACTCCTTCTATTTCCACCACGAAGAGCACGAAGTTAAAAACCTCTTTAATTTCTCTTTGTCCTTTCTTCGTCTCCTTCGTGTCCTTCGTGGTTTATTATTTCAACCAATCCACCTCGTTACACCACGAAGAACACAAAGTGCACGAAGTTTAAGAAACCTCTTTGAGTTTTCTCCATGTTATCTGTGGTTTATATCTGTCAGTCCTGCTCAAAGTCAGGCCAAATCTTCCCCTTTACTTCTCGGGTTTCAATTGTGGAAACAGAATCACATCCCTTATGGAAGGAGAGTTTGTAAGAAGCATCACCAGCCGGTCTATGCCTATCCCCTCACCGGCCGCAGGCGGCATCCCGTATTCAAGGGCCCTTATGAAGTCGGCATCCATCCAGTGGGCCTCCTCATCCCCCTTCTCCTTTGCCTCCACCTGCTTGAGAAATCTCTCCCTCTGGTCCTGAGGGTCGTTCAGTTCTGTAAAGGCATTGGCTATCTCCCTTGAGGCAATGAAGAGTTCAAACCTCTCCACAAAGTCAGGGGCATCCTTCTTCCGCTTTGCAAGGGGAGAGAGTTCAACGGGATAATCCGTAATGAAGACAGGCCCCACCAGTGAGGGCTCAACCTTCTCCTTGAATATCTCATCAAGCAACTTGCCAAGCGTGACCGCACCGGATACATCGATCCCGTTTCCTCTCGCCCAGTCCCGGGCCTTCTCGTAATCCCGAAGCACCTCCTCAGGCACGCCGGCATTCATCAACGCATCAAACATGGATATCCTCTCCCAGGGAGGACTGAAGTCAATCTCCAGGTCTCCGTACTTCAGCCTGAGGGAACCGGTTATCTCCTTCAGGAGCTCTGTGAAGAGCCTCTCCGTGAAATCCATCAGAAACCGGTAATCCCTGTAAGCCACATAGAACTCCAGCATCGTGAACTCCGGGTTATGCCTTGTGGAGATGCCTTCGTTCCTGAAGTTCTTGTTGATCTCAAAGACCCGTTCATAGCCGCCCACAAGGAGCCTCTTCAGGTAGAGTTCAGGGGCTATCCTCAGATAGAGGTCTATCCCAAGGGCGTTGTGGTGGGTCTTGAAGGGGCGGGCCGCTGCACCTCCGGGGATCTGGTGCATCATCGGTGTTTCGACCTCAATAAAGCCCTCTCTCTCAAGAAAGTCCCTTATGAACTTTATAATGGCACTCCGCTTTGCAAAGGTCTCCCTCACCTGGGGGTTTACTATCAGGTCAACATATCTCTGCCGGTAGCGGAGTTCCACATCCTTAAGCCCGTGCCACTTCTCGGGAAGGGGCCTCAGGGACTTGGTCAGGAGCTTGAACTCCCTCACCATCACCGTCAGCTCACCGGTCCTGGTCCTGAAAAGCTCGCCCTTCACTCCGGCAATGTCTCCGATATCGAGCTTCTTTACAATACCGTAAGCCTCTTTCAGGATATCCTTCCTGAAATAGACCTGTATCTTTCCGGTCTCATCCTGAAGATGGGAGAATGCGGCCTTGCCGAAACTCCTGAGTGCAACCATCCTGCCTGCCACGGATACCTCAACGGGATCCTTCTCAAGGGATTCGGCATCCTTCTCTCCAAAGAGGGAATGTATCTCCGAGGCATGGTGGGTGATATCATAGGGCTCACCATAGGGATTGATCCCCATCTCCCTGAGATCCTCAAGTTTCCTGATCCTCTGTTCTATAAGTTCATTTATATCTTCCAATCTCTCCTCCTATTCCCTGATCTGGCCTGTACCGAGGACAATGAACTTCGTGCAGGTCAGTTCCTCAAGCCCCATGGAGCCACGGGCATGTATCTTGTCAGTGGAGATCCCGATCTCTGCCCCCAGGCCGAACTGCCCGCCGTCATGAAGCCTCGTAGAGGCATTCACCATCACCGCGGCAGAGTCCACCTCCCTCAGAAACCTCATCGCCCTGTGGTAGTTCTCGGTAACGATCGTCTCTGTATGAAAGGAGCTGTAAGTGGCGATGTGATCCATCGCATCATCCATATCCCGGACCACCTTTACATTCAGAATGAGATCAAGATACTCGTTGTAAAAGTCCTTCTCTTCAGCTGGCTCTGCCTCTCCGAATATCTCCCGGGTCTTCTCACATCCCCTGATCTTCACACCTGCATCACTAAATCTCTTCAGGATCAGGGGCAGAAACTCCCCTGCGATCTCCTCATCCACAAGCATCGTCTCCATGGCATTACAGGTCCCGGGCCTCTGGGTCTTCGCATTGAAACAGATCTCCTCAGCCATCTGGAGGTCTGCATCCCTGTCGACAAAGACATGACAGACTCCCTTGTAATGCTTCAGCACCGGAATCCTGGAGTTCTCAGTCACAGTCCTTATGAGCCCCTCACCACCCCGTGGGATGATCAGGTCAACGATCCCCTCAAGGGAGAGCATCTCCATCACCGCCTGTCTGTCAGGGGTATCAATGAAGGAGACAACCCCTTCAGGAAGCCCGGCCTCGGCAAGGGCCTTTCTTAAGACCCCCACTATCGCCCTGTTTGAGTTTATTGCCTCTGAGCCGCCCCTTAAGAGGACGGCGTTTCCGGCCTTCAGGCAGAGGCTTGTTGCCTCGGCGGTCACATTCGGTCTGGACTCATAGATGATCCCGATCACCCCGATGGGTACACGCATCCTCCCCACAGTCATCCCGTTCGGCCTCTGCCACATCCTGACCACCTCTCCTACGGGATCGGGAAGTGCTGCCACCTCCCTGAGCCCCACGGCCATCTCATCTATCCTCTTGTCGGTGAGTGTAAGCCTGTCTATCATTGCTGAACTCAGCCCCTTCTCACGGGCATAGGCGATGTCCTTCTCGTTCTCTGCCTTCAGGTCCTCCCTCATCGCGAGGATGCCCTCGGCCATACTGGTCAAAACGCGGTTCTTCTGCTCCGATGTGGCCCTGAGAAGGGCCCTTGCCCCCTTCCGGGCCTCTATCGCCCGGTCTCTTACGAAATCTTTTATCTCCATAAATACCTCCCTGAGAAAGAATTGTTTCCATTCGAAAGGGTTTGAAAACAAAGAAATTAATTATAACCAAAC
>CAZITN010000098.1:0-1331 GCA_964542175.1 uncultured Thermodesulfovibrio sp. | reverse complement strand
TCCTCTGCAGAAACAGCATTTGAGATTCAGACTGGATAATGAGTAAAATGAAGGATGGGTGATATAAGGATACTTCCTCCTGAACTCAGAAACAAGATCGCCGCAGGAGAGGTGGTGGAAAGACCGGCCTCTGTCGTCAAGGAGCTGATTGAGAACTCCATCGATGCCGGGGCCGGAGAGATATCCATCCATATCCAGAAGGGAGGGGAGAAACTCATCCGGGTGTCCGACGACGGAAGGGGGATGCACCCCGATGACCTGATGCTCTGCTTCCAGCCCCACGCCACAAGCAAGATAAGCACTGAGGAGGACCTCTTCAGGATCAGAACCATGGGCTTCAGGGGAGAGGCCCTATCCTCGATCGCCTCTGTCTCAAGGATGCGGATAACCTCCGCCCCGGAGGATGAGCCCCTGGGACTCTCTGTATTGCTTGAAGGCGGGGAACTCCGGGAAGAGACCAGAATATCCCACAGGGGAACGACCGTCGAGGTCCGTGACCTCTTCTATAACACCCCTGCAAGGAAGAAGTTCCTGAAAAGTCAGAAGACAGAGACCAGGCATATCATCGAGACCGTCACAGAGGCAGCCCTCTCACACCCGGAAATCGGGTTCAGGCTCTTCATCAACCAGTCAGAGACGATAAACCTTTCTCCTGCAAGGGAGATCAGAGAGAGGGTCCTCCAGATTTACGGACATGATTTCATTGAGGGTCTTCATCTACTCGATGAGCCACCCCTTACGGCCCTCTTCTCCTGTGAGGGAAACTTCCGTCACACCCGTTCCCACCAGTATATCTTCGTAAACAGCCGTCCCATAAGGGATGCCTCTCTCCGGCATGTCGTCTATACCGCCTATGAGACGGTACTCCCGGGGGAGAGACACCCCATCTTTTTTCTCTTTATTGAACTTCCACCATCATCGGTGGACTTCAATGTCCATCCCTCCAAGAGGGAGGCACGGTTTTCCGATAAAGAAGGGCTCTACAGGATGATCCTGGAGGGGATCGGGAAGACTCTCTTCCCGGGAAGATCCATGAAGCCTGATGCACCATCGAGGGTCGGTCCGCCCCTTCCTTCCTCGCCGGGAAAGGTCAGTTTCTCCCATGATTACACCGCTTCTGAACCTGAAGTGGAGACTCCATCCCTTTTGAGGGAGGACGCTTCCCTTTATGGAGGCATTGAACATATCTATCTGGGTGATGTATTTATAGCCTATACAACAGGAGAGGGGATCATCCTTCTTGACCATCATGCCGCTCATGAAAGAATACTCTATGAACAACTCTCAGAAGGTAATCCTCCGCCGGGAACGGAATTCCTCTTTCCCCGGCA
>CAZITN010000097.1:0-8214 GCA_964542175.1 uncultured Thermodesulfovibrio sp. | reverse complement strand
TTGTTGCCTCTGTTGTCCTTGTCTTCTGTCTCCTGACAGCCGGGAGAGGCTATTCAGAGGATGAGGTCTTCAGATATGACCTGACATGGCTCGGGTTCAAGGCCGGCGAGGCCTCTCTCCGCTTCGAGGTAACGGACAGGCAGGTTAAGATAATATCGAGGGCAGAGTCAGCCCCGTGGATATCAATATTCTACAGGGTGGATGACAGGGCGGAAAGCATTCTGGGAAGAAAGGTGACAGATGACGGGAGCGTGTTCTGGTATCCTGTCAGATACAGGCTGAGAATTAGGGAAGGGAGACACCGGAGGGACAAGGAGGTCATATTCTATGATCAGGGCGGAAGGGCGGTCTTCATAAACCATCTTGACGGTGAAAGGAAGGAGTTTGACCTTCCTGAAGGGACCTTTGATCCACTCTCCGCTTTTTTTCTCCTCAGAAGGGCCCCCCTTGAGGTGGGGGTTCCGGTTATTTCAAGGATCTTCGACAGCAAGAAGGTCTAGGACGTGGAGGTAAAGGTTCTCAGGAAGGAAGAGCTGGACTCTGTGATCGGGAAGAGGAAGACCCTCGTCCTGAAACCTGAACTCAAGTCAGAGGGGATTTTCCTGAGGAAGGGTGATATCTTCATATATCTTACTGATGATGAGAAACGGATACCGGTCATGCTGAGGACAAAGGTCCTGATCGGTTCAGTAGTGGCTGATATGACAGGGGGAGAGTTTTGACCTTATCGGTTGTAATGGTCACAGAGAATGAGGAGGAGAGGATCAGGGATGCCCTCGAGAGTGTGAAGGGGGCTGATGAGATAATCGTGGTTGATGCCATGAGCAGGGACAGGACGGTTGAGATAGCAAGGGAGTATACCGCGAAGGTCTTCCTCGAGGAATGGAAGGGATTTTCGGCACAGAAGAACTCTGCCATTCAGAAGGCAGGGGGCGACTGGATACTCCTTCTTGATGCCGATGAGCGGGTAACTCCGGAACTGTGGGATGAGATAACAGGGGTGGTCAGGGGAAAGACCGGGATCAGAGGGTATGAAATACCAAGGAAGAGCTTTTTCCTTGGAAGGTGGATCTCCCACAGCGGATGGTGGCCTGATTACACGCTCCGGCTTTTCCGGAGGGGGACAGGCCGGGTCTCTCCAAGAAGGGTACATGAGCGGATAGATGTGGACGGGCCTGTTGGGAGACTCAGGAGCCCACTCCTTCATCTGACCTATCAGAGCATCAGTCAGTTCATAAGGAAGGCTGATATATATGCCGGGCTTTCTGCCAGGGAGATGGCCGAAAGGGGAGAGCGGTTCTCCATTACAAGACTGCTCTTTTCGCCACCTGCCACGTTTATCAGGATGTACATAATCCAGAGGGGCTTTCTTGACGGCTCTCACGGGTTTATTCTTGCCGGGCTTTACAGCTATTATACATTTCTCAAGTATGCCAGATTATGGGAGGAAAGATGCATATCGGAGTGATTGGTACAGGTTATGTCGGTCTGGTTACAGGTGCGTGTTTCTCCGAGTTCGGGGTACAGGTCACCTGTGTTGACAGGGATGAAAAGAAGATAAGGATGCTCAGAAAGGGGGATATCCCCTTTTACGAGCCCGGACTTGGCGAGATCGTAAGGAGAAACCTTGAGCAGAAGAGGCTTGCCTTCAGTACAAAGTTGAGAGATGCAGTCAGGGATGCCCTTGTTGTCTTCATAGCCGTGGGCACGCCACCCCGGGGGGATGGTTCTGCCGATCTTGAGTACGTCCGGGAGGTGGCTGAAGAGATTGCCGGTTATATGGACAGTTACAAGGTGGTGGTCACAAAGAGCACCGTTCCTGTAGGCACGGGCAGGAAGATCAGGGAATGGATCTCAAAGAAAATAAAGAAGGGTGTGGATTTTGATGTTGCCTCAAACCCGGAGTTTCTGAGGGAGGGCTCTGCGATCGAGGACTTCATGAGGCCTGACAGGGTGGTTATAGGGGCCGAGACACCCCAGGCAGTGGCGATACTGAAGGACCTCTACAGACCGCTCTACCTGATAGAGACTCCTGTGGTGATAACCGATATCGAGACGGCGGAGCTCATAAAGTACGCCTCTAACTCCTTTCTTGCCACCAAGATATCCTTCATAAATGAGATAGCCAACCTCTGTGACAGGGTCGGAGCGGATGTGCATGTCGTTGCCAAGGCGATGGGGCTTGACAGGAGGATAGGACCCAAGTTTCTTCACCCGGGCCCGGGTTACGGAGGTTCCTGTTTTCCCAAGGATACAAAGGCGCTTCTCCATATTGCCCGGAATGAAGGGGTTGCCCTGGGTGTAGTGAGGGCGGCTGTTGAGGCAAACGAAAGGCAGAGAAAGATTTCTGTTGAGAAACTCCGGAGGTTAGTAGGCTCCCTTAAAGACAGGCGGGTAGGTATCATCGGGCTATCATTCAAGCCCAATACCAATGACATAAGGGAGGCGCCGTCGGTATATATAATCCAGGAACTCCTCAGGAAGGGGGCTGATGTTTCCGCCTACGACCCGGTGGCCGTTCCCTGGATGAAGAAGGTGCTCCCTGATGTGAAATACCGGAAGGACCCCTACGCGGTGGCGAAGGGGGCCGATGCTATGGTTCTGGTCACCGAGTGGAACGAGTTCAGGAACCTTGACCTGGCGAGGATAAAGTCACTGATGAGGAACCCCAACTTTCTCGATCTCAGGAATGTCTATGAGCCTGAGATGATGAAGAGGATTGGGTTCAACTATGATTGTGTAGGGAGGGGAGGGATAAAGGGATGAGGTGATCACCTCCGTAGAAAATCCCTCGGTTTCCCGGCCCCGCGATGGGGGCCTACAAGACCGTCTTCTTCAAGGAGCTGCATCAGCCGAGCAGCCCTGTTGTACCCGATCTTGAACCTCCGCTGGATTGATGAGATGGAGACCTCCCCCTTGGATTTCCCGAATTCAATCACCTTCTGGTAGAGTTCATCCCTGTCCTCAGAGCCACCTGTTTCTGATGACTGAGACTCCATCTCGATGGAATCGAAGAAGCTGTAGTCAGGGGCGGCCTGGGATTTTATGAAGTTTGTTACATTCCTTATCTCATCCTCTGATACGTAGGCACCATGAATCCTCATCAGTCTGGCCCCCGGTGCCATCAGGAGCATATCCCCCCTTCCGATCAACTGCTCCGCCCCGTGGGTGTCAAGGATTGTCCTGGAGTCTACCTTTGTTGATACCTGGAAGGCCATCCTGGTGGGGAAATTCGCCTTGATGATCCCGGTTATCACATCAACGGAGGGCCGCTGGGTGGCCACGATCAGGTGAATCCCCGATGCCCTTGCCATCTGGGCAAGCCTTACTATGGAGTCTTCCACTTCCTTTGAAGCGGTGAACATCAGGTCGGCAAGTTCATCGATTATTACCACGATATAGGGGAGCTTTTCTTCGTCACTCACACGGAGGTTGAAGTTTTCAATATTTCTTCTTCCCTCCTCTGCGATCAGCCGGTACCGTCTTTCCATCTCAAGCACCATCTTCTTGAGGGCTGTGGTGGCGTCTTTCGGGTTCGTGACAACAGGACTTATGAGATGGGGAATCCCGTCGTAGGCGGAGAGCTCAAGGAGTTTCGGGTCTATCATGAGCATCTTTACCTCTTCAGGACGGGCCTTGTAGAGGATGCTCATGATCATGGAGTTTATGGCAACACTCTTTCCGGAACCGGTCGTGCCGGCAACGAGGAGGTGGGGCATCCGGGTGAGGTCGGAGACGATCGCCCTTCCGTAGATATCCATGCCAATGGCGATGGTCAGCCTGGAATGGCTCTTCCTGAAACTCTCGGAGTCGATTATCTCCCTTAGTGCCACTACTCCCCTTCTCCTGTTGGGGATCTCGATGCCAAGGGGGGTCTTGCCTGGTATTGGGGCGATCCTGACGCTGACCCCTCCCATCGCCCTTCCGAGGTCATCGGCAAGGGATACTATCTTGCTTATCTTGATCCCCGGTGAGGGTTCAAACTCATACATTGTGACAATGGGGCCGGGATGGACCTGTGTTACCTTTCCTGTGATATTGAAGTCCCTGAGTTTTGCCTCCAGTATGCCGGCCTGCTCAACAAGCTCCTCCTTGAGTGGCTTATCAACCCGTTCATGCAAGGAGAGGAACTCTATTCTGGGCAACCTGTACTTCCTGGGTTCCCCCGGCCTGGAAGGCTGAACCTCTTCAACCGGAGCATGATGATGTGATGGCTCTGGATCAAGAAAGACCTCCCTTTTCTTTTTCCGTTTGCCCGTCTCTCCGTCAAGCACTTTTACGCCTGATGGCTCCCCTGGAAGAGAAGGCCGTGAGAATATCTTTCCGAATGTCTCGGTAATGGGATCAGGGCTGATCATTATCACAGCGGAGAGGAAGAAGCCTATCCCCAGAATATACGCCCCGGGGAGGGAGAGATAACGGATAAGAATTGCAGAGACTTCATTTCCCCAGAATCCTCCCATGTTGAATGAGCGGCCCTGGAAGAACGTCTTTTCAAGGAGGGACAGGAGAATCGGCAGGGAGATGACAAGTACAAGAAAGCCGAAAAGGAGGATTCTCCTTCTGTCCTTTCCAAGCAGCCTTTTCAGGCCATAGAGGACAAGGGCAAGAGGTATAAGATAGGCAGTATACCCTATCAGGGTCAGAAGAGTGTCAGAGATATAGGCACCTACCACCCCTCCGTAGTTCTTCACAGCATCTCCGCCTGTTGTCAGAAAGGAGGGGTCCCATTTCGTGTAACTCATCAGGGATATAAAGAGATATATGCTAAGGAGTACCAACCCTACCCCGGCAATCTCTTCACCTATCCTTTTTATCCCCTGTCCCATTTTGTATCTTTTCTCAGACCTGACGACATGGCCCGTCAGGAAAGAGTAATAGCTATTATTATAGCAGCAAGGAGGAGCCGATAGTAAACGAAGGGCCTGAGTGTGGCACGGCGGAAGAACCAGAGCAGGAACCTGAGTGCAAAAAGCCCTGAGATGAAGGATGCCGTTACACCCGCGACGAGCAAGGAAGGATCAATCCTGGACTGGACTTCCCTCAGGTCAAGGAGTTCAAGGAATACCGCCCCTCCGATCACAGGGATGGAGAGGAGGAATGAAAACCGGGCGGCATCCTCCCTCCTTATTCCCAGAAAAAGTGCTGTCGCGATGGTTATCCCTGAGCGTGAGACACCGGGGAAGACGGCTACTGCCTGGGAAAGTCCGACAATCAGGGCCTCTTTCAGACCTATCGCCCGGAGGGTCTCCTCTCCGGTCTTCCGTTCTGAGAGAAACATATATGCCCCGAATACGGAGAGGGTGAGTGCTATGAAAACGGGAGTCCTGAGGTGTGATGCGACTATGTCGTCAAGGAGTATGCCCGTGACACCTGCAGGTATGGTTGCAAGGGCTATCCCGAAGAGCAGCCACCGGTCTTTCATGAAGAGTCCGATGATCTGTCCCCTCATCAGGATGAGAAGGGCGAGAAGGGTTCCACCATGAAGGGCGATATCGAACCCGAGGGTATCCACAGGGCCGGACCAGCCCATGAACTTAGGGAGGAGCACAAGATGGGCCGTGCTGCTTACCGGGAAGAATTCTGTAAGCCCCTGGAGTATCCCGAGAATAATCGCCTCAAGCATGGAAGACATTATACCTGAATATGCGTATATATAACACTTTTAAAAGTCTTTAACTGCTGGAGCAAGTCTTTGACCTGCCCCCCATTGTTTGCATTGGAGGCTGATACCCCGAAAAGCCCCGGCTTACGGCCTGCCTGCTGCAGACAGGTCGAAGACCCGAACCTGCCTGCAATCCTCTTGGCCTGTCCCGCAGCAAGAAGTCACAGGTCAATTTCTGCCCATCATCTTAATTTCAGTTACGATAAAATGAAATCTGCTATAATAAAAAAACTTTAAAAAAAAGGAGATTATTGGTCTGAAGATGGCATTAAGTGAGATTATAAAACTGATCAACTCCTTTAAAGATATTGTTAAATCAGACTACAAAGCAGAAGTGGTGGGTATTTTCGGTTCCTTTGTCAGAGGAGGGGAAAACAGGGCCAGCGACATTGACATTCTTGTAAAATTTGACGATGAAGCAGACCTGTTTGATTTTGTAGGGCTTTCCCTTTTTCTGGAAGAAAAACTTGGCAGAAGAGTTGATGTGGTTCCATATGATACAGTGAGGACTGAATTGAGGGATAGCATACTAAAAGAGACCGTTTTACTATGAGAGATTATAAACTTTTGCTGAAGGATATCCTGGAAGCGATTTCAGCAATTGACCGGTTTGTGGAGGGTGTTGATTTCGAAGAATTTAAAAACAATGACGAAAAGTCCAGTGCAGTCGTAAGAAAGTTTGAAATTATAGGGGAAGCAGCAAAGGGTTTACCAGTGGAAATGAAAAAAGAGTATCCTGAAGTTCCATGGAAGGAAATGGCGGGATTCAGGGACAGGTTAATACACTTTTATTTTGGGATAAAATACGAACTTGTATGGCAGGCGATTAAAAAACGTCTGCCTCAGTTGGAAAGTTCGATTAAGCAAATACTGGATGATATGGAACGGAAAAGTGATCAAGGGTTTTAATATGCTTCAATGCAGTATGATGAGTAAACTCAGGAGTCGATACAGGAAGCGCTTCAGTCTTTCCTGCTGAAGCAGGTTTCTAACCTGCTCCCCATTGTTTACACCGGGGGCTGAGACCCCGAAACAACTACGGGTTCCGGTCAAAACTATACTCCCCTTCAGGTAGTTGTTGACAGGAGTATAAGGTAAGCCGCAAGGAGTAAAATGACTGCCTGTGCCGCAAGCAGAAACGCTACCTTTTTAATAATGCTCCACTTTGCATCTTCTATGCGCTTTATAAGGGTATCAATCGCTTTCATATCACTTAACAAATGCAACTATTGTCAATATTAAAAGTCCAATCTGCACAAGAAACCCAACAATCATCCACTTCATTACTGAGATTATCTTATCAGACATCTCATTGATTATCTCAGCCTTCAGTTCTGTCAGGTCGTGTTTATACCGCCAGTCAATCTCTGCAATCTTACGGTTGTTTTCTTCTTCCAGCGACATGATAAGATCCTTTAACTCCTGCGGGGTGACCTCCTTCGGCTGCCCTTCACTATCTACAAATAATGATCTGTCTGCCATATTAAAATTATAGCAGATTTTAGCATAATATAGATTCACTCACACTTCTGTTCACTCACACTTCTGAAGTGTGAGTTTTTCCATTGAAAATTTCTAATTTTTCTGCTATAATTCACATACATCATACCGAGGAGGCAGGAGTGTCTCAGAAGAGAAATCTCCTGAAGGCAGGTTTGGTGTGAACAGGAGGGGGAAGGCCCTTCCTCAACCCGTATCATCAGAGATATATCTCCACGGAGTGCCTTCAGGAGGGAAAGCGGAGCCGTGGGGAGAAATGGCGGTACTCGCGGGTCTCAGAGGAGGACTGTCTGCGGTCCTTTTTATCCTGCTCGCCCTTTTAGTAATGATCCCCATTGAATCGGAGGGTGTGGTCACCCCAGTAACAGTCACCGCACCGAACGGGGGAGAAGTGATGCCCTCCGGCTCGAACTACACCATAACCTGGACTGCCCCGCCGGAGGCAGTGAGTTTTGATCTTGAGTACTCGGTAAACGGAGGAAATGACTGGAGGGTTATAGCGCAGGGGGTAAGCGGCACGAGTTACGACTGGTCGGTACGGGTTACGGCAGGGAACAAGCGGAGGTGTCTTGTGAGGGTAACGGGGTATGACAGCAGTGCTCAGGTGGTGGGCAGTGATGTATCGGACGGGTACTTCAAGATAGAGGTGATAAGGATAACCTCACCTGACGGAGGGGAGAGTTACCAGGATGGGGATACGGTAACGATAACCTGGGATACCTGGGCGACGCAGAGCCCGATAACGAAGGTGGTTCTGAAGTATCACAAGTCAGGGGTTGTGGGGTGGAACCTGATAGATGTGATAAAGGGAGGGAATCCCGGGAGTTACGACTGGGTAATACCCTCAGGTTTTACACCGGGACAGTACCGGCTGAAGGTGAACTTGTGGGATGCCAACAGGAACCGGAGGGGGGCGGACAAGAGTGACGGGCTGTTCGGGATAAACAACAACCCGCCAACAATCACAACAACCTCTTTACCAAGCGCAACAGAAAACCAGCCTTACAATGAAATTGTGGGTTGCAATGATCTAGACGGCGATAATGTAA
>CAZITN010000096.1:5140-8334 GCA_964542175.1 uncultured Thermodesulfovibrio sp. | reverse complement strand
GAAATCTGGAGGTCTGAATTGACCTGTATGGTCACGGAATCGCTCACACCACCTGCTGTTGCCGTTACAGTGCAACTTCCTGGGGTTGATGGCGCGGTGAATGTTGCAGTGGCGTTTCCGTCCTTGGTCTGGACAAAGGGTGTGTCAATTGAACCGCATGAAGCGGTCAACTGAACCGATGTCCCGTCCGGTGCCGGTCCGCCCGTATTAAGCCTCACACCAATGGTAAGGTCTGAGGTATCATCAACATTCACGATGGTCGGATTGGCATAGAGATCTATCTGGTCTATAACCACAGGCTCGAGGAACAGGCTTACAAGGCTTGCAGCTGTAAAGTATTGATCAAACTCGGGCACGTAAATAAGACCGGTAATGGCCTGTATATTCATGACAACAGACGTGCTGAATGTAGTTGATGGCTCAACTTTCACTGTAGCATAGGCCTGTCCGAAGGAGTCTGTAGTGGATGTTTTCAGATCCCCCTTGCCGTCACCGTCGAGGTCTGTCCCATCGGGAAAGAATGCATCGGGATTATCGGCGGTAAAGGTTATGGAATATCCCGAGAGGGCCTCACCGAAGAGCGTGAGGGTTGCACGCACGGTAACGGTGTCATCACCTGTCGTCTCAAAGAGGTTGAAGTCAGATGTTTCATCATAAATGCCGTCATTGTCTCCATCCACCTCTAACAGCAGGGAAAGTGGATTGAATGAAATCCCCGATATTATGTCGCTTGTCGTGAAATAGATAGTCCTGAAGTCACGAAGGGCGTGACTCTCAGCCACCACAGAGGCAAAGCCCGGCGTGGTTGATCTTATCCGGACCGAAGCAATTCCCCTTGAATCCGTTTTAGCAGTGGTAGTAGGAGTTGCGTCCATCGTATAAAGGGTACCAACGATTGACTTGTTGGTAAAGTTGACCGTATCCCCCACTATGGGATTTCCGTTACCGTCCATCAGTTTTGCATGGAGTTCCACATAAGTGCCTGTCTGTGCGACGGTCTTGTCAGGAAAGAGAAGGAGGGTATGGGGAACGCCGGGGCTGTTTCCCTTCGGGTCAGTGGAGCTGCCTGCCCCGCCCCCACCGCAACTCTGCAGCATTGCCCCTGCCCCGATAAGCAGGCACAGGACCAGTATATAAAAAACTCTCCGGGATGAAACCCTCTTCATTCCTTTCCCTTTCATGATATCAAGCCTCCTGGATTATATTCATAATTAATTAGCAATTGTTAAAGTCCGCCAGGTCTATAGTTCTGGTAAACTCTATTGAGAAGTCGTTACCAAAATCATCCTGTCCGTAGAAGGTCACCCTCATATCGTAAAGAATCGGTATCCTCTGAGGGGAGTAAAGTCCGCTTGTAACATCCTGGGCCACCTTCACCTTCCTTGCCACATCAATAAGCATGAAATTTCCGCTCTGGAATTCATCACCCGTTGGCTCAATGGTAAATGAGTTGAACCCGTTCAGCCTCTCTATGGGAGGAGCACCCGGATCCTGGGGAAAGAACTCTACTGTATATGTCTCGATATGGAGATTACCGGGGGTAAAGGAGCTGTCAAGCGGGGTAGCTTTGAATGTGAAGGAACCGAAATCGTTCCCAAAGGGCTCTCCCGAGCCGTCCTCACATATATCCTGTATATAGTCAATATCCCAGTTGTCACCCTGGTCCCCGAACCCTGCATCATTATGATTAACACCGCTTATTTCAATCTTCGCCCCTGTGTTCTCCGAGCCCTGGCTTCCGGGAGAGCCCGGACCAGAGCCACCGCAAGCGGAAAGTATAAACACAAGACCACTGATTATTCCTATCAGAATGTTTAGTCGTATCGATAAAAACCTTTTCATCTCTCCTCCTTCATATAACTATATATAATCGTTTTTCTCCCCGTCTATTATACTAAAGTTCCAGCTGAATTCGTATCAAACTGGCAATTAATCACTCCTTAGGTGGCTGTGTAACTATCCTCGGTGTAATAAATATAAGAAGTTCGTTTGTATTGAATTCCTTCTGTTTCTTCTTGAACAGCCATCCCAGGACGGGAACATCCATCGCCCCCGGGACTCCTGTGGATGAGTCGTTATCAAAGGTCTTGTAGATTCCTCCGATTACAAGGGTCTCACCGTCCTTTACGATGACATTAGTCTTTGCCTCCTTTTTGTCCGTTCCGGGAACGCCTTCAACGGACGGGACGGTCGGATCAATCTCCTCCTTCTTCGCCTCCACATTCAGGATGACCGAATTATCAGGAGTTATATGGGGTTTCACCTTCAGTTCCAGTTTCACATCCTTGAACTCCGTTGAGACGGTCCCTTCAGAGGTGAGTTTCCTGACAGGGATGCTCTTACCCTGCGAGATGAAGGCCTCCTCATTATCCACGGTGATGATCCTCGGATTGGAGACTATCTTGAGTTTGCCGGAGTTCTCAAGGGCACCTATCTCGAGATCGAGTTTGAGCGTGCCGGCAGGATTTATGAAACCGAAATTTATACCTGAGCCTGATCCAGGACCTGCCCCAGAAGGAAAATCAACCATGAAGGGGGTGAGCCCTCCAAGGGAGATGGTCTTGTCATAGGTATGTGTGGAAAGACCCCATTTGATCCCGAACTCGCTCTTGGCTGCAGTATTCACCTCCACTATCCGCGCTTCTATGAGCACCTGGGGAGTCGGCTTGTCCAGGGTCTTTACAAGGGCCTCCACTTTCGGCATGTTGCTCTCCACATCCTTGACTATGATTGAGCTTATTCGCTCGTCCACGCTGATACTGCCACGCTCTGAAAGGATCTTTGCAGTGTCGATTGATTTCTGGACATTTTTCACATCGGCATAGCTTATGGGGAAGACCTTTGTTACAAGGGGTTCAGCCTTCCTTGCCGCGGCCTGCTGTCTGGCTATCTCCTCCTGTTCCTTGGCAAGCACTGAAACCGGGGCAACCCTGATTATATTGCCTTCCACAACCTTGTCAAGCTTGTTCGACTTCAGTATGAGGTCAAGGGCCTGATCCCAGGGAACGTTCACCAACTTCATCGTGATCTTCCCCTTCACCTGGGGATCAACAACGATATTGTATCCACTCACATCGGCGATCAGCCGGAATATGGGAACAATATCGGCATCCTGGAAATCAAGGGAAATCCTCTTCCCTGTATATCTGCCCTCTGAGAGCGCTGACGGGGAAACGTCAGAAGCCATTTTCTGT
>CAZITN010000096.1:0-5040 GCA_964542175.1 uncultured Thermodesulfovibrio sp. | reverse complement strand
TGTATATCTGCCCTCTGAGAGCGCTGACGGGGAAACGTCAGAAGCCATTTTCTGTAGGGAAATCCTCTTCCCTGTATATCTGCCCTCTGAGAGCGCTGACGGGGAAACGTCAGAAGCCATTTTCTGTTCGGTAGCACCTGGAACCGCTTTCTCTGGAACACGCGGTGCCTCTTTACCTTCTGCCTTCATCATCATGGCTGATGCAACCAGACCAGCAGACCGGAGTTTAACCCTCACTTCATCGCCTATGGAGACCACATCAAAGGAAGTGTTATCCTCCAGGTCCAGGACCACCCTTATCTTTCCGTCATGCTCTCCCCACCTTATACCCTTGAGGGGCTTCACAACCTTACCGGGGATTCGGGCTCTCATATCAACGTCAGGTATATCAATCACCAGCCGGTCATCGAGGGGAAAGACGTCGGGTATCATGCTTCCGTCACCTTTCAGGGTAACCTGGAGGGCCTCGGGCAGCCTCTCCATGGATATGGATTCAAGGTACTGGGCAGGAGGAAGGCTGTCTCCGGATTCAGGAACGTTAACCTCTTCTGAAGACATGGCACTCTCCGGCACCGGAGGCATTGTATCGGCCGGAGACTCACCGCTATCCTGAAGCCTGAACCCGACAAAAAGCTCTCCGCCCCGCATCTCGGGGTTTACTTCAACCGGGGATGAGAGGAGGATGTTGAGCCTCGTGGCCTCGACTGGAAGCCTTACCTCATTTATTTCCACCTCTGTGGCAAGCCCGTTGCCTGAAAAGGTTATCTTTTTAGGGAGGTTCCCCCTGCTGATGCCTTTCAGGTCAAGAATGACCCGGAAGGGATCGGCAGGTTTTGTGATGGTATATTCAAAGGGGGAGGAAGCGTCCACAATAATACCCCCCTCAACCTCCCTGACCGAGGTAAGGACCGCTGTCTCCTGTTTTTCCTGTACAGCGTCCCCGGCAGGAGGCTTGACCGTCTTTGCCGGTGTACAACCGGAGATAATTACTGATATGAACATCAGGATCATGACTCCATGGATTATGGTATGAACCACAGAGCCCCTCACGGCCCTTCTTTTCACTTTACTCACTCTCCTCCCTTTTTTCATGATATATAACCTTTTCATCTATTCCTCCTCTTTCCGGAGTTTCAATACCGTATCTTTCGGTTTCAGTTCCCCTTTGTAGTTCATTACATACTCCCTGATAACGAGAGAATCAGGGCTGACATCTATAATTGAACCACCATAGAGTCCAAGTTTCATACCCTTCTTTACGGTAAAGGCCTTCCCGTCAGGAAGGAGTATGGATGCATAGTAATCCTTTCCGTCGTATATCACTCCAAGGAGCCTGAAGTCCGCCACATCGTAATTTTCCAGGGGATTAAGGCTCTTCTTCCTCTTCTTCTGCACCTTCTGCTTTGTCAGGGATACAATGGAAAGGAAGGGATCCCGCCGGCCGGTAGGATTGTATTCAACCTTCTTTATCCTGAATATCTCAGGCTTTGAAGGAATAACCACATTCTCTTCCTTCTGAGCCGCCCGGGAGACCTTCTTCGCCGGGGTCTTCACCGGTTTACGGGCAGGTTTCCCCTTGCATGCAGGAATCCATGCAAGAAGCAACACGATCAACATTAATGATGCGAGCTTCCTCATCTTCTTCTTCCCCGCTGCCTCTTTCCCGTAGTACTGGCCTTCTTTGCCTCGCTTTCAGGCACTGAAGAGAAGGTGACTGCATTAAAGGATATCTTCAGCACCGCCTCATTCCCCGACACCTCGGGATTTCCTAATTTGAGGTCTGAGATATTCACAATCCTGTTCAGGCCGCTGAGGGCACTGAAGAAATAACCAAGCCTGTGGAAGGCCCCGCGCATCTCCACCTTGACGGGAATCTCATATACAACGCCGCTGGGATGGGTCCTCTTGTTCGACGGCTTCCAGAGTCCTATGACGAGACCGGACTTGATGCCCAGGTCGGAGACCTGCTTGAGAAGCCCCGAGACTTCCTTCTCCTCAGGCAACTGCCTCTTAAGGTCTTCCAGTTCCTTCAGCCTTATGGCATAAAGTGCCTTGAGTTTGGGAAGTTTTCTTAATTTTACCTCTGCGTTTGAGATTTCCTGTTCCTGTTTTGCTATCTCTGATTTGAGCCTCTGGATCTCTTTGCTTTTTGGACTGTAGTAAAGGAAATAAAACAGAATGACTATCAGAAGCGGAATCCCTATGGCAATGGCATACCTCGCCGGTTTCGGAATTTGCACTCCTTTGATGTTCAGTTTCAGGTTAAGTGCCATATCATGTCACCACATTCATCCGGATACTGAATTTATATGCCTCTATCTTCTCTCTCATATCCTTCTGCCGTATATTTTCCCGCTTTGATTCTGCAAGATACACACCATTAAACATCTTTGATTTCTTCAGGTTGTTGACATAGGACACCACATCCGAATTGGTGAAGGCATAACCCTTGATCTGGACTGACCGGCCCTTGAAGGTAAGTTCCGTGAGCCAGAGACCATTGGGGAGGTTCCGGCTGATCTCGTCAAGGAGTCTGACGGGGACTGACTGGTTCTTCCTTAGCTGGATTATCAGTTTCTTCTTTGCCTCCACATCCTTGACCAGCCTCTCAAACTTGTCGAGGTCCTTCAGTTTCGCCTTGAGTTCCTTTATCCTCCGGGCATTGGCCTGCTTCCTGGCAGTGAGCGTCTTTATCTCATCCTTTATACTGAAGTAGAGGAACCCTGTAACCAATGCAGTAAGGAGCGTGAGCAGAACAGTTGCCACAACAAACCCCGGAAGGGGTTTGGCCTTCTTCTTTTTCTTGCCTGGAATGAGGTTGACCCTTATCATCTATCCCCCACCCTCCTCAGGGCAAGACCCACAGCCACAGCAGCAATAGGAGCGATCTCTCTTATATATGCCTCATCAAGTTTTCTGGAAATCTCTATATTCTGGAAGGGGTCGGACCTTCTCACCTCTAAGCCCGTCCTCTCGGCAAGCATCTCGGGAAAACCGCTGACAAGGGCTCCACCGCCTGATATGATTATCTCTGCAATCTCCTCACCTGACATGGAAGTCCGGTAGTAATCCAGAGACCTGCCGACCTCGGTGAAAATCTCCTCTGAGGCAGCCATTATGACCTCCTGAGCCGCCTCTTCCGTAATGTTCTCGACACTCTCACCCTTCTTCAGCCTTTCGGCCACCTCGAAGGTTATGTTGAACTCCCTCTGGAGTGCCTCTGTCTGAACATTGCTTCCTATCGGTGTATCCCTCGTAAAAAGAGGTGCGCCTCCCTTTACTATATTCAGCTTCAACGAGCTTGCCCCTATGTCAAGCAGGGCCACATTCGTATTGGGGATAATGTCGTAGTTGACCTCATACATGTTCTCCATGGCAAAGACATCCACATCCACGACAACGGGGTTCAGACCTGCCTCCTTCACCACAGAGACGTACTCGTTTATTATATCCTTCTTGACCGCCACGAGTATCACGTCCATCTGGCCGGGCTCTTCCCGCGGACCGATTATCTGGAAATCCACGTTCACATCGTTTATATCAAAAGGGACATACTGTTCAGCCTCGAACTTGATGGACTCCTCCAGTTCTTCTTCGGTCATCTCAGGAAGGCTTATCATCTTGATTATTACGGCTGAATGGCCAGTTACGGAGATAACTGCCTCCCTCGTCCTGATCTTGGCCTTCTTCACAAGCTCCTTGATCGCATCTACCAGCCTGATGGAGTCTATAATGGAACCGTCAACGATCAATTCAGGAGGGAGAGGGATCATGTCAAAGGCATCTAACTCATAGCCCCCTCTCTTCTCTTTCACCTGGGCCACCTTAAGATAGCCGGACCCGATATCCAGACCTATCGGCGTCTTTGAACCAAAAAGCATATGTTATATATACCAGAAAATGAAAAATATGTCAAGTATTTTTTTTGATTTATAAACATCTTTTAAAAAATACCTCATTTTTTACTTTAGGTTTTAATCTGGATTCTCCTCAAAATACGACCCTATTACTTATAACTCTGTTTATCAAATCACCTTAGAACGGGGAGTAAAAAACCTTTTCTGAAGATTTCAGACAAAGACCTTCTCCATTTTCAGCCTCCCGTCAGGCAGGCAGATCCCGGTACCTACAAACCCCTTCCCTCTGCTTATCACCCTGATTCTCCCCTCATGGGCACACCCGCTGCCAGGAATGAAAATCTGCCCGTGACCAGCCATTTCAGCCTCCTGCTCATCGAGTTCCAGGACGGGAAGATGGCTCAGGGCCTCGGATATATCAATCACCTCCATCCGTCCTTCTGCAATATCCTCGAACCTCTGAGCATCCAGACAGCTGAACCTGCCGACCCTGTCCCTTCTGAGCCATGTGAGCGTGGCACCACACCCCATAGCCCTGCCTATATCATTCACAAGGCTTCTTATATAGGTCCCCTTCGAGCATTCCACCTCAAGGGAGACCTCACTCCTGGAAAAATCCAGGAGTTTTATACTGTAGATGCTGACCATCCTGGGCTTCAGCTCTACCTTCTCCCCTCTTCTGGCAAGTCTGTAGAGGGGAACACCTCCTTTTTTTATAGCTGAATACAGAGGTGGAACCTGCTCTATCTCCCCGATGAATCTCTGAAGAATTCCTTCCAGGTCTCCGGTCTCAAGCTCAGGGACCGGCCTCCTCTCTACCACCCTGCCCTCTGAATCAAAGGTATCAGTGGATATGCCGGGGACGAACTTCAGGGTATACCTCTTGGTAAGGCCCATCAGATACTCTGTTATCCTCGTAGCCCTCCCGAGGCAGACAAGCAATACCCCCTCAGCAGAAGGATCGAGCGTGCCTGCATGTCCGGCCTTCCGGGCCCCTGTCATCCTCTGGACCTTCTTTACGGCATCATGGGAGGTAATGCCCGGCGGCTTGTAGAGATTAACGACCCCTTCGACAGTCTGTTCACCTTTCAGATACATTTTCCTTTCACAGAAGTAGGGGTTCATTCTAATGGCGCCTTCCCTGCCATGCCATTATCCGGGGTGGGCTCTGAAACTTTCATTA
>CAZITN010000095.1:0-8387 GCA_964542175.1 uncultured Thermodesulfovibrio sp. | reverse complement strand
CTCGGAATATTCGCCATCCACCCTGCTTAAACTTCTGAAAAGTTCCGCCTCCGCCTCGTTCATACCCGTCATGTTCACCACGAACTCAACTTCCCTGACCTGAGGATTATCCTCCGTGGAATGTCTCAGGAAGAGTTTGTTTGCCGTGTTGTCAAAGATGCCTGCATCCCTGCCTTCAGGGTCAACAACATCCCTGAGGCTCTGGGTGGCAAGGCCGGGCAGGACACCATAGGTTCTTCCCTGCCTGTACAGGGTATTGGCATCATTGAGGACAATGGGATGCTTCTTCAGGTTGTGAAACTCGTCAATGAAGATGATCTTGAGCCTCTGCTGCAGCCCCAGGAAGTAGTCCCTGCCCATGATATTCACGATCTCAGGCGGAATGTCGTCTATCTGGAGAGTAAAGTTTTCCCATGCGTAGTTTTTATATATCAGATACATGGGAACGAGAAACCTTGTCGTATCCTTCAAATAGCCCAGGTTGATTACAAAGAAAGGATTCTTTATTTCCAGGGTTGTCCGACCTGCAAGGAGACGGCCTATCACGCCCTCAATGTAGTATTGAAGTCTTCCCATGAGGGAATCGGCTATCTCGTTCTCCCTTGAAGTCGTCCTCACATACTCATCCATGCTAAGTGTTTCAACCAGGTCAAGGAATGTAGGCATGGCAAGCCTGTTTGCTACCTGAATACAGGCCAGATCATCATCAGAGAGGCGGCCTTCCTCTTTCGCCTTCTCAAGCAACGCATTCCGAAGGGAAATGTATGTCGGATATTCCCTTGTGGCCGGATGTCCCTGTAAAACCGTGCCTTCCATCTCTTCCTGAAGGATGGGTCTTGGTGCTTCTGAAAGAAGGCGCGCATAAGTCCGGTTTACGGCTTTCCTCACGATGTTATATTCCTCTATCCCCAGACCCTCTGTACCTTCAGCAAGCATACTTCCGAGGAGGTTCTCAAAGAAGGCGATCTTGTTCGCTTTCGGACTGTTTTCCCAGAACTGAAGGTCAAAGGCATTGATTATCTTTGGTTCATCAATATCCGGGTTTACCTCAAGGTATTCCCCGCCATACTCCCTTACTATCGGATGGTATGAAGACTGTGGTGCAAGGTCAATCACGAATGTTATGGGATTTACGCTCTGAAGCCTTGAAAGGATGTAGTTGACTGCAAAGGACTTCCCGGCACCGGACGGGGCAATGACCATTATGCCGTTCTTGTTCTGCCTCTTTGAGGCGGGATGCCATGCCGTAATGGAATTGAACCTGTTTCCAAACAGGATAAGGGGTTCATCCATTGTTCCTGAAAACGCACCCCTCAGGGGAACAAAAGACATTGCCGACAGGGATGTCGTCCAGAGGTAGTTGAACCCGTAAGACGGGAAATAACCGAGGGAGGAAACATATGCCCTTTCTTTCTCAAGACCTTCAAGGTAAACGGAAGCGCCTTGGAGGAATGCCGAAGACAGGATGTTTCCAACCTTCTCAACCCGCTCCTGGAGGCGGGACAGGTCGGTCTCTTCAATTACGACCTGATAGGAGAGTTTGACTACCTGCAGCCTCTCCCTGTTTATTTCCTCAAAGAGATCACTTATGCAAGTGGCTTTCTGATGGTTTTTTTCGCTCTCCAGGGAAGCGTCCTTTCTTTTCGAAACGAAAATGGAGGTGAGCCTGCGCATGTTCTCAAGGCTCTTGAACGCCTTCTGCTGGTTCGGAACATGTATGTTACAGGTGATCCTCACGGGAAAATCCATTCCGCTCAGGACATAACTTCCGGCTCCGGGAGTAATTGTCCCGGGCAATGTGTTCATGCTCATCACGGCAATATACCTGTTGAAATGACGAAGGTAATACAATTCCGCATTATCAAGGTCCTCGCTCTTCACATCAGAAAAAAACAACTGGCTCCTCAGGGAAGGCGGTGCAATATTCGTCTCTGAAGGCAGGACCGGTTCCTTTTCCCTGCCGGAAACCATTTTTGCAAGATGCTTCCACATGGCTTCCGGAAGGAGTTCCTCAAGGCAGATGCCATATCTCTCCCTGTAAAACCTCTTTATCTCTCCTGAAATGATTCCAAGTCTCTTGACGGTCTCCTGGTATGTCTGCGTTATCCGGGAAGGCTTTTTCAGTGCCTTTCCGAAGTCACTCCTGCTTTCAAACATGGGAACGCCGATTACCAGCGTAACCGTTGGGAGAAGCCTCTCTGAAAACTTTTCCCTTGCCGAGGTCTTCGCAAGAAACCTGTTCGTCCGGTTGGACTCGTGATACCTGATGTGAAGGTCAAGAAGGGACCTGTTGTCCTTCGACAGCTCAACCACATACGAAAGGTAACAGCCTGTCAGCATCTTACAGAGGTTTTCATGCTGGCGGATGTCCTGAAGGTGTCTCTCTCCAACCACGCCCTCGTAATTGAGGGGATAGAAACGGTATGCCTTCACTATCAGTCCGTCCATCAGGACAAAACCGTCATCGGTCATGTTATACAGGGGTATCTTTTCATACATCCGGGATTCCTCCGAGCTCTCCGGCTTTTATTGCAAGATAATTCAGAATTTCCATCCTGTCTTCCATGCTGAGGTTCCTTACCCTGATCTCGGGAAGACATGCCTTGATAAGCCTGTCAGCATCCCGAAAGGTCTGAAGCCCGTTCACCTCTGCCTGTGCCTCTTCAGGCGAATACCCGAGCTGAATGAGAAGCTGTTTGCAAAGCCTTTTCTGTTTCCAGGTCGGTCTCACCGCATGGAAAGGAATTTGGAAGTTCCCCTGAGGTGGTCAATATAGCCCTCAAATATAATAGCGTATTGGAGTGCATGTCCAAGAACATTTGAAGCATACGCCCTTGATCTCCTGCCGTAGTAGCGGTACAGGGTCTCAGCCAGGTTTCCATCCGCAAGCTTCAGGTAATGAAGAAGTATCTCCTTACCGTAAAACACATTCATGAAGATGTCCTGTGCATAATCCATGGAAACCTTCCATGTCGGCAGGTGTATCTGCATGAGTCCGACCGCTTTTTTCCCGCTTGCGGCTTTCGGGTTGAAATGGCTTTCCTGGGTAATCAGACCGAGAATCAGGAAGAACGCTTCATCTCCCGTGAACCACCTTTTGAACCTTTCATCCATCGAGGCGGAAACAACCGCCCGGGCGATCTCTTCAGCAACATCCTCTTTCAGGCGGGGATTTGTCACTATCGCAAGGCTCCTTGCAAAGGCGATCTTTTCGGGTATCAGGCAGGAAAGGCAACTCTGCGTCTTGCCGCAGGAAAGGAAGCTCTGCATCTTTCCAGAGGAAAGGCTTTCGCAGTACCCATTTAAAGGCCAAATGATAAAAACAAGCAGTAAAAACATCCTGACCACTTTCACTTGTCCCGTCTCCTTCGTATGGAATACACTTCCTTTTCTCCATTCCCTTCCCGTCTGACGGCTTTACGGCTCTGTGTGATCCCTGATGAGGGATTTGTTACACCGGAAACTCCCATCTCAATCAGAAGTTTTACTGTCTCATCCGCCAGATACCGGCAGACTGCGATTGCTTCTGAGACGCTGAACCAGCTTCTTGATGTCATTTCTTCCACCAGCCTTTCTAATCCGCTTTCCGGAAGGCTTGCTTGCGGATTCAGCCGTATCAACTGCCCTTTTCTTCTTCAGTTCAAGCATCCGCTCCTTTATATCCTCAAGGGGTTTGGCGTATTTCTCAATCTGATAGCGGTAATGGTTAATCGTCATCCTGTTGAACCGGACCGCCCTGCCATCCATTTGAACGGGATGAAGGAGGATATGCGCATGAACATTCCCGGTGTCCGTATGGATGAACACATACCCCCTGCCAAACATGAACTCTTCTTCCATGAATTTCCTGATGACCTCCCTGAACTCATCCTTCAACTCCTGAGGCGTTCCCAGGTTTATGATCAGCTGATAGGCATACCGGGTCATCTTTCTGCCCCGCTTCGGAGTTATCAGGTTGGCAGTGATCTTCCTGATCCACTCTTCAGCGGCATCCGCATCCAGGGGTTCAGGCCTGATGTTATGGCTGAACCACTCGGACGACTGCTTTGCCTTGGTCCTGCTTGTTGCAGTCAGGTAGCGAAGTACGGAATTCAAGTCCATCTTCTTAACACGACCATTCTTGCATGAGTAAGGAATTATCTTGAACCACATAACTTACTCCACCACCATCTCAAGGACCTCCGTTTCGTAACGCCTCACATCAGTAGCCCTGATATTGGCATCCTGCATGAGATCCTTGCCCTTGACCTTCAGGTATTGAGCCAGAAGAACATTGTTGATGTGCATCTCCCTCACGAGGGCTTTCATTGCCATGTAGGAGGTGTAACTCGCGCTGTCCAGTTGGGTCAGGTCAAAGGAATTGAGTTTCTCAATGGTCCTGTCCGCAATCTTGACCAATGCACCGCCGGTTGCTATCCTGTCGGCTATCGCCCTGTTTGCATTGTCCAGATACTTGACCTTGTACCTGAATTCCTTCCGTTCGCCTTCGGATTTCTCCCTGAAGACCTCGGACCCCTCTATCCGGTCAACGCCTATGGGCTTACCGCCCTCAAACTGTGCGTTCTTGCTGACCCTTTCGTCATAGTCAGGCATACTGGAGGAACCGTTCGTAACCGGCATCTGATAATCGGTATCGCTTTCCGCCACCGCATGCCATTGGGTAGAGGAAACTCCCCTGGTCGGGATCATAGTTCCAAGCTGTCTGTTCACATCGAGAACTTCGTGAATTTTACTGAGGAACTCGTAGTTTATCTGCATCATGTTATTCAGGAAAAACTCCTGTGGATTGAAAGAGGCAAAGATTCCGTCAATGGCCTGCAATGCCTTCAGTTTCTCAAGCCAGACCTTCCACTGCATCAGCTTGTTGGCGATCAGTTCGGTCTGGACGAGGACTTTCGTAAATGCCTGCTGAACGGCAGTCAGCATGGAAAAATTTGAAACAAATACGACATCGCCAGCCCCAAAAAGGCCTTCAGCCGGTTCAGGCTGAACCAGGGAGAGGACAAATACGGCAATCAGGGTAAGGGCTATCGCCTTCCAGACAGACTGCCTGACCATTGCCTTATGAAACTCGTCCATTCTCACTTTCCTTCACCCCCGTCCTTCATGGCTTTCACATAACCCATGCAGAGATTGTAGCTCTCCAGGAGTTCCCTTAGCTGTTCCTCTGCATCCCTGCACGACATGGAGAGTTCGAGATAGTCCTTCTTGACAGCAAGGATGTTCTTCTCAAGCTCATCCTTCTTCCCTGCACAGGCCGAAAGTGCCTCTCTCGAGGTCTCTGCCTCCCTGAGCAACCTCTTGTTTTCGGTTTCAAGGTCGTTTGCCTTGTGCAATGCCTGTCTGTATAATAAAAGTAAACGATTGAGGATCTTCTCCAGGTCATGGGCCACTTCTTCAAATTCAGCGCTGTCGGTGGAAATGGCTTGTGGCTTTGAAATGGATACTGCATTTTCAGGTATGCCGTTGGCATCCCTGGTTATGCCTATAAGCCCCAGGTCTTTCTTTTCCATGAGATTCCCATTTCTGTCCCATAGAAGAATCCTCCAGCCCAGCACGGGCTTCTTCAACTCAATCGTGACAGGCTTGAACCTCTTTATGCGGAACTGCCCGGCCACGGGCGGATTCTTTGCCATTCCTTCCTCCACGCTCATGTTCTCGGGCTTCCTGAAAACAACCCTGCCGTCAAGATTGAATCCAAGAACTCCGTAATAACCTGCGGCTTCATCTCCGTCAGACGGGGACCTGACGATCCTGAAACTGATCTTTGTTGCATCGTAGTCAAGGTCGGTAATCATCGCACCATGACTCACAACAGGAACGAGAAGACAGACAGCTGCCAGAAAGACAATAACCCTCGATTTTTTCCTTGTCACGGATACCTCCTGCCATGATTCTCAAACCTGACATACACAGGTGTACCCCTGTCCACTATCACCTCAACCGGCGGATACCTGTCAAAGTGCCTGTCGGTGTGCGTCTTCAACTCCTTGAGGGCTTCGGAGCCTCCCTGTAGGATTGCCTCCCGCGTCCGGTCGTCAGCCTTCATCTCCGTCATATAGGTGTTCCCAAGGCCTCCCACTGTCGTTTGTGTCTCATCAGATCTTGCCGTTTCAAGGGCAGTGAAAGCACCTTTCATTAAAAAGTCAGCCTCTGCCTGCATGATTTCATGCCGGATGGCACGGGAAGCCACTCCCCTCGTGTAGTCAATGGAAAAGACCGTTCCCTTTATTTCGTATGAGTTGCCGTCATAGACAAGCCCCCTGATGTCTGCCGTTATCCTGTCCATGGTCCTCACTGTCTGGCCTTCTGCAAGGACAAGACAGCCCTTAAGGGGTGCTTCCGTGATCTCAATCTCTATCGGTATCTTCGAAAACCGTGCATTCGAGACGGTCTCCCTTACCACTCCACGATAGAACCGCCAGTACTGGAGGCCTGGGATGGCCAGTAGTTTTCTATCGGCCTCCTCCTGTTTTTCATTGCCATTGCCCTTTGCTATCAGGCTTCCCTGGGAGACCTTCCCGCTGTAAAACACCTGAAAGACCTTCGCCATAGCCGACCTTTTCGGATCTTCGACTGCCTGCATTGCCGCTGCTTCACGAAGTTGACGAACCAGATATTCGCTGGAGTGCCCTTGAAGGGAGGGCACTTTCAATCCCGGTTGTTTTGCCTCGGGCTTTTTACCCCTGCCCTGCACTTCACCGAAATACCTCCCCTTTTCAGAAAGGATTTTCCTCTCCTCCTTCTTGACCTCCTTTATGCTCTCGTCAATCAGTTTTTTCTTCTCTCCGCTTTCCGCGATTTCATCTTCAACAGGTCGCAGTACAGTCGGTGTCATGCTCTTTCTGCTGTCGCCTGCAATCAGCCTGATCACTGTCGAGACAGCCACCAGGGCAACGACTGCCAGAGCCACGAGTTGTTTCGTGTGCAGATTTCTTATCTTCTCCACCAGTTTTCTTATATCCATCTCTTATATATAGCAGGGAACATTCTTCACGAGGGATCGTCACTGACGGAAAAGAGAATCTTCTTGAACTCCTCCCAGACCTCCGCATCCGGCATGACCATCCTTGCAAACTTCGTGTCCTGCCACATCTCACTTGCAGTCTGCCGGATCAAGGACTCGAACTCGAAGAACCGTTCCACATCGTCGTTGTCACCGTCTCCATTGAGGCCGGTCATGTTGAAAAGAAAATACTCCTCCTGCCATTTCCGCAGGACTTCCAGTTCGTCGTCCCTCCACCTGTTGATGGTGAACCCGTAAATCCTGACCGGCCTGAAAAAAAGACGGTAGAGGTTCTTGAGAACGGTTGAACTGTCAAAGACTCGTCTGAGGAGCCTGAGACGCTCAGGCGGTTCGTCCGCCACATAAGGAAACCTGAATTCCCGAAGGTCGTTACGGTAGATGATGTATCCCTGACCGGCCTCAAGGCCGTAAAGGTCAAGTTCCATGAGTCTTTCCGTCTTGGAGTAACTGAAGGTTCCGTCAATGTTTCCGAGGGGCATCTCGGTGAATGCACCCCATTCACGCCTGACCTGCGGAATGAATGCCCAGTCCTCTCCCGCCCTGTCAACGAAATACCTGGCTGATTCCTTGTCATCAACGGCAAGGCAGACCTTGATCTTGGTGTTGTTCAGGAGCCTCTTTGCCTGGACCTCGTTCACCTTGAAAAGGCTGGCAGGCTCCTGCACGCTCAACCATACGCTCACCCTCGTTGACCTGGCCTGTGCAAGGATGGTATCGAGAAAGTCGGGCAGATATGAACCAACCTCGTCCAGAACGAGAAGATAGACGGGATTCGGCTTTTTGACCTCGACCTCGGCATGGAGTTCCTCTGCCGTTCCGATTACCCTGTCGCCGACAAGTTCGGAAAAGACGATCCTGAAGATACTTACTATCAACCGTCCGATTCCCTGCAATGTCTGCGGCGACTGCTTCAGTGAAGGCAGAAGGACATAGAGTATCCTGTTGTTTGAAACCACATCCTTTATGTCTATGTCAGGGGCATCCGTGTTGAAGATCGCACCATACTGGGAGGCAAGGAGGTCAAAAGGAAGTTGCCACTGCTGAACGGCGTAACCGAACTGCCTGATTGCTTCGGCCTTCTCCTCCGGGTCTATCTGCGGATTTGCCCAGTCCGGGGTGAGCCCCTTAAGGTAGTCAATGAGTCTCTGTCTGACAGGCTCTCCCGTAACCTCGTCATAGAGGGGAATGCTCTCGTCCCTGCCGAAATTCACGACACTGTTGAAATCAAGGTATCTGTTGACAGTCCCGATGTTCAGTTTGAAGCCCTCACGGTTGTCCCTGAGCCACCTCAAAACCGCCATGTATGCCCGGAGGAAAACGATTGCCCGTCCCTGCCAGTACTCGTTTTCTCCCTGTGCCT
>CAZITN010000094.1:0-8815 GCA_964542175.1 uncultured Thermodesulfovibrio sp. | reverse complement strand
TGACAGATCCTTTCCACTGTTTCAGTATAACATTGAACATGTCCCGGGAGATGTCACATGTCCTGTATTTTGCTTGCAAAAGGCGTTGTTAATGTTCAAGAGTATGAAGACGAGGGGAACAGCATTCTGTCTCAGGAAGGCATCTCAGGACCGGACTTGTATATGTGGAGGTCTCTCTGGGGAAAGGGGATTCTTATCCCCTGCCGGTCGAATTCCTTGTATATCCTGCAATTCAGTTGATGGAGGGTAAGCCCCCTCAGGGAAGGCTCCCTTGCCCAGCAGAGAAGCTCGAAGTTCAGGGCCGAATCACCGAAGGAACGGAATCTTACCCTCGGTGAAGGCTCGGGAAGGACATTCTCATTGGATGACGCTACCTCAATGAGCGTGGATTCCACGAGGTCTATGTCGCTGCCGTAGGCTACGGAGACAGGGATACGAATCCGGAACTTCGGGACAGGAGCACTCTCATTGATGATCTTGGTATTGGCTATGATGGAGTTCGGGATGGTTATCAGAACATCGTCCCTTGTCTTTATCCTCGTGCTCCTTATCCCTATCGCCACCACCTCGCCCCTCTCTCCACTGTCAAGTATTATGTAGTCGCCTATCTTGAAGGGCTTGTCAAAGAAGATACTCACGCCTCCGAAGACATTTGCCATGGTATCCTTTGCAGCAAAGGCAACAACTGCACCGGCTATGCCTGCAGAGGCGAGGAGGGGGGTGATGTTTATCTTCCAGATTGAAAGGAGCAGAAAACCGGCGGTAAGAATAAGGATCACCCTGGAGAGGTTGTTTATGAGTGGGATCACGTTCTGCCCGAGGCCGGTCTCGTCTCCTACACGGTTCAGTACCAGGTCTATTACAAGGTTGCTGATCCTGATGAGGGTCCTGGACCAGATCAGGATCAGGATGGTATAGGAGACAGCCCTTGTATAAAAGATGGCAATCTCAGGCACCTTGAGGTACGGAAGAGAGAAGATCAGGCCGGCAAAGAATACGGAGATACTTGCCGGCCTGTGAATGATTTCGACAATCCTGTCGTCAATGGTGCTCCTGGTGAGGCCGGAGAGTCTTGGCGCAACCTTTACAAAAAACCGGTCTGCCATCCAGGAAAGGGCCAGAAGCCCTGCCATTACGACCGAGATAACAACCAGGGGATTATGGAGGTAGCCGGACATGTATAATTATAACCTGAATTGAGTGATTTATTATAAGCAGGGCAGGTGAAGGACAGCGTGTAGTGGACAGGAGAAAGTACAAGGCGAGAAATGCACAAGGAAGAGTAAATGTGTGGAAGCGCATATGCGTATAAGAAGCGTTAAAGCGGGAAAGAGAGAAATAACCAATGACCAATAACCAATATCCCCCCTGTTCATCGTGGTATAATAAAAAATGAAGGTTATTGTCAGGAACAGAAAGGCCTTTCACGACTACAACATAGAAGAGACCTATGAGGCGGGCCTTGTCCTCACAGGCACAGAGGTCAAGTCCATCAGGGAGGGGAGGGTGAACCTGAAGGACAGTTATGTAGTGATAAAGGACGGGGAGGCATTCCTTCTGAACTGTCATATAAGCCTGTACAGCCATGGAAACATAATGAACCATGATCCTGTGAGGACAAGAAAACTGCTTCTGCACAGGAAGGAGATCGAGAGGCTGGCCGGAAAATCGGCTGAGAAGGGATATACCCTGATACCGCTCAAGATATACTTCAAGGGCCCCTACGCCAAGGTGGAAGTGGGGGTCGGCCGGGGCAAACGGCTTTATGAGAAGCGTGACCGGATAAAGGAGCGTGAGGCAAAGAGGGAGATTGAACGGGCCGTCAAGAGCAGGCTGTGACACCTTGCGTTTATCAGGTTGATAGCGTTTATAGAGTTCATTACGTTTGTTGCGTTGCTCTCGCCTTTTCCGTGGCCTTTCAGCCTGTCTTTAATACCCTGTCATCTGATATAATATATGTAGAGAGTTGGTTATCCCCACGGGGGCGTATGGACTCGACGGGGGTAGTGAAGCTCAGGTGGCATGCCGTGGCACCGTCACCACGTAAAAAGGCGGCAAAAAACACAAACGCCAACAACGAACTGGCACTCGCTGCTTAATTAACTGCAGCGCGCCATCTGTGGAAAGCCTGCTACCACAGACCGGCGTCGGCAAGCAGGCTGGCTCTGTAACCGTTCCCTCCGGTTCCAGGGCGAGATTTCTGAGGGATGGGGTTTTGAGAAGCCTTTCTGCCGGCGGCTCATGACCCGAGATTCAAAAAGGCAGAATAAGCATGTAGAAGCCTGAGGGGATCACTTCCGGACGCGGGTTCGATTCCCGCCGCCTCCACCATATTTTTTCTCATAAAACAATGGGTTAGATAGAGAAAGGCTCGGTTACTGTTCGGTTACTTTTTTCTTTTCTTCGGTTATTGACCTGCCTCTTCTGTTTATGGCCTCTCGGTGGGAAGACTTGATATGAATATATCTTTGAGTGGTTCGTATATCCGCATGTCGTACAAGGTCTTTCACGATTGATATATCGATTCCCGCTTCCACGAGTTAAGTGCAGAAAGAATGTCTCGAAGCCTCATACCATGTGTTACCTGTTCCCGAATACTCCTTCCATATCTGGTTGAGTTTTTTGGCGATTGACCGGGAAAGCCTGAATAAGTACAAGCGGCACGCCCTGAACGGACTGAACGAGATAATCTCCTTTATGAAAAGACCTTGCTGAATACCCCGTGGCAAGACCACGGGACAATGCATTTTGCCGTAAGGTACGAAGTACCTTGAGGTAAGTATGGAATTAATCTTTTTACCTTACATTGAGCTGGCGAAGACAGATATAATGCTCCATGCCGCAAGCCACAAGGTGGCTGGTGGCAAGAATGGAATTAATGTATAATTATTCCTTGCATTGAGTGTCAGAAGTAAACTATGTACTCGCTGTGCAGATTCAACCGCTCCTTTGTGCAGGGGGGCTTGAATCATTGCAAAGAATGACCCTCCTTCCAGTTGGGCCTTCAATCTTCATTAAAACAATAAGCTGTGTCAATGAATTTATAAAAATTATTTAATTGACTTGAGTCATACAATGTGGTAAAGTGAGCGCCATAGTAATCAAAGATATTTTGCTGGGGGGCAAAATCTGGAAATGAATGTGGGATCAAGGTGGGAAAGCCTGATTAAAGTCTGTCAGCTCAAACCATCAATGCCTGGAGGGAATGCCGCAGCCTTATCAAAAAATCCTGAGATTCGAGTAGTTTCAAAGCATTCCTTTTTGCGATTCTGTTCGACGGTCTTCTTAACAAGTCTGTTATTAACTATCCTGACATCCACCTTTCTTTATGGCGATAGCCTTGAAGGAGAACTTCAGAGAGTTCTTCAGGAAAGCCTGAAGATAGTTAAGAAGGCAGAAGAGCGTCTTGGAAGAGGGGAACCTGTAACAGCCGAAACAAAAGCACTGGAGGCAATGGCTGAGGATGTAAGGGTGATAGCTCTTCTTCTTGAGGAACGCTTCAGAATAAGGGGACAGAAGAATGAGTTACAGGGAGAAAGAGCCGTTAAGCGGCATCAAGAGATGTGGGAGCGGTATAGGGAGGTTATAGGGGAGTATTTAAGGTTAACAGACAGTATACAGGCAAAAGATACCACAGGCCCTGCGCTATCTGCCATAAGCCAGTTGAAGAAACTACTTCGGAGAGTGCTTCTCAGGAAGAAAATACCTGTATATGGGAGCCTGCCATATCGGCACCTCGAATATCCTGGAAGGTTGCCGAAGAGTGAACCGGAGATAACACCTGCCTATAAGGGAGGGGATGGGAGTGTCAGGGAGGGGGATCTGGCAGATACTGGAATCGCCCCCATATCAGAGGAGATAGCAGCGATGGCGCAGTCTCTGAAGTGGAATCCCGTAAACATCTATGAGTATGTAAAGAACAACATAGAGACAGAGTGGTACTGGGGGTGCATGAAGGGGGCGGAGGAGACACTGAGACAGGGTGTGGGGAATGACTGTGACCAGGCGACACTCTTAGTTGCTCTGTTCAGGGCATCAGGGTATCCTGCGAGGTATGTGCGGGGAGTGATTGAATTCTTCGATGGAGGGGGGGCTCCCATAGAGAAGGCCAGGAACCTGACAGGGGTAGAGGACCCTGTTGGTATTGCAGAGTACTTCCAGAAGGCAGGGATACCCTGTGAGCCGGTAATCGAAGGGGGAAGGATAGTGAACCTCCGGATGGAACACATCTGGGCGGAAGTGCTGGTTCCCTATTCAAACTATCGTGGGGCAATACTTGACGAGGAGGGTAAGATATGGCTTGGACTTGACACGAGCATAAAGGCCGCAGGATATGAGTACAGCAGTCCGGTTGATATCACAAAGGATCTCCCTCTTTCGGAGATAAAAGACAGATACATTGGGAGTATCCAGCCTCTTACACCACTTGAATTCCTGCGAGCAGGTATAGAAGATTATCTGGCTCAATCAGGTAGCGGTATGCATTATGAGGATCTATTGATGACAGGAAGGCAGGTTGCAGAGGTAATGAACATCCTTCCATCAGCCATGCAGTTCAGAGAGGTTGCGATTACAGGGGAGTATGATGACATGCCGGAAGAACTGGTCCACAAGGTCAGATTTATAGCAAGCAGACAGGATACAGTAGAAAGCATACAGGGCAATCTTCTTGAGATAACCCTCCCCGTCTACAGGGTATCCAGCGGTCGGGTGGTTATAAGCTATGAGCCAGAAACGGTGGAGGACCATAAGATAATTAATGCATATGGTGGACTTGACAGGACGCCGTGTTATCTTGTGAGAGTGAGGCCTGTGCTGATCGTAAACGGCCGGAGGGTGGCTGTTGGGAGTGATGGCCTTCCTGTGGGGGAGAAATATGATCTCACGGTAGAGATTCTCTCCCCCTCGGGTAGCATACAGACAGGGAACAGCCATGTGGCAGGGAACCTTGCTGTAATCGCAATAGCTTCCCGGGGGGAGAGTATACAGGCAAAAGATACCACAGGCCAGACCGCAGAGAACCTTCTTTATGAGGAGGCGATGAATTACATAAAGAGGTGGAATAGTGCTGAGGAAGAACTTGCATCATTACTGCGTTTGAATATCATACGTCCTGTACCTGCCATAGTAACTATAGGAGGGGTGATAGATGTAACATACCTGTTAGACACACCTCATGAGTTCAAGTGGCGGGGAGTGTATATAGATGTAAACCTGAAGGCAGTGGAAGTGGTAGACAGCAGACAGGATACACCAGACAGTGGATGGGGTTCTGGTGAGAGGGAAAAGCTATTTATGCAGATATCGGCGCTTCAGGGCTCTATATTGGAGAACAGGATATTCGAGGATGACTTTCAGGTGGAGTCCATCTCAACAGCAAAACTGTTTTCAATAGCAGGTAGTAGACAGGAGACAGGAGGCAGCGTAGAGATACTGACAATTAACAAGTCGAATGTAGAGACTGTTTTACCGTCATTAAGCCTTGATGACAATATCAAAGAGGATATTCGCAATACAGTCAACCAGGGCATGGTTGTCTACACACCATATGCCATCAGCCAGGAGCCATATGGCATCAGCCATGGAGACTGGACAGGTATGGGGTATATAAAGGAAAATCCAGAAACAGGGGAGTCCGGGTATATGCTAAGCGGGATGATAGCGGGAGGGATGACGGCGATAAGCCCGGAAAAGTGGGTGGATCAGGAACTTGCTGACAAGCTGAGGCATCCATACAGCTGGCGCGATACAAATGATGATCCCCTGTCCGCATATTCGATCATAAAGGTATCACCCACAGATATGCAATGGGTAAGGGTAAACACAGCAGTGCCTCAGCCGCTACAGGTGCTTGTAAGGGACCGCAAGTACAGGCCTGTGAAAGGGGCGGAGGTTACATTCCGGGTAGTAAGCGGCGGAGGATATCTTGGTGCGGTATCTGGAACTACCGGGTTGACGGTTATTACTGATGAGAAGGGGATAGCCTCAGTGGCGTTCACCACGGGCAGGGAGACAGGGGCAAACCCGTCCTATTCAAAGATAGACTCCAGAAATGATAAATATGAGACACAGATCGGAGTAAACCACATCAGGGCAAGTGTAAAGACCCGTTCAGGCATACTGGAGGCAGATGCCCCCTTTGAAATATACGGGATACCTGCTGAGCCGGACCACCTCGTCATTATCCAGGGAGACGGGCTAAGCGGTCTTGTTAACACCTATACGGGATCACTGGCGGTGAGGGTGGAAGACGGATACGGAAACCCTGTTTCAAACAGGGAGGTGACATACACAGTGCTTCCTGCCCGGCCTGTAGACAAATATGAAGATCTCGGGATTGAATTTTACAAGGATTATCCGAAGGAGTACAGGACATCGGATCTGCCTGATGCGTACAGGAACTTGAAGTTATTTCAGGGGGAGAAGTGCATAGAGGACATCCCAGTGCTCACTCGGAATTGTAATCTGTCGGATACACTGCAGGTGAAAAGCCGTTCTGATGGTCTGGCTGTGGTGGAGGGAGTATACGGGGACAGCCTTGCAACGAAATATACAGTGGAGGTAAAAAGCCAGGGGCTCCCGGTGGTCTACCTCACCCTCTATACAGAGGGTTGGTGGAAATACGGCAGGTACGTACCGCCCTTTCTTTATGCAACCCTGCTGGTCAGTGGGAATGAAGAAGGTGGTATAACAGATGCAGCGGGAGCAGGGAAGGATTTTTCATATCCGATAAGGGTACAGGTCATATACAGCATGCCGGAATATACATTGGAGAACACACCGGAGCTCTACCTGAAAGGTACGGGGCGGTTCACAGCCGGAAGGGTAACAAATGCAGTGATCAGCCCTTTTGTGCAGGGAGAGGCAGAGGTAAAAAAGACAGTGAACAGGGGAGACGGGACCTATGAGATATGGCTCCGGGCAGGTGATATGCCCGGGGAGGCAACGATAGAGGTGAGGGGGAGTGCTGTAGTGAAGGTGCCCCGGATCAGGGAGAACCCGGCAGAGTTCGTGGTAGAGGATATTGACCTTGGGATAGGAAAGGATGTCTGCTACATACGCAGTGAGATTGATTATACGGAGACAAAGCGGTGTGACAGGGGGAATATACTGAAGATAAGGGATGTGGCTCCGCCGCCTCTGAGCGTGGTTTACAGCGTTCTTCCTGAGATAACCGGCCTGACGCCGTCAGTGTTGCTTGTAGACAGTACGGGCCTTCTTCAGGCCGATACAACGATACAATACAGGATAGAGCCTGTGCAATACAGTGTACGTAGAACGGATTTTGTGGTCTATGAGAACGGGAGGCAATGGATAACGGTTCCGGGAGCGGTGCAGGGCAGTGGGGAAGTAATGCTTCTGAGGGGGACGGAGTTCAGTGCAGGCAGAACCTACAGTGCAGAACTGATACTCAACAACGGGCAGGAGATGGAGATAAGGAGTGAAGTAAAGATACTTCCTCTGGCAGGTGTAAAGGTGAGGAACTATCTTGGAGATGTGGTAGAGATAAGGTATTCAGACGGCGGGAGGGGAGAGAAACGTTACGGGATAGAACTTGAATCAAAAGCGCTGACGGATACCTGCGAGGGGCTGAGAGGAAGAATCAGGGTGGTGGACAGAGATGGAGTACTGGTAAGCACCCCAGATGTTACAGGATACTATCCAGTGGAGTATCCGCTTCATTTCGTTCTTTCAGGTGGGAAGTGTACGGTAGAGATAGAAGATAGCACAGGTGAGAGCACGAAGATGAAGAGTGAATTCATAGTATCCAATCTCTCAAAGACAGCACTTGGTATGAGGGTCCTTCAGTATCAGACACCACCAGATCTGAATAATGAGATATCCGTCCTTTACGGAGGCATAGGCAATCAGGTGGAAATAGAGATAAACGGTGCAAAACTGGAGATACCGATAGAGCCTGTTGGAGTTATTGTAATAGGCATAGACGGACTCAGGCAGGATGTGCTTTATGCTCTGGATGAGGCATCCTACATTGATCCCGGAGGTTGTGGAGGGCAGAGTTGTTATATAGACCTGAATAATCTTTCAGGTCTGTCTCAGTTAATAACATATGAGGGCACGGTAAAACTCAGGGATGTAACTGCCATATTCCCCTCGATCACGCTTGCCAGCTGGGCAAGCGTATTCACCGGGAAGATGCCGGATGAGACAGGGATACTGGGCAATGAGTTTTTTGCAAGGGATTTGTACAGTTCAGGCAGATGGAGGAATATACCAGGGATGTGGAGTCACGGGCTGCCGAAGGGTATGATAACCCTTGCAGACGGAGCCTTTCCGAACAATACATTTGATTATTATCTAAAAAACCTGGTACCAGCCCATAATTACTCTACCACAGTGCAGCAGAAGAACAAGAATTCATCAGCAGGGAAAGTACTTAGCGAAGAAGTGCAGACCGTATATGAGTGGTTGAACCATCAGGATAGAGTTATGGAACGGTATGGGAATACACAGGACTGTATGACTGGAGGGGAGTGTGCAAGTGCAGTGTTTTTCAGTCACTACGGAAGAGGTGCAAATTGGTGGGGGACACAGGAAAAAAACTTTATAGAGCAGTTTTTTGTAGAAGTCAATCTTGCAGAACCAATTGCTAAAGCCTATTCAAGACTCTTTCCCTACAAGCCATCTGAATTGTTGGATGCAACACCGACAGAGGAAGCAAAGAAATTTTTGGAGCGGTATTATCCAGATGGGGCAGAGACAGGAGGGAGGGACTTTCCGGCACTGTTTGTATTGTATTATGGAGGGCCAGATCACTATGCCCATGATTTTGGACTTGGGGGGTCAGCAGGAG
>CAZITN010000093.1:0-9123 GCA_964542175.1 uncultured Thermodesulfovibrio sp. | reverse complement strand
ATGGAACGGATCAGTATAATAATCCCTGTTTACAATGAAGAGGTCTCCATTGCAAGGACCCTTGGGAGCCTTGCACCTGGAGAAAATGATGAAATAATAGTCGTAGATGGCGGAAGTACTGACCGGACCGTGGAGATTGCCCAAGGCTTTACCGGAAAGGTCTTCGTCTCGGGAAAAGGACGGGCAAGGCAGATGAACTTAGGAGCCGGCAGGGCGGGAGGTGAGATACTCTTCTTTCTCCATGCTGACTGTATCCCACCGGTGAATGCCCTTTCCCTTATCCGCGAGAGACTGAGAGACGAATCAGTAGTTATGGGGGCCTTTGACATCAGATACTCTTCACCATCCCTCTGTTACAGGGTGGTATCATCAAGTGCAAACCTGAGATCAAGGCTCACATCCATCCCCTATGGCGATCAGGGGATCTTCCTGAGAAAAGAGACCTTTGAATCCATAGGAGGTTTTGCTGACATACCACTTATGGAGGATATAGAACTGGGACGGAGGGCAAAGAGGGTGGGAAAGATTGCCTTCATTGATACACCGGTCACCGTCTCTCCAAGACGGTTTGAAAAAGAAGGGCTTCTTTACGGGCTGCTCAGGGACTGGATACTTGCCTTCTCCTATACCGTTTTAGGCACCTCACCGGAGAAACTTATCCGCCATTACCGGGATGTGAGGTAATAGGGTTTATTTGGTTTATCTCGTTTATTTCGTTTGTTTGGTTTCTCGCCTTATACTCTCTTTAAAGGGACTCTCTGTAAATCCTCTCAATGATCCCGTCATCCACCGGTAGAGGGGCAAGAGATACGGAACCCCTGTATCCCTGGGCAAGGAGGAAGGTCTTCATTATCTCCGGAATATCGTCCTCACTGAACCCCGCATGTCTGAGTCCGGGCTTGATCCCCAGTTCATCCATCCACTCCCGTATTGAATCAGCCACATCTTCCGCCTCGTCCGGTTTTCCCTCCAGGCAGGGCACGACAGGTTTGAGTATCTCCGAAAGCACCTCCGGGACGTGAGGGTATATCGTCCTTATTACAGCAGGCAGAAGAAGACAGAGCCCCAGGCCATGGGAGAGTCCGGGCCTCATCGCACTTAACACATGCTCAAGAGGATGGGTGAGATGGACCACAGAACAGTCTATGGCAATACCGCCAAGGATGGAGGCATAGAGAAGATAATACCTCGGCTCTAAATCATCAGGCGCCTCAATCGCCCGTGGGAGGTATTTGTGAATAACCTTCATCCCCTCCCGCGCAATCATCCTTGTATATGGAGATGAAAGGGTGGTAGTAGCAGCCTCAATGAGATGATTGAAGGCATCAAGTGAGGTGTGAAGCACCTCATCAGGAGGGAGGCTGAGCATCAGTTCAGGATCATCAATCGCATACCTGGGGTACATGGCATCAGATGCTGCACCGACTTTCTTTTTTACATCCGGTACCGTGGCAACTGCATAGCGGTCAACCTCGGAGCCGGTCCCGTGGGTAAGGTTGACGGCAACCAGCGGAAGAGAACTCCCGGGTGCCTCCCTGTTGATAAATATGTCACGGGCCTTCAAAGAAGGATGAAGCAAAAGCAGGGCAACAATCTTGGATGCATCCAGCACGCTCCCGCCACCAATGGCCATGACGAATTCAGGGCTCAACGGTTTCACAGCCCTGACAGCGTCGTCAATCTGCTCGGTAGTGGGGTTCGGCCTGATTCCGTGGTAGTGAATGAATTCTATATTCTCTTCTTCAAGAACCGGTAATATCCTGTCCCAGGCACCACTCTTTCTGTAGGCATTCCTTCCAGTTATGACAGCCACCCTGCTGAGGCCTGCTGCTCTGAACCTCTTCAGGATGAAAGGCAGTTTCTCAATTGCGCCGGGGCCGAAATAGTCCAACGTACCGCACCTGATCTCATGTATTTCTTCTTTCAGAGGAACCACCTCCTTTTTATGAAACCCTTACAGTGCATAAATTTTTCCCCGGAGGCATGGGGCTTACACTCACGGAGCCTTCAGGCAAGACATTACCGCGCCTTCCTCCACCTCTGAGTCGTCCTTTCCTCAATCCCGCCTCCAGTGAACTTCTCATCGCTTCCTCAATAAGACAAGCGGAAATACCGATTAATCCCCTTGCGTTGGAAGATCTGTGAGGGTATGCCCCATGCAGTTACCTCATTTTTTGCAAAGTTCAGGAAACATCGATGTTATTATACCTGAATTGAGCTATTATACTGTAAAGGCAGAGGGGCAAAAGGCCTTCACATCATTCTCGACGGGCCTCCATGCCCGTCTCCGAGGCGATCATCAGGCCTCACCCCGGAACGAGTCTCACGACTCGTGGAGAGTCGTATCGACGTCCGGGTGAGGATTCTCTGATGATCAAAACCTTCAGGCCCTTTACCCCTCGCCTCCCCATGTGTTGTACCTGATAGCATCGCTCAGTTTGGGTTATATAACAATGACTGGTAATTGCCACAATGTATCAGAACTGTTAAAATATAAACCATGGACTGCCACAACGCGAAAGAAAAGGCCCTTTTAATAAGAAGGCGATACAAATACAGGGAGATGATATTAAAAGGGCAGATCTCTCTTCCCCCTGAAAGTGCCCGTAAGTTGATCGGTCCTGACACGGCATATCATCTTTACAGGTTTGAGGTCCCAGGGAAAAGGGATAAAAAGAGGTAATCAATCACTTGTTCAGATTCCAGTCGTAATAAAGATACTCAACCTGTACCTTTCCGTGCCGCTTCCTGATAAAATCCCTCTTGTCATCATCAACAAGATACCTTTCTATGAAGTTCAGCACCCCTTCCAGCCCTCCGAAGTCACCCTCGTACCACTTGAAAATCTTTGATATGACCAGCCGGTTCTCCTCAGGAATGATCACTACTTCTGAACTGTTCACAAAATTGATGGTTGCCCTCTCAAGTTCATCATCTATTCCTTCCGGCGTATAGAACTTTATGGGCGCACATGACCGGGAACCGCAGACAAGGGCAAAATGTATCCTCGGATCAAGCTCTCTCATTGAGAATTGTCTTCTTCTGTCGAATGGAGCGAACTGAGGAAAGGGCCTCCAGGGACGACGCCGGTTTGACCTTAAGATCCCATGTTCTATATCATCTGGAGAAAACTCATACCCGCCGATAATGTACTTCACCCTTGAAAAAAAGCCCATCACCTCCTTTACGGAGCTCCTTATCCCGAGTGAGATTATCCCGTCAACGATGATTGTGTTGTAAATATTGATCCAGAAGGCAAGCTGCTCCTCTCTCTCCCTCAGTTGATCCAGCGGGAACCCCCTCAAGGCAGCCGTCAATTGCCTGTATGCCCTGTACTCATCAGAGCCCCTTATGGAGTCGTAATCGACAAGACCTTCATCAGTATAATACCGTGACTTGATATCCTTTATTACGGAGAGCAGTTCCTGGGAGAGGTTCTTTGCGGGTTGTTCAGGGAGAGGGGCCTCTCTGTTTAGAACATAGCCTGACCAGAACCCTTTTCTGATCCTTTCCATGAAAGGTCTCTCGCCGGTCTCTTCATAGGTTTCCATTGCTGTATCTATGAAGAGGGCCGCTGTCCAGGAAAAATTTTCAGAACCGTAACCCCTTCCATCAAAGGAATCAAAGTACTCGTAGAAACCAAACCTGATCGGAAGCTGGAGTATGTCCTTTGCAACGGAATCCGCTTTCTGGTGATAGCCGTATCGCCTCAGCCCTTTCATCAGAAGCCAGTTGATATTTATCCAGACAGGTCCCTTCCAGTAATTGAGCCTGTCAAAGTCTTCCTTCCGGGTATCGTAATTGGGAATGGTAAAACAGTTGCCCTGGTGAAGGGCACAGAAGCTCCGGGAGTTGAGGTATCCGTAGATCCTTTCAGCCTGTTCCACGGTAGCAGCCCCGCAGAGAAGGGGTATGAAGCCAGCGGCGGTCTCCACATCTACGATGATCCCTTTGTTAAGGTCATAAAAGTTGAAGATACCCTGTTCAGGGTTGTAAAGCCTTTCTCCTATGGCCTTCGCGGTAAGTTCATACCACTGTCGTGGCTCCCGTGTATCCTCGTGGAGGATGTCGGCGATCCGGACAATCGCCTCATTGGAGGCACAGAGTATTGAGTTAAACAGGGGTCCGTATACCAGGAACGGACAGTCCCTTGAAATTGCACTTTCGTCATAATGGTGTCTCCTGAACAGATCCAGAAGATAGACAAACCTGTCATAATCCCTGTCCCTGGGACGCATTTCCGATAAGACTCCCTTGGAGAGATCCCTCCTTTCGTAAGCTGGCACTTCCGTCTTGCCAAGTTCCCAGTCCCCCATAACCTTCTCCCACATCGGGGAGTTGTCCATGCCCGACTCCCAGGGGTGTCTTATATATACAAGCCCTGATCCGTCGGGATTCCTCTCTTCATAAAAATACCGATGCATCCTGAGAAGTCTCGGATATATCCATTCCAGGAAAGCCCTCACCTTCTCTCTCTCCTGTCCGGGTGCGTTATCGTATATCCTCAGAACAGCCATTCCATGAACTGGAGGCATGGTAATCCCGGATGTCATTCTCTCCTTTGGTGAATTCGGCGAGGTTTCTGTCTGCCAGAAGTCAGGTTCGGGGAAATACTCCCCGAGCCTACGGGGATTGAAGACGATATGGGGGAGCATCCCATTATCCCACTGCCCCTCAAAGAGGCTCGTCAGTTCCAATATCGCCCGTTCCGTATCATAATGGGAATAGCCTATGGCAATGAACCCCGAGTCCCAGTTCCATTGGTGGGGATAAAGGGTGGCGGAAGGCATCGTATAGGAACCTGTCCAGTTCCTTCTCAGAATACCCTTGGCAGTTCTAAGGTGTCTTTTGATGGTAGAGGACATCAGGATACTGCTTAAAGAAAACCCTGAAACCGGTTATTTGTTATTGGTATATTGGTGTATTCGTTGTTGGTCATTAGATACTATGTAATTGGGTTACTGGGTTATTGGGTTACTCAGCCTCAACCTTGACCTTAGCCTGAAAGAGGTCACTGGTCATTAGGTCATTGCGTTACTCGCATTCATCTCGTCTGTCTCGTTGATCACGTTTATTTCGTTCGCTATCAACGCAACAAACGCAATTAACTCAGAACTTAGAACGTATAATCAGTTCTATTTCTCCTCTACCATCTTTGTAATATGAATATTCGTTACCTTCTTGTCCGGGTTCTGTGTGAGCATAACGGTGATCTTCTCAGGCTGATCTCCTCCGAGGGTGAAGCTTGCCATCTTACCATTGGGGGTGGTCATCTCATAGAACTCTGCCTTTTCTCCAAGCTCGTTCTTGTAATAATCTATAACCTTCTCAATATCGTCACCAGTGGTAAGAAATGTCGAGGAATAACTCCCCTTCTTTCCATCCCTGTCCCCAGAGAGGCTGAGAGTACCGCCTTCTTTGGCACTTGCCCCAGGATAGACCGGTACACCAAGATCCTCAGGTATCTCACCCTTGGCGGTCTTCAGTGTGGCGGTGCCCTTTTCAGTGGTAACGGTCATTTCCTTCACCTTGCCCTCTTCCTTCTCTGAGACCTCAACCTTCCCCTCCTTGGTATAATAGACTTTTGTCTTGTCTTTACCCTTGCACCCACCAAGCACCAGCAATAAAACAAATACAACAAGGATTGACTTTTTCATCTCTCCTCCTTTCAACCCGTTCAGGGCATCCTTATAACTATCTCATATGTACCTATGGAGACCTTATCCATTAACCCGGCTTCCCATAAAAGGGATGTCACCTTTTTCGTATTTTCCTTTGGCACCATCAGGAAGAGCTTTACCCCTCCTGAAACCACCTTCTTCCAGTCCTCTGCCTTCTCCGGCGTTATGGTGTTTTCCGTCTCCACCTCGCAGGCTGCAAGGACCATACCGTGATTGCCGAGTATCAGGTCGGGATAAACACCGTTGAGGTCATTCTCCCTTCCGGAAATATTGTCCCTGATCTCCCTGTACTCCCTTGAGAGCCGGTCTCTCAGGTTCCGGCACATCCAGTCATGTATCAGTCTTTCGTTATCCATCCCTGCTCAATCTCCCTTATCTTCCGGAGTCTTCGTTCATATCTCTCCACTCTCTTGAACTCTGCCTTAAGGAATGAACCTGTCACTTCCCGTGCAAGCTCAACACCTATAATCCTTGCCCCGAGGCAGAGAACATTCATGTCATCATCTTCTACACCCTGTCTGGCCGAATATGTATCATGGCATACCGCTGCCCTTATCCCCGGGAACTTGTTTGCAGCTACAGAGGCACCCACACCGCTACCGCATATCAATATACCACGATCCGCCTCCCCCTTTAAAATCTTTTCAGACACGAGACGGGCAAAGTCCGGATAATCAGAAGATTCAGGAGAATAGGCTCCTACATCAATAACGTGATAGCCCTCGCCTTTGAGATACTCCGCAATCTCACCTTTGAGGGCATATCCACCATGGTCTGAACCGATGACTATTCTCAGGCCATCTCTTGCCATCGTCAATTATACCTCATTGCAGGCAGTGAAAGAGGCCGGTACACCACAGACATGCCCCACAGGGCACCTTTATGGTGTAACAGTCCTGTATAAAATCCTCCATCTGTGCATAATCGCAAAGGGCAAAACTGCAGTCGAAACAGAATGGAAACTCGTAATGAAGCACTCTCTTCCTGAAATCCCTGAACTCGTCCCTGTTCCATATCTCCAGGATATCATTTTCTTTCAGGTTCCCGAAACTCCAGGGCTTCACAAACTTCTCAAGTCCGCCTATATAGCATACATACCGATGCCACAGAAAGTAACACGGGTGGATATTGCCATCCCATGAGACAAAAGCACTCATGGATTCCACAAATTCACATTTCCTGTTGTTCTTCGGGGCCAGCTCAGGAAGTACTATATCGATATTGAATTCACCGGCAACAGCCCTTGTCTCCTCAAACACTTCTTCAACCGTTCTGAACCATTCTTCGTCGCGGGAAAATAGCCGTTCGAGATGCAGTGTCGTATCATTAGACCGGGCCTCTGCCTTCATTTTCTCAATAAAGTCACAGAGCTTCTCTTCATAGCTGTTTTTGAAGAACTTCATGAAGACATCGTAATACTCAAATATATCCACTCCTTCCTTCTCGGCAAGTTCCTTCCACCGCTTGAATACGGATATCGCCTCAAAGGTGTTTGTATCATAGACTGCCTTCCTTGCAATGGATTTGTCGTAGGGAAGGAGCTGGGTGACAATGGCAAAGGATGCGCCATGCCCTGCAGCCCAGCGGATCGTCCGGGGAAGGTCAAAAAGATTGTCTTTCATGAGAACAAACTCAATACCGACTTTCAACTTATTATTGTTCCGCCTCTCCCTGGCCTTGGATAGAACCGTGAAGGCCCTCTCAATATCATGGACCTCGCCGCCTTCACGTATCTTGCTGAAGGTTTCGCTTGAGACAGAGTCAACAGAGAGACATATCCTGTCAAGCCCCGAGTCAATGAGAGAAAGTGCCCTGTCTTCGGTCAAAAGCATCCCGTTTGACTGGAATCCCACCCATGCATTCTCAGGCATCAGCTCCTTTGCCCTTTTAATAAAATCATCAAGTTGAGGGTGAAGGAGGGGTTCTCCTATGCCGTTCAAGACCATTGTTTCCAGGTGAGAAAATGCTGGCTCAAGTCTCCTGAAGAGTTCCGGTGAAAGGTTGCCCTCAGGGATGCTTCCATCAGGCGTCTGCTTTACACACATGCTGCATTTGAGGTTACATCTGGTTGTTACTTCGACAAAGAGCTTTGTAGGATGGGGAAGTTCAGGATTCAAAACATCCGGTTCTCTTTCATCCTTTTTAAGTTTTGATTTCTCCATTCCGTATATGCTGCCTGTCAGGTCTCTTCAGCCGGTCTCCTGCCTTCAGTGGCAGTAAGGCTTCACTAAATCATATCATCCCTTCAGGTTAATCAATAATATATAGTGCTTAATATCTAAATTATAACATATATTATACCTATACCTCCTTTCCTGTTTCCAGATTCTCCCAGTCTGTTTTAAAACAGAGATATTGAAACAGCAGCGGACTGACAGGCATTGATCTTAACTCGACTTTTCAGCATCATCTCTCATCTTCTTCAATGCAGAAATCATATTTATGGCCTCATGAAGGGCATTGCTTGCATCAGGGGCATAGCCGTCAGCACCCCATCTGTCAGCAAGATCCTTTGAGACAGGAGCTCCTCCTATCATTATTTTGACATCGGGATTCTTTTCCCTGAGTATATCAATAACTTTCTGCATCCCAACCATTGTAGTGGTCATCATGGCTGAAAGACAGACAAGATCAGAGTCGGTTTTGATCTGTTCCTCAACAAACTTGTCGAGTGGTACGTCTCTGCCAAGATCATATACATCAAACCCTGCCACATCAAACATCATCTTGACGATGTTTTTACCGATGTCATGAACATCACCTTCAACAGTCCCAATAACAACAGAACCTTTAAAGCCCAGGTCAATCTTTTCGACATGCGGTTTCAGAATATCAAGTCCTGCATAGAGAGCATCAGCACACATCAGTATCTCGGGAACAAAATATTCCTGAGCCTCAAACAGCCTCCCCACCTCCTCCATCCCCGAAACCAGTCCACCGAATATCGCCTCGTTGGCATCAACCCCCTCATCAAGAGCTGCCTGTGCTGCCTCCTTTACAGAATCCTCATCATACTGGATTACCCCGTCTCTTAGCTTTTTCAGAATCTCTTTCTTCCTCTCTTCCGTAGCCATAGACTAACCTCCATTAAAGTATATTTCGAGTCACTGGTGTCCAAAACAATCTGACACGACAGGGAGAGGCGGTATGGCGGAAAGAATACCAATGCTCGACACCTTAGAAAATTAGGGTTTATTGTACCACACAGACCTAACCAGACACTCAGGTATAACACCTGTAGAATCAGGTTGCTGTCCCATAAATCCTGTCGGTTGCATTGTATTCTTGGAGCCTTGCCGCCTCCCTTCCATATTCTCTGTCCTCAGCTGATTTATGCGTCAGAGCCAGAGTGAAGTTATTGAGTTCTACCAGTTAAAGACCTGATCGAGGTCTTCATCCTTGACCTGGAAAGTGATGTTATGCGGTGGAAGAGGCTCTGTCC